>NZ_JBIVOP010000020.1:0-91022 GCF_044754175.1 Neobacillus sp. NPDC093127
CCTTTGTAGAGCCTTAGTATCAGATTTCTGTTCGTCGAGCCAAGATTTTATTCCACGCTTCCTCCAGCCCTTACCTCACGGTAAGTACCTTGCGCTTCCTTAGTGGTTGGTCGATGTGTACCCCCACAGTGGACTTTCACCACCTAGATAGTTGCCATGCCTGGCACACCAAGAAAAGCGAACCTTAACGGCTCGCATGTGGTTCCTCGTATTCTTTTACTAACTTATAGAATGTTGTCCGCTTCATATCCGCTCTTCTCATCGCTTCTGTTGCAGTAATCTTTCCAGCTTTCCATTCTGTATAAACCGAAGTGAATACATCCGTTATCTCTGCTTTAGGTCTGCCAAACTGCACTCCATTTTTTAATGCAACATCAATGCCTTCTCGTTGACGTTTCTTGATCCGCTCTCTTTCCTCTTCTGCTAACCACGATAGTATTTGTAATACTAAATCTGAAATAAACGTCCCCAAGCTATCTTGGTATTTTGTAGTATCTAACAAGGGCATATCGAGTACCACAATGTCAACTTTCTTTTCCTTGGTAATGCATTCCCATTCTTTTAAGATTTCTTCCTTATTCCGACCAAATCGATCTAACGAGTGAATGTATAGAACGTCTCCTTCCCGTAAATGATGTTTGAGCGATTGATACTGCTCCCTATTAAAATCCTTACCGCTTTGCTTATCGATAAAAATATCCCTAACGCTAATACCGACCTCTTTCATAGATTGCAGCTGACGTGCCTCGTTCTGATCCCGACTGCTTACACGTATGTAGCCAAATTTACGATTATCCATTTTCCGTTCTCCTCTCGTTTACTGTATATATTTTCCTAAAGTATATCGGAGGTGTTCGCAAATGTATACATATTAAACAAATATTCACAAATTTACTTCACCACTTTTACGAACAATATAAAAAACGATAGAATACGAGTTTGAAGGATGTCCTTGAAATGTTCGGAATTGTATACCTTTACGAAAAATAAACTAAAAGAAAAGCGAAGACACATTTAATATCGCTCTGGAAGGTAAATGCACTATATTTGAAGAATTAATTTATAAGTTTATTTGAATGGAGTGAAGTCAGTTGAATTTAAAACCTTTTACATTAAATGAGTTAAAAGATTTAATAGCAGTTGAACAAGGTGAATCTCCGTATTACTCTGGTCCTAAGTTAGTAAAGTTTTTTAACCAAGTAGGAATAAGAGATGTGTATGGCCCAAGAGGATTTACAGGAGATGGATTGAGTTCAAAATCATCTATAAGTAGAAAAGCATATGCATTGAATCGATTAGAGAAAATCAATGGTAGTATACAATTTAAAAATTTTATGGAGTATTTTGTTAATTATTTATCGTCTCAATTAGATTTAGATGAAGAGACCGAGTTTATTACAAAAATAAATAAAATAATTAAGCTAGATGGATATAGTATAGAAAAAATCGATGAGAAATATATCATTACAGGTGTCGAAATCTATGATGAGTATATTGAGGCTAAAGTCCATTTTGAGGATATTCAAAAACAAATAATTGATGAGATTAGAAAGGCAAAGTATACAATCTGGGTTGCTATTGCGTGGTTCACTGACGAAATATTATTCAAAGAGTTGGTTAGTAAAAGCAAACAAGGTTTAAATGTACAAGTAATAATATGCGACGATCAAATAAATACAAAGGGTGGATTACAGTTTAAAGACTATTTTGAAACATATAAACTCTCTCAATGGGGATGGTACGGGAATATCATGCATAATAAATTTTGCATTATAGATCTTAAGACAGTCATTAGCGGATCTTATAACTGGACAAAGAAGGCTCAATATAATGCTGAATCTATTGAAGTTAAACATGGCCGAGATTTGGCTGAACAATACGCAGATGAATTCATGAAATTAAAAGGTAAGTAGGTTTAACCTTTATTGAAATTAGGGACCTAATAACTTGATCAATGCAGCGATTCTTCACAATTGAAGATCGCCTTTTTTCTTTTGATATAACTTACCATTAACTTTAAAAATGGACTCTCTGTATTTAGTAGTTAATGGGGGTAAGTTCTAATTATCACAAATGTCATATCTTTTAACGAAGTAAAGCGTAAGTGTTCTACAAAACTCAATATCACCCATACTTTATCATACTAAAGGAACAAAGATAGTACCCCGTAGTTTTCCGAAAAGTGACAGTTTCCGCCAAGTATTAAGCGTACTTTCCTCCTAAAATTATCGTTAAGCAATACTTACTAATTTTGTAAACCAAACTGAATAAATAGTATAATAATACTAAAGAACTAAGGAGATGTTTCTATGGATAAAAATCCAAAAGGATTTGTCAAAAAACATATTAGCGTTACAGGTGGCGACATTAAAATCAACAGTGCTCCTACTTTTTTCCACTTTCAAAGGTATGATTTGATTAACCTGAATGTAAACCACTTCTACGACAGGAACAGGGCAATTATGATATTCGGAAGTATTGAGAACTGGTTGGAATGGAGAAAAGAGGAAATAGAAATTATTAAAAAACAAAGAGAGAAAAAAATTAAAAGAAGAGAATACGAAGGTGAAAGAGCATACAAAATTCCCACTTTTTCAAGTTATAAAGAAATAATGCCAACATATGTAATAGGAGAAGATGGTATTGCAAGACAACGGGAAGAGTAACTCTGACCCTACGATAAGCCTATCAGCCCAACTGTGCATTCCGATAGATATATGATAGCGATTTTATACGCCAAGTGACTATCCATAACTTCCCTACAGAAACACACCGCATATAGATGTATACTATAACGAACACATACTATATACTGGTAATCCATTTAATTAACATTGCGTTCATCCGCTAAAACGGTCGAAAAGTAATAAACTTCCGCTTAAATGAGTCTGTTTCCGTGCTTGAATGTTAAAATTTGATTAACCATTTACATAATTCCGACATTTACGGAATATCTACCAAACGAATAAACGCTTATCGAAATGACGTAATTAACCTTCGCTAACGCTCAGTTGAATCCTGCTTAGGCAGTCTTCCATAATACATTCAACGTTTATATGTTTATAGATGTGACTAAAGCTGATAAGCTTTGGTTACATCACTGAGCCGTTAGGCGAAGGTTATTAAGTTCTATTTACATATACTTTCTCTTAAGACTTAGGTACCTTGAAGCCTTGGTACGACTAGGTTTTCAAACGATTTTAGCACGGTCTTCTAACGGAAAATCCATTGTAGTAAATCGGATAACGCTAAAAGGTCTTCATTGACTTTCACATTTTGCGCTTCAAAAAAGTGTTCCTCGATTGGGTTTATGAAACGATTTAAACAGAACGCTAGAACATCCTTATGCTTGTACTTATTAGTTGCACGTAAATTGAAAGGAATAAAACAGGCTTGTCCAATGTCCAACCTGGAGGGATTATCAGATTCTTCTTTTCTAAATCCGTTCCTTTCAGTTTTTTTCTTAAAGTCCTTGAATGTTGTCCACAATATCTTTTCTGCAGGTGCCTTATGGACATTCCTTAAGAAATTATACAGATTATCCTTTAGAGATTTTACTTTTCCTTTATTATGGGAATTCTCAAACCAACTTTTTGACAAAGCTGTTTTAGCCTCGCCGATATCGTTTATTTTCCCTTCATAAATTTGGATTAGTTTTTTAAAATCTGAATGGTCCTCTTTTACCGCTGACTTCGGCTGCAGATCGTATTTTTCACCTTCCTTTACCACCGAATAATATTCGTACTGTATACTGTGTAAATCGTAATAATACTTTTGCAATTGTCCGTCAAACATATAGGTCATTATATAAACCCTATCAAACAGATCAAAAATCTTGGCCGGAAAGTTCCAAACGAATGCTACGTTATTCACTAGATACAAGTTCCTTGCTAAAGCAAAATCCCGAACAGTGCTAAACGTGGTGTCAAACTTAGGGTGTTCTTTCCAGGTAACTTTTCCACCTGCATCAACCTCAATCGCTCCGCCTTTCAGCATCATTTGGATATCGCCTTTTTTTACCTTTACTTGGGCTATTACCTCCATTACTTCATCCATAATCAGCGTGTAATTTGACCAACTAAGCAGTTCAATTAATTCTTCATCAGCCAAGGCAAACAAGGCATGTGTTGTAACTATATCTTCTCCTTTAGCAATTAACCGTTTTAACGATTCCAACTTAGTACCTGATCCGTGATTTACATTGGGCTCTTTAAAGTCCCTGTTGATAATCTCCTGTTTAATACGTTGGACTTCGTCTAAGTACGGCGTTACAAAGATAAACTTTTGATTTATTTCGGCTTCCTTCATCAACTGAATGGCGTAGCTGGTTTTGCCCGTTCCCATCATGCTATCGATTATTTTCACTATATTACCCATTTGCAATTTTCCCTTTCAACATAGAAGAATCGGGCGTACGAAAGAATCTACGGACCTCCTTGATTACGGCTGCAACATGTTCTTTTTTATGTCCAACTCTTAAAAAACGGGCATAGATTTGTTCATCAGTGAACCTATGATTCACTACCATATCGGAAATAGTGGAATGTAAATTTAAATCGTCGAAATTGTCGAATGTGTTGTAATGTAATCCATTTACATCTAAGCGGAACCAAAAACGTTTATCAGGAAATTTCTTATTCGCCTCTGCCTTGCTAAGAAAATGGACTGGTATACCTTTGATGGAATCTCCGACAATCGGCTCTTTGGAACGTTCCTTTCGGAAATGTTCACTTGGTGTAACCACCTCCAAATTCTCTCGAGTATTGTTCAATCCGTTTCGGTCTATATGGTGAACGTGCTGCCCCTCCGGATCTCCTTTAAGCAAACGATGAACATGCTTACCACGACAGATTGCATACCAAGTCCTGCTAACCTTATTCCAAATGGCACAGATGTTATAGCCTCTACTTTCTAAAATGTGAAAATCCTCGGTACTAATTGTCATCTCTAGTAATCTGTCAAGGCTTTCGATATAGATAGTTGTTGTACCATCAGCGTTATGATTAAAGTCATTCTTCAATTTCCATCAATCCTTTTCTACCAACTTTTTACTAACCTTGTTATATAGCCATTTTTCAAAGGCAATATCAATTTCCTTTTCTGTCATTTCCGTGACTTTCAATTCATTTTGTATTGCATTAATTCGTTCTTCTAGATAATCTAATTTATCCAACGGTATTTCCTCCAACTATTCTGTAGATTTATTCCACTATTTGCCCAAAAAATAAGATAACTTATTCTGCTAATTTGCTCTGTATATACTGGAGATCAATCAATACTGAATCTGTAATTCCTACTGCGCATTTAAAATGTTTTGCAAACTCCGGTGTTATTCGTTTTGTTCCCTTTTCCACTGCAGACACTAAGCTAACACTAACGTGCATCCTTTTAGCTAAGTCGCTTTGCGATAAACCAAGGTAGGCTCGTACAACCCTAATCGTTATTGCTGTTACCATTCTTAAAACCTCCCTTCACACTTAAGTTCCTTACATTAATGTAATCCGACCCATTATGTATGACCGTATCGATTTAGAAGAAAAAATTTTAAACAGTAAAAAAACGCAACCCTTGTGGCTGCGTCTAAACGATATTAATTATTTTTATTGATATGTCTCCATAAAGTAATTATCAATAATTAACATCATTTGATGTTGAGCATATTCTTCCGGCGTTATATTTTTATATTGCTCTTCAATCAAAAATAATGTTGCCAATCCATTAGGTAATCTATCATCTGAAGTCGAAGTACCAATAAAATAATTCTCGATAACATTGGCTAATCGAACATAATCCTTTTGGGGAACCCTTTTTATAAGTTGGATAAGAAAGTTTTCATTAATTACTCTAACACCTTGTTGTTCTTTATGGATAAAACCTCTTTTCTCTAATTGAGATAATGCACTAATAATTTGTCGTCTATTAAAGTGAATAATGAAGGTTTCAAAAATTAATTCAGAGTTGAACCATTCATCCAAAGAAAAGTTATTTCTAATATGTTTCCATACCTTTCTTGCAGGCGCAGAAGTACGCTTATCTTCCAACCTCTCTACACTCATAAACATTTAGTACATTAATAAATCACCACCGATTTTATTTCCATCTTACAAAATAAAAACACGTACACACAACGTCCACATAATGTGTACATAAAAAGTGAAATGTATTAGAAACGTTAAGGGCCGTTTATAGATATGAACGATTTACTAGAGGCGAAATTAACAATTGGAAGAATTAAAACGCAATTACTTGATTTAGCTGGAGAACTTGTTGCAGATGATTTAGCGGATAAAAATTATGCAATAAAGAGGATTTTAAATACCGTAGAGTATATGGATAAGCATGATGTTAAGATTCGTGATATTCAAATATAAAGACCCCACCCTTTGGACGAGGCTATCTTTGCGTTAGTCGTTTGCCTAAAGCTGTTTTTGAAATTTCTCCATAAACCTGGAAATCGCCAATTTCTCCGCAGCTTCCTTCGTATCAGCGTAACAGTTATACACACCGCATGTACCATCGTGCTCCATCGCCATGTAACCTTCATCGTAGTGAAAGATCATTAACTTATTCGGTAACCTTTTCGAAATATATGCCATCGTTTCATCGCCTCGCTTTCCAACTTCAGGAATTCGGTAGCTGACAATCGATACCTGCGAGAGTATAAGTACGTTGTGTGTCCGTTTTTAATTTCGTCGGGCTTGCGTTATCAAAGCGTTTCGGTAACGCTCTAAGGTTCTCCGTTGGGCATGTAAGGTAATTAATTCAGGGATTAAGGATTACACTTTTGAAATAACAATTTAATCCAAATGCAACAATATTCAGTGAGTAAAAATGGTACTAGTTACATATAAAAATACATAATTTGGAGGTAACATATCTTGTTCAATGCTATTTTAGAGTTATTAGAAGAACTAATTGTTCGACCTATTATAGGTATCGCACTCACCTTAATAATGATTTATGTGGTTTTAAACTATTCCGTGCCATTCTTTAGTTCGTTTAAATTTTTCGGATAATTTACATACTATTACTTTGTGGATTGCCAGGTCATTAGGTCAACCTGGTTTTTAATATTTATCGTTAATCCACGACCCTTACTCCGACGACACTATCAAATGCAGCGCGCTCATATTCGCCCGGTTTCGTTTCGACGCATAACTCATGCGTAATAGGATCAACGCGCTTTATGCGCCCAGTATAGTCCGTTGTAAATCCGTCGGTCCATACCGTTAGCCGAATCGCACGTTTATACTCCATTGCGTATTTAATGCGCAGGTCGAACTCCTCCGTCTGGTATTCGTCTAGAATCGGCTTTGCATGTCGTGCTTGATCCTTAAACATATCGCGAGTCATTGCGAATGCTTCCGGCATGAACGACGCAGGATTCCATTTTATTTTACCGCGATCTCGTATAGTCATAGCAGTCACCTCCATTATAATTATACACGAACAAACGTTCCGTTGCAGAATAAAAAAAAGACCGTTTTTTAGCGGTCCTTAGTTTTCCTTATGATCTAGTCCCTGTTACTCTTCCTATATATTCCCAAACATCCCAATTGTTTTACTTAGTCTTACTATTAAGATATTTTATATAGGCTACTAACCTCTCTATATAATAAGTAACTTCCTCCATTCCAAGATTTGAAATAAACTCATTGTTTCCATGTCTTACATCTAAAAGGTCTGCATTAATATGATTCCATACTTTTAAAGCGTCACGAGTTATTATTGGATGGGCAAAATTTTCTTTTGCTATCATTTGATCAGCTAGTTTTATATCATTTGTACCTGTTATTGACTTCATAAAACCTTCCACCGCCGAAATACATTCCCTAAGTGCATTTTTTCGTGCTTTTTCATTTCCTGCATCATTAAATAGATTAATGGCATGTTCCAAACTTGCAATAGTATCTTTGTAAACGTTGGGTATTAACGGAAGTACTTCCTCAATTTTTTTTACCGGAACTTCCACATCTTCTCGCATATTCCAATATACTTCTCCAATAGATGATTCTATAGCAATATATCCAATACCAATTCCTTCTAAGAAATCTTCAAATTCTTCTTCACAACTAAAGTGTTCCAATATTGAAGCAAGTCCATCCATTAAATTAGGAAAGCCCTTTTTCTCCAACTTTCTTAAAGTACTTATTATTTCATCGAATATATACTCGTAAGATCCATTATAAGCTGGATCTGAATTAGCTGTTGCAGCAAGTTTATGTTGTAAACCTAAAGCCATACCATTTGCTTCTTCTTGATCTTTCATTAATTGAGAATGAATAAATCCCTTTAAGCTTGAAACAAAAGAGTATGGGAATGAATTCATATAATAGTCTTCATGTGAATATGTCTTGTAGTTTGGATGTTGCTCCTCAAATTTCATTTAGGTTGGTTCCTCCCATTGTTAGAATAAAATTTTCATATAACAATTATAAGTAATCAATGTCATTTCTTCCATAAATTAGACTAATGACTTTTTGTAAAATTAAAATTTTGAACCAAGTCCTTCTTCCCTTATGTGCTAAACATCCCATTAGTAATAAAAAAATCCGCCACCAGTTATGGTGACGTTCATAGGATAACTATAAGTATTTACGTATGTTTTCTGCAACTTCTTCCTTGTCAAGATGTAGGTATTGAGTTGTCACTGCAAGATTGCTATGACCTAACGCCTTCGATATTTCAGCAATGTTCGCTCCCTTGTTTAACAAAGACTTAGCAAATCCACGTCTTAAAGCATGCGGATTTATATTACGTAAACCGTATTTTTTAGAATACTTGTTTAAACGTTTCTGAATGTTATTATGAGTCGGGCTATTAGATATAACACCTCCCTGCTTAGTAATAAATACGTAATTATTCTGTGCCCCATACTCACTTCTAATTACATTATTCTGCCGCAACAGAACCCTTAACAAGCGGTCCAATGTATCATCAAATGGTAACAGTAATTGAACGTGATTCTTCATGATAGCACCGTCTAAACGCAGTAATTTTTTCGCAAAGTCAATGTGCCTATTTTCGAGATGAACCACAGTGTTAATCCGGATACCCGTTTTAAACATCAATAGGGCGGCCGTAGCGTCTCGTAATTGAACAAAGTCACCTAAGTCTAGGACAGACAGTAACGTGCGAATTTCACGCTCTGTAGCGCCTTCCTTAACGTTACTATCAACTCGGATTGTGATAGGTCTCCAAAACTGTGTATAAATCCACCCATTGCTAAAACAACGTGACAAGAACGCCTTCAAACATTTTAAACGTATTAGTTTTGTTTGATTACTGACTTGCATGCTTGATAGCCAATCGTAAATTGTATCTGCTGTAATGTCACCTAAATAATTAATGCCAATCGTTTCCGCAAAATGATTTACTTGGATGGTGTAGTCACTAATTGTCCGTGGTCGATTACCACTGATTTCCATTTGCCGAGTAATAGTTGCGAGCGACTGTTTGATAGTCATTCGGTCTATATTGACCGTTGCATGTTGTGAAGTATTTTTGGAAAATAAACCGGTCAAGTCCCCCGAAACAGATAAGATACTCTTCTTTTTCGTCATAATAAAAATAGCCTCCTAGCATACGTCTAATTTTGGTCCAATTCGGCTTTTGACCGTTGCACTGACCGTTTCATTTGACGTTCTAGAAGGCTTATATATAGCGTTTTGGTATGTAGTTTAAATGGCGTCCCAGGAGAGATTCGAACTCCCGACCGTACGCTTAGAAGGCGTATGCTCTATCCGGCTGAGCTACTGGGACATAGTGATGTAATCAACGACAAGATTTATTATATTACCCTAGTATCTAAAAGTCAACAGGTTTTTTTGTAATTTTATAAAAGAAGTTGGGGGAAGCAATTTCCCCCATCATTTTGGTAATACAAATTCTCGAGCCAATTCCGTCATTTCCCGGCCATTTACTTCAAATACGGACAGAATTATTTTTTCCTCAAGCAAATCAAGGATCATGTATGTTTTTTCGATACGCTCACGCGGCATACGGATGCTGCCTGGATTTAAGAATAAGATATCATCGATTACTTCCGCCCCGAGCACATGCGAGTGCCCAAAGCAGACGATATCAGCATTTACTTCCTGAGCCTTATATTTTAACTTCATCAGCGAAGATTTTACAGAATACCGATGTCCATGTGTAACCAGGAACTTATGCCCCGCAACCTCTGAAGTTGTCTCCAATGGATATCCTCCGCCAAAGTCACAATTTCCCAAGACCGTCAAATAATCAGAAATTGCTTTATCGTCCGGTGACAGCTCTGAATCACCGCAATGTATCATTACTTCTACTTCGGCTTTATGCCGCTCCCTTAAGACCTCAAGCTCCTTCGTCAATCCATGGCTATCGCTGACGATTAGCACCTTGCTCATGACTGTCTGGCTCTCTCTAAAATGGAATCAAGCACCACATCCAGTTTCTTAAGTGCATTGGCACGGTGGCTGATTTTATTTTTTTCATCTGATGATAGTTCAGCCATCGCAGCACCTTGTTCCGGCACATAAAAGACCGGATCATAGCCAAATCCATTTGAGCCTCTTCGTTCTTCAAGAATCCGACCATCACAGGTGCCTGACACCGTAATCGTTTCCTGCCCCGGAACGGCGACTGCTAACGCACAGTAGAAACGCGCTGTCCTCTCCGCTTCTGGAACGTCTTTCAATTCGGTCAGGACTTTATCGGTATTGTTTTGATCGTTTTTCGGCTCGCCCGCATAGCGCGCTGAGTAGATTCCCGGCCTTCCTTCGAGCGCATCCACCATCAGACCGGAATCGTCGCCGATCACCATTTTATTTAGTGCTTGGGAGACAGCCTCCGCTTTCAAAATCGCATTTTCCTCGAAGGTTGAACCCGTTTCTTCCACATCAGGGATTTCCGGAAAATCAAGCAATGTCCGGACCACGATCCCCCTGCTGGCAAAAATATGTTCAAATTCCCGAGCTTTTCCTGGATTCTTAGTAGCAATAATAACTTCTTTCATTGTAATCTCCTCTTATTTCTTTCTTCTGCTATCGATTTTTTGGGTTATTTCCTCACCAAGGGCAGCTTTTTGTTGTTCAAATAATTCCACGATTCCCTCTTGTGCCGCATGTAACAGTTCCTGTAGCTGATCATAGGAAAACGTTGCTTCTTCACCTGTTCCCTGCAATTCAACAAATTCGCCATTCCCAGTCATGACGACATTCATATCGACCTGAGCCTTGGAATCTTCCGCATAGTTTAAGTCTAAAACAGTTTGGTTATTTTGCAAAATCCCAACACTGGTTGCGGCTAAATAATCCGTTATTGGAAACTTTGAAAATGACTTTTTCGATGCAAATGAATTTAACGCGAGCGCCATCGCGACAAATGCACCGGTAATAGACGCTGTTCGTGTTCCACCGTCGGCTTGAATGACATCACAATCAATCCAAACTGTTTTTTCGCCAAGTGCTCCAAGATCGACAATTGCTCTCAGTGCCCGGCCAATTAAGCGCTGGATTTCCATTGTCCTTCCTGAGACTTTCCCTTTTGAAGATTCGCGAATGTTTCTTGTTTCAGTTGCTCTCGGGAGCATTGAGTATTCAGCTGTAATCCAGCCTTTGCCTTCCCCCCTCATAAAATGCGGAACTCTGTCTTCGATGCTGGCAGTGCAAATCACCTTGGTATTTCCTACAGAAATAAGGACAGAGCCTTCAGGATGCATTAAATAATTGGTTTCAATATGTATCGGCCGCAGCTGCAACGGCTCTCTTCCATCAACACGCACAAAAATTTCCTCCTTCAATTGGTCTTTTTTTAAAATCGGTATTAACAGATAATACCAAATAAAGAAGAGGCGGCATTCGAGCCAACCTCTGTCATGGTCACTATATAGTATAACAAAAATAATTTTTTAAAAACTACCTGTGTTGACTTTTTCTGGACGAGTTACAGGTTCGGACAGTTTTTTACCTTTATCATTTTTGATATCTGCTTTTCCATCAACTTGGACGGCGACTTTTTCCACCCCATTTTGCTCTGTCAATGACAGTACAAGGGCATCTAATAGGGATTGGGAAATTTCTTTATCCTCCAAACCGCCAAAGATATTCTTATTAAAGTTCAAGGTAACCGTGCCATCCGCATATTTTGGAGCCTCTAATAGCTTGACGTCAGACATAAACTCCGACACCAGGGGAGATTTTCCACTCGGTCCTTTGATTAATTGATTAACAACCGCTACATAGTTATCCTTTTCATTATTACTTACCCGGCGAGTAACTGGCACAAAGTAATAGGAGCCCTCTTCGCCGCCAACATAATAGACGGTTAATGGTTTTGTATTGGTAATATCAACCACATCGGTTGTATCCAAATTAATTCCGCTGGCCCTTGAAAGATGTTCACTGATAGGGGTTCCGTTGACCGGCATTTCGGTCAGTTCATGGCCATTCATTTTAAGCTTGACTGAATTAATATTATTAAATTGTGTCAGCGTCCAGGTGACCGATTGCAGGATCTTCATCTCATCTTCAGGCTGATAATTCTTAAATTCCTTCGAGAAGTCAACGGTAGCGACACCATCTTTACTTATATCAACAGTAGGCACAGTGTCCTCAGGCAGGACGGCACGAAAATGATTCGGGAGCATGTTGGTGACAGCTCCGTTGGCTACTAAATATTCAAGCGCCTGTTTGGCGACTGAAGTAGTTTTCGGCAGATTCAATGTTTGCGGTACAACATAGCCGTTTTCATCAATAAGATAAAGTTCTGTTTTTACCGTGTTTTCAACCTGACCTTTTTCTTTTGCAGCCGTTTCCTTACTAGCTTTTTTATCACCGACAGCCACGGTTTTTGGCGGATCAATTTTCTTTTTTGTTTCCCCGCCAAACAAGCCGCAGCCAGAAAGCATCACGGTTGAAGAAAGCACAGTCACACCTAGAATCTTTGCTTTATTTTTCGACACATAAATTCCCCCCCAAGACAGTTTGTACTATCATGTATACGAGCCCGGCGAAAAAATAGACCGCCTTCTGAAAGAAAAATAGGTTATTTTTTAAAATAAATTGGGGTGTCAATTGGGGTGTCAGGCACCGCTCGTGGACAAATGTCCGCCTGGGGTGGACATTTATATTGTAAAGCAATGAAAAAGAGCCCCTCCGATTGAAAGGGACTCTAAATTATAGTTTAATTTTTTTCACATTGTTAATCGGTATTCCGAGCCACTGTGAAGCGATTTTTGAAAATAATCTTCTGGAACCGGTCGTGTAAAATTCATGCTCCGGCATCTCTTCACCAGTGTCGAGCTGCCCGTTATATTGAAGGATGGCACTTGTCTCATGGGCCGTCTCATCACCAGAACTAATAACGCTAACTTTTTCACCCATTACCTTATTGATAAGCGGCTCGAGTAAAGGATAATGGGTGCAGCCTAAAATGAGTGTATCTAAATTTTGGTTCTTTAGTGGCTTTAAGGCTTCATCAACAATTCTTTCGGCAATCGGTCCCTCAAATTCGCTGCTCTCTACTAGAGGAACAAACTTTGGACAGGCATGACTCGTGACAAAAAGCCTGCTATTAAGCGATTTCAATGCCTTTTCATAAGCGCCGCTTTTCACAGTTCCCTCTGTGCCGATAATACCGACCCGATAGTTTTTTGTCCGCTTGATGGCCGCCCGCGCCCCTGGATTAATTACGCCAAGTACAGGAATCGTCAGTTCCTTGCGAATTTCATCAAGGGCAGCCGCCGTTGCCGTGTTGCAGGCAATAACCAGCATCTTAATATTCTTTTCTAATAAAAAAGTAGTTAGTTCCCAGGTGAACCGCTTTACTTCCTTCGAAGTCCTTGGGCCATAAGGACAGCGCGCTGTATCTCCCAAATAGATGATTTTCTCGTTTGGCAGCTGCCGCATCACCTCTTTGGCAACAGTTAAACCACCTACACCTGAATCGATAACACCAATTGGCTGCTTCAAACTTCTCGCCTCATTTAACGCATTTCCTGATGCAGTTTCATCATGCTGCTTTGAAGAATTTGAATTTCTTCTACTGAGAAATTCACTAATACTTCCTGCAAATACACTCGCCGCTTCTTGATCACTTCATCAATAATTCTATTGCCCTCTTCAAGCAAATGAATTCGCACCACACGGCGGTCGCTCGAATCCTTTACCCGCTCAACGAGCAAATTTTTCTCCATCCGGTCAACGAGGTCAGTGGTTGTACTGCAGGCCAAATACATTTTATTGGAAAGCTCCCCAATGGTCATATCGCCATCCTCAAACAGCCATTGTAGGGCAACAAATTGTGGAGGAGTAATCTTATAATTACTTAACATTTCTCTTCCTTTTTGCTTGATGATTCCTGAAATATAGCGCAAATCCTTTTCAATATTTGCGACAATATCCCCATTCACTTGTTGTGAATTTTCCAGTTTCATTTAATATACACTCCTAATTTATGCTGCTCTTCAAGACTTCTTTATAGAAATAAAGCCCTTTTTCCGATTTAAATATCGAAATAGCTTTTACTTATTTTCTACTTTTTTCGCTAAAATTTCAAGGACAACTTGTTGAAAAACCAGCATTCAAAAAAGCTTCCAATTTTGTTAACTTATTGGCAAAATAACCTCAATAATCGTTCCATTCTCATCGCTCCAGAAATGGAACTTTCCATTATGATTTTCAATAATCTGTTTAGAAATCATGATTCCCAAACCAGTGCCAGCCTCTTTTGTTGTGAAGAACGGCTCGCCAATCCTTTTTATAATTTGCTGGGGGACTCCATTTCCGGTGTCTTTAATATATATCTTAATCTTATCAAGACCATATTGTTTTATCTCAATCGTGATGATACCGCCATGATTCATCGCCTCGATGGCGTTCTTTATGAGATTAATAAATACTTGTTTTAATTGGTTTTTATCACATCTAATCAGTAGATCTTCACGATCATTTTCAATTTCAATTTGAATATTATTCATAATTGCCTGTGTATCAATGAGCGTTTTCACATTATAAATTAAAGTATTAAAATTCTCTTTTTCAAATTTTAACTCCTGTGGTTTGGCAAGCAGCAATAACTCACTGAGAATAATTTCAATTCTTTCCATTTCCGATTGGATAATAGTGAAGTATGTTTTATTATCCACTTGAGCTTCCATTAACTGCAAAAACCCTTTTATCGCAGTAAGTGGATTGCGCACCTCGTGCGCGATGCCTGCTGCGAGCTGTCCCGCAATCGTTAATTTTTCTGAGTTAAGTAACAGCTGCTGTGTTTTTTTCCTTTCCGTTATATCCCTAAAGATGATATGCCGGGCAGGCTTATTTTCATAAATGGTAGGCATGCCTTTTACTTCTGCCTCAATAATAGTGCCATCCAAACGGATCAGTTTATACTCAATAAAATCCATTGCAGCTTCATTATTTAAAATTTCAGCCCGCTTTTTTGCTGTATCGTGTAAATCAGGGTGCAGGATATCTAAAAGCTTCTTATCTAAAATATCCTCCTTTTTAGAAGCACCTAATAATCTCCTGCCCGTTTCATTAATAAATAACATGTCACACCCTCTGGCAATAATCACCGCGTCGGGTGAATTTTCCACTAAATCTCGATACGTGTCTTCACGTTTTTCTGCCTCTTCTTCGGCTCTTTTTCGTTCCGAGATATCCCTAATGACACAAACCATTTCTACTGCCAAGCGGGTATCAGGATCAACAATTGGTTTACAAAATATTTCCACCCAAATAAAACTTCCGTTCTTTTTATTAATCCGATACGACCCGTTCCCATTTTCTTGGTTGATGAACACAGCTTTAAGGTCCGCATATGCCCTATCCCGATCTTCAATATGTAGTAAAGAAAAGCTATTACGGCTTTGTAATTCTTCACGAGAATAGCCAAGGATATGTTCACATGCCGGCGAGACATAAAGAAGTTCCCCTTGTAAATTTGTGCTAATAATCATATCAAAGACATTTTCTGTCAATGATCGATGGATTTCCTCCATTTTTCGTAGTTCTTCTTTTTTCCTTTTTAATAGGGTAATATCCTTTGCTACTCCATAAACCCCAACAATTTGGTCATCCACGCTAATCGGTATATTCGTCAAATTTAGGTCAAGGGTTTGCCCCGCTTTGTTGGTCATCCTGCAATCGAAATTATGAAATTGACCTAATACCGCTTTGTGAAAATGGTGAAATACTTTATCAAGGCTTCCAACAGGAATAAGCGATTGGAGTTTCATGCTAGCAGCCTCTTGTGCTGAATAGCCTGTTAATTTCTCATATGCCGGATTTACTTGAACAAAGTAACCCTCCAAATCCATGGCGAAGATTGCATCTTGGTTGCTGTGCAGCAATGTTTGAGACCTGCTTACATTTTTCTCAAGATAATTTTTTAAAAGGAGCCTCTTTTCATTTTTACTTACTTTAATAGAACTGTTCATCTCTCTTTACTCAGTTCCTTCCCCTTTAAAATTTTTCCAACCGTATGTAAAAAAGCCAAGATAGGACAACGTCCCATCCTGGCTTAAGTCTAGCACGACCGAATTGTCCAGCTCAATTTCGCCCTATGCTGCTTGTTTTAAGAGCAGTATGATGGCACATTTATCGAGAGAATGCATTATTTTCTTTTATCCCAATATTATAGTATCGAATTTTATTAGAATAGTCAAATATTTACAAGCTATTTAGATTTACTAACTTCATAATAAGAATTATTCCAAAATAAGTTTTTCAATCAAAATAACCGGCCTCCATAAATGGATGCCGGCCATGTCTAAAGTTCTAGCTCTCCCATTCGAAGGAGCTCTACAACTGCTTGTGAACGCCCCTTGACACCAAGCTTTTGCATGGCGTTTGAAATATGGTTCCGAACCGTTTTTTCGCTTATAAATAATTCACCAGCGATTTCCTTCGTTGTTTTGTCTTGTACTAACAGTTCGAATACTTCTCTTTCTCGTTTGGTGAGTAATGGCTTGTGATTATAATCGTTCTCCTTCAAGTATTGTAACCCTCCTTGCCTTCGCCAGTAATGAATCGTGGGGTGGGTATATATTTAGTCACCATATCTTATGTGAAGGGTACAATTGAAGTGACTATATTTGCTTTGAGGAGAACGATTTTATTAAAAAAAATCCGATTATATTCCAACTTTTTTGCAGTTGACAAGCAAATTTCTCATTTCCTCTGTCCACACAATCCCTCTGCCCGTCCTTTTCGATATTTGTACCATCGTTCCTCTGCCAACAAACCCGGCTGACCCATCTTCTTTTTTCGCCAGATAGTGTAGGTCAACAGACGAATTCCCAACAGATTGTGCCTTCACATAAATCGTTAGCTTTTCATCGAAAAAGATTTGCTGTAAAAAATCACATTGAAGATCGGCAACCACAGGAATCGTTTCACTTTCCGGCCGGGTCCATTCCTGCATTAACCCGATGGCTTGAAAAAATTCAATCCTGGCTGCCTCGAAATAAACGAACGGAACCGTGTTATTCATGTGCCCAAACATATCCGTCTCAGAGAAACGAACCGTAACTGGGGTATTAAACTCAAACTCCTGCTCCCATTGATGAAAATCATCGATGTAGGCTGCTTTTGCCATTTTGACAAACTCCTTCGTAATTATGAATGATTGTTCATTTGATTTCTTACCTTATATAATTATTTACATAAAATAAGGAATTTTACAATATTTATTGCGCCAAGGTGAAATTGATTCAGTAAATAATTGAAAGGGTTCCTGAAATGATACAGGAACCCTTCAAATCATGAATATGTTTTTCTTTTTCTAAATAAAAGGATGCTCGCACCAACTAATAGGAGGATTCCTCCTGCTAAGAGATAGTTATAGATTGTGGTTGCCGTAGAAGGCAGTCCATGATTTGAATCCACTGTTGGAGTCTTGTCATGTTGGTCCGGATTTGTGTTTCCGTTACCTGTTCCCGGCTGACTGCCATTGTTTTCACCTGGATTGTTAGTTCCCGGATCTGTTCCCGGTTGACCGTCATTGTTATCACCTGGATTGTTAGTTCCCGGATCTGTTCCCGGTTGACCGCCATTGTTATCACCTGGATTAGCGCCACCGTTCTCCTTTTCACCAAGCGTTAAAACATAGGTGCTAAGAGCCGGAATGGTAATTTTGTCGCCATTTATCACTTCGATAGCCTCGGTACCTGCTTTGACACCATTAACAATCAGCTTCCAGCTGCCCGTTTCCGGTAAGGTAACCTCTACAGGATTGCGATTAGCATTGTAGGCAACTGCGATTTTTTCCGCTGAATCGCCATTTGCATGCCCGTCAAGATAGAAGGCGACAGAGTTTGCCTTCGTATCGATAAATTTCAAGTGCTTTTTAATATCCGCTGCCGTTGTCAACCGGAATGCCGGGTGAGCCTTGCGGACCTGCACTAAGCCTTTAAAATACTCCACTTCGGCAGCAAATTGACTGCGCCTTGTCCAATCTAATTGGTTCACTGAATCCGGTGCGTTATAACTGTTTTCGTTGCCGCCTTTTGTTCTCATAAATTCCTGGCCGGCATGGATAAATGATGTTCCTTGTGAAGTTAAGACAATCGAAGATGCTAATTTATGCATTTGTTTTAACACATCATCACTATCATTTGGATTCGTCTTCTTCAATTTATCCCACAATGTTAAATTATCATGTGCTTCAACATAGGTGATGGTTTTACTAGGTTCATCAGCAAAGGTTTTAATCGTGTCGCTATATTCAATACCACCGACAACTCCCTTTTTAATTCGGTTCTCCATGCCTGTCTTTCCATTAACAAACCCTTTATCGAGCTCATCGAAAACACTGCCTTTTAAGCCATCGCGAATATCGTCGTTAAAATGGGCAATGCCTTCCATCTTGGTCGCATTCTTTTGATTTGCCTTAAGCTCAGGATCGAGCGGTGTATTTAAATCCCATCCTTCACCGAGAACGATAATCGACGGATCAATTTTATTTAGGGCAGCACGGACTTGTTTCATCGTTTCAATATCGTGAATTCCCATTAAGTCAAAACGGAAACCATCAATATGATATTCTTTCGCCCAATAGGTGACGGAATCGACAATGAATTTACGCATCATTTTATGCTCTGATGCTGTGTCATTACCGACGCCCGTTCCATTTGCAAGTGTGCCGTCCTCGTTATAACGGAAATAATAACCCGGCACTAGCTTTTGAAAATTTGACTCTCCGGCATTGTACATATGATTGTAAACGACATCCATAATAACACGCAGATTATTATCGTGGAGCGCTTGAACCATGGTCTTCATTTCATTGATCCGTACGGCTGGTGTGTATGGATCTGTCGAATAGGAACCATCCGGCGCGTTATAGTTTTTCGGGTCGTATCCCCAATTAAATTGCGGCTGACCCAGTTTGGTTTCATCGACAGTATTATAATCGTACATTGGTAAAATTTGAACATGGGTGATGCCTAAGTCTTTTAGATGACTCAGCCCTGTGTTGAAGCCGTTCGGCCCTTTTGTGCCCGCTTCTGCAACGCCAAGGAATTTTCCTTTATATTGATTACTTACACCGCTGTCAGCTGAAATCGTCAGGTCTCGGATATGTGTTTCGTAAATAATTGCATCCTCCGGATTTTTTAATGCCGGCTTTTTGCTGTTCCAATTTTGCGGATTGGTTGCCGCTGCATCCATTACCGCTCCTTTATCACCATTAACCGAAACGGCTTTTGCATATGGATCGACCGCTTCATTCCAAGCATCGCCAATTTTCACCTTATAGGTATAAAGTAAGCCCTTTTGATCACCGGGTAATTCAGCAGTCCAGGTGCCTTTTTCAGAACGGGTCATCGTGATTTCTGTACCAGTTTCTGAATTCCATTTTTCATAGGTTACTAGTTTTGCTTCGCTGGCCGTTGGCGCCCATAAACGGAAGTTTGTTTTTTCCTTAGAATAGTTATTTCCAAGGTCAGCACCTGAATAATAGAATTGGTCTTCAAAAGACTTGCTGCCAATTACTTTACCCATTTGAACGGTTGCCTCACCAAAGCCTTCTTTGCTTACCTTATAAACTTTAGACAAGTCCAAGTCTTTTTTGGTAGTCAACTTCACTTTATTGGTTAATCCGTTCGTTAACTCCCCAATCGGTGCAACATTTGCAATTTCAGCCCCGGTTAACTTAATGCCTGCATTTTCAGCATCACTCAAAGCAAACGGGAAATTGGTTTCAAATGTAATTTGATTTAGCTCATCAATCGCCGCCTTGACAATCCTCGGGTTGCGGTCAACCTTAGCCGGATTATCAAATATCCGGGCTTGTCCTTGAGCAAGCCAAACCTCGGCCTTTCCGTCGGCGGTAAATTTGGTGATAAATCTGTCACCATCTGTATCTTTGGCTGACCAGTCTTTTTTTCGGACGATAAAGGCTACTTTCGTCGCCCCATTTAAGTTAGAAAGCTTGATCGTTCCTTGCTTTCCGTATGATGTTTCATTGGATAATGACAATGCTTGACCATCGGATTTATCGGTCCATACCCAAATATCCCAATCATCATAATTAAGATCGAAACGGTAATAGTTGAAGCTAACTTCTAAATTATCGTATTTTGGTATATCGCGGTACTCTCCGTCAGGCGGACTGGTGTATACCTTATCATCACCATTCTTTATCCAAACCTCATCAGTTCCGTACCAAATCTGATCAATTATCCGGTCGCCGCCATCCTTTTCCCAGGCATCGGTACGGACAATAAAACCAACACGATTAAAATCGCCATCAAGCTCTACATCTGCCACTTTGCCAAACTTGTCTTGACCGGTAAATGGATATACCTTGCCCTCCTTGCCATCTCCCCAAACCCAGAGATTCCAATCCTTTGTATCACCTACTTTTGGCTGATAATGAATTTTTACCTTGGTTGTTACTTTTTGTTGGGCCACACGGACGTCCACTTTTCTCTCATCGAGTGCATGGAAAACAAACACATATTTATCAGAGTTCTCTGGTGTAAAGGTGAGGTTCTCCCCGTCCAGCCATTGTCCATCCTTTACAAATTTGAATTCTACCTTGGCACCCTTCGTTAAGGCAACGGGCTCGCTTTTCCATACTTTTTCGGCTGAGTTATAGGTAAGCTTATCATTTGAGCTGTCCCACGAAAGCGGTGCTGTTCCTCTTAATAAAACCTCTTTATATACCTTATTTCGATCTAGCGGTGTATCACTGTATTGCAGTAATCCTTCCACTTTATAGACCTTGAAGGATTTCCCGTTACTAGTAAACTTTAAATTTCCATTGCTATCATTTTTTAGTTCTTCCGTTTCAAGCTGATTTTTCAAGGTAACATTTTTAATCTCTAATTGGTTATATAGTTGGTTGACATCAATTTCTTCCGCTTTCGAACCTTTGTTCACAACCACAAGATATTGGCCATTTTTATCTGCTCTTTCATAGGCAAACAGATTTTGATTAGCCAATAAGGATTGGAATGAACCAGTTCTGAACGCTGAAACATCATTACGAAGTTTTATCAAATCCTTGTAATGGTTAAGCAACTCGGCATTTTGGGCTGCAGGCTCCCATGGCATCATTTCGCGATAATAGCGATCCTTCCAATCCTGCACCGAATTTGGATCCTTGCTCATCGAAAGCCCGACTTCATCACCGTAATAGATGATTGGCGGTCCAGGAAGGGTGAACTGTGTCGCGACAGCGAGCTCCATTTTTTTGACATCTCCGCCCGCTTCATAAATAAAGCGCGGCTTATCATGGCTGTCAAGGAATGACGAAATTACATATTCAGCAGGGTATGTCGTGATATTTTCCTTCACGGTATTGCTTAGGTCGACCATTGATTGACCTTTCGCAAAGGTATTCACAAGCGCATCGTTCATTCCAAAATCTATTGCCCCATCAAGCTCACCGGCATAGGAATTGATTTTTTCTCGACTGTCCCAAATTTCCCCGAAAAGGTAAGCATTTGGTTTGAGCTCCTTAACCTTATGGCGGAAATCGACCCAATAGCTATAGCTCGGCCCTTTTGCGTGATCCAAGCGGAAGCCGTCAAAATCAAGATCCTTTAACCAATATGGGACAACATCATTGATGATATAATTCCTTACTTCCGGGTTGTCATTATTTAATTCCGGAAGTTCAGAAATACCGGAAAATGACTTGTATTTATTGGGCCATTCTGTGAATGTATACCAGTTGTAATATGGACTTCCTTCACCCTTTGCCTTGGCATCCTCGAAAAATGGATGCTGTGATGAAGTATGGTTGGCAACAAAGTCATAGACAATCTTCATCCCTTTTGCATGCGCCTGGTCAACTAATTTCTTCAGGGTTTCCTTATCACCAAAGCGCTTGTCGATTTCCTTGAAATCAGCAGGGTGATAGCCATGTGAATAGGGACCTTCAAAGACCGGCGAAATCCAAATGGTATTTACACCTAAACCCTTAATATAGTCGATTTTATCGATTACACCCTGAAGATCTCCACCCATCCAGCCTTTTAATTTTTCATCATACGGCAGGTTTACTGTGGTTGGATCATCATTGGAGGAATCACCATTGTTGAAGCGATCAACAAATACTTGATAGATGACTGCATCCTTTGCCCATTGCGGTGAGTTAAATTGATCAACATAATAGCCAAATGGTGTCGCTTCTTCAGGCTTTTGACTATTTGAATCGGCATATTGCGAACCAACTCCAGCTGTGCTCCAGACATCGGTAATATATTTTACAGCGGTTTCATTTGGCTGTTTCGGAATGACTCCTTTAAAAACAGTTGTTGTAAGCCCGTTCGCTGTTGTTTCAGTACCTTTTTCCAGCTTCACGGCTCTTCCAACAGCGGCTGTGCCCCTGCCTCCAGCTGGGAAGGACCCATCTGTAGAATAATAGATCGCCCCTGCATCAACCGATCCGTAATGCTTTACAGTCACATTAACAGTTACATCATCATTACTAGTGGGGATTTCCGGGGTATACGAATTATTATTTTTGACATCTTTTGCGATAGGAACTTCATTCCAGCTTGAGACGATATCCTGATATACTTTCCCAGATTTCGTAAATACAGCTTTCCGTTTTACGGCTGTTTTTTCAGTAAGCTTTGCATCTCCCAACGAATATAGATATTCAATCTCTTCTCCTTCATTGCCGGCAAGAGTTACCGACCATGTACCATCAGCAGTTTTCGTTAATGGCGTAACTGAGTAGTTAAAACCATTTAACGACGAGCCAACCGTTGGAACAGCCCAATCCGGTGTGTTCGCGGGCAGAGCTACATTTAACGTTAATTTCCCAGTAAACTTCGAAAAATCCAACTGAACGTCGACAGTTCTTTCTTGATCAGGATGGAAAACGAAGATGTAATCACCTGTTTGTGGCGGTGTAAACGTAAGATTGTCCCCAGCCATCCACTGATCATTCATAACAAATTTGTATTCTACTTCTTTCCCGCCCTGTAATGGAATCGCTGTACTTTTCCATGCTCCGGCGCTGGCATCGTACGTTAGTGGATGATTATCCGAACTCCAATCAAGTGCTTCAGCATTCCCTCGTAATACAACCTTTTCATAGGTTTTGTCTGCTGCCATTACCATTTGTGCAAGCGGTGTCATAAAGGTGCTAAGCAATAGAACAAATACCAATAACGTTGAAAATATCCTTTTCAAAAGAAAACCTCCCTCTTTTTATTACTTAGTGCAAACGTTTGCATAAACCAACAAAAAAAAAGAAAACAGTGCAACCGTTTTCACTTATCTATTAGATTATCATTTTTGTAATTATTTTTCAATTCATTCTTTTTAGATCATTAGTTATTCTTCACAGAAAATATATGTGGCGTTACACGCCTAAATCTATCTACTTTTTTACTTTTGCGTAAATGATGTATCGTTCTGGTGCATTACCGACATAACGAAATGGATAACAGGTCGTTACGATTAGCTCCTCTTCGTTATTTTGTAAGGTAATAATACTTGTATCATCGGCTTTTACAATTTTTGTATGGGTAATTTCATAATCAAAATTCCCATATGGCATTTGCATTTTTAGGGAATCGCCAAGTTTCAGCTCGCCTAAGCGGCGGAATACGGTATCCCGGTGGCCGGACAAGACAATTTGTCCTGCGTCGCCTGGAAAATAGGAGCCTTTATAATGGCCTACCCCCTTTTCAAGATCATCCGGATTTGTGCCCTCGACAATCGCTAATTCTGCTTTGATTTTGGGAATCGTTAACAGACCGACGGTATCACCCATTTCTGGCGGCGGGCTGTTTTTGTCTCTTTTTTGCGCCGGTTCACCAGACTGCCCCGTGATGATTTCCTTTGCTTTCTCAAGAGATGCCTTTGTTTGTATTTTTACATCTACCAGTTGCCAGATTCCGATTCCTAGAAAAATCAGACCTGCTAGTATAATAATCAATGGAAGCTTTGATTTCACCTTTAAATACCTTCCTTTTCAATAGGGCATTTTAATTACAAGTATAACAAAATATGTTGAAAAGAACCATTTAAGTATTCCCCCAAAGAAAACAACAAAAAACCTTCTTTTCCAAGGAGAAAAGAAGGTTTTGATAATATTAGTCGTGATCACTGCCGAAGAAGTTTCTAAATGCTTGCATCGTCGCATCGCGGTTAATTGCTGCGATTGAAGTCGTGATCGGAATTCCTTTCGGACATGCTTGCACGCAGTTTTGCGAGTTACCGCAGCCCTGCATTCCGCCGTCCTCCATAAAGGCGTTTAAACGTTCCGCTTTATTCATTTCACCGGTTGGATGGGCATTAAATAAACGAACTTGGTTAAATACCGCTGGGCCCATAAAGTTAGTTTTGCTATTGACGTTTGGACATGCTTCTAAACAAACACCACATGTCATACATTTAGAAAGCTCATAGGCCCATTGACGTTTTTTCTCAGGCATCCGCGGCCCAGGTCCTAGATCATAGGTTCCGTCGATTGGAATCCAAGCTTTTACTTTTTTCAAGGAATCAAACATTCTGCTCCGGTCAACCTGAAGGTCACGGACGACAGGGAATGTCCTCATTGGCTCTAAGCGAATCGGCTGCGTTAATTGATCAACAAGTGCCGAACAAGATTGACGCGGCTTGCCGTTGATCACCATTGAACAGGCGCCGCAAACCTCTTCAAGACAGTTCATATCCCAAGTGATTGGGGTAGTAGCTTGTCCCTTTGCATTGACAGGGTTTTTACGAATTTCCATTAATGCCGAAATCACGTTCATATTCGGACGATAAGGAATTTCAAATTCTTCCTCATATGCAGCGGAATTTTCGCTATCCTGACGCATAATTGTAAATTTCACCGTTTTATTTTCTGCCATTCTTTCCTACTCCCCTTTCATTTAATGTTTTTTCGTATAATCACGCTCACGCGGTTTTATTAATGAGGTATCGACATCAGCATAATGGAATTCCGGAGCAGTCTTCGCATCAACGAAATTAGCCATTGTTGTTTTTAAGAACTCCTCATCATTACGTTTAGGGAAATCAGGCTTATAATGCGCACCACGGCTCTCATTCCTGTTGTATGCACCAATCGTAATGACGCGGGCCAATTGCAGCATATTTTGTAATTGACGAGTGAATGCTGCTCCTTGGTTGCTCCATTTAGATGTATCATTAATGTTAATGTTTTGGTAACGTTCCAGAAGTTCCTGAATCTTTTCGTCTGTCTTTAACAGCTGATCATTGTAGCGAACAACGGTAACGTTATCTGTCATCCATTCCCCAAGTTCCTTGTGAAGAACATAAGCATTTTCAGTACCACTTAGCGACATGATCGAATTCCATTTCTCTTCCTGCTCTTTCACATGACGGTCAAACACGGAAGACGATACTGCCTCAGAACTCTTCTCAAGTCCATCAATATATTTAACAGCGTTTGGTCCTGCGACCATTCCGCCGTATACAGCTGATAGCAATGAGTTTGCACCTAATCGGTTTGCACCATGCTGTGAGTAATCACATTCACCAGCGGCGAATAGTCCAGGAATGGTTGTCATTTGGTCATAATCAACCCATAGACCACCCATCGAATAGTGGACAGCAGGGAAAATTTTCATTGGAACTTTACGGGGATTATCGCCCATGAATTTTTCATAAATCTCGATAATACCACCAAGTTTTACATCCAATTCATGCGGATCCTTGTGAGATAAATCCAGGAATACCATGTTCTCGCCATTAATTCCAAGTTTCTGACGAACACAAACATCAAAAATTTCGCGTGTGGCAATATCCCTTGGTACAAGGTTTCCGTATGCAGGATATTTTTCTTCCAAGAAGTACCATGGCTTTCCATCTTTATATGTCCAAATCCGGCCGCCTTCACCACGTGCTGATTCACTCATTAAACGCAGCTTATCATCACCAGGGATCGCAGTAGGATGGATTTGGATCATCTCACCATTTGCGTATGTAGCACCCTGCTGATAAACGATTGATGCAGCAGAACCAGTATTAATAACGGAGTTGGTTGACTTGCCAAAAATAATCCCGGGGCCGCCTGTTGCCATGATGACAGCATCACCAGAGAACGATTTAATTTCCATCGTTTTAAGGTTTTGAACGACAACCCCGCGGCAGACGCCATCATCATCAATAACGGTACCAAGGAATTCCCAGCCCTCATACTTTGTAACCAAGCCGTCCACTTCATGGCGGCGAACCTGTTCGTCCAACGCATAAAGCAATTGCTGGCCAGTTGTTGCACCTGCAAATGCTGTACGGTGATGCTGTGTTCCGCCAAAGCGACGGAAATCTAGTAATCCTTCAGGAGTACGGTTAAACATAACTCCCATCCGGTCAAATAAATTAATAATAAATGGTGCCGCGTCACACATCGCCTTCACTGGAGGCTGATTCGCTAAGAAATCGCCGCCATAAACGGTATCGTCAAAGTGAATCCACGGAGAATCCCCTTCACCTTTTGTATTTACTGCTCCATTAATACCGCCTTGGGCACAAACAGAGTGAGAACGTTTAACCGGAACTAACGAAAATAGTTCTACCGGTGTTCCTGATTCTGCAACTTTGATGGTAGCCATTAGGCCCGCTAAGCCGCCGCCGACTACAATCACTTTACCCTTACTCATTCGTGACTCACTCCCTCAATCAATAATTCCTTATTTTTCCGAAGCTTTTCTTAATGATAGCAAAATTTTAATCTTTGAACTTTGATAAAATGTCCAGCTCCAGCGCTAAACGGGCGCTTCCGCTTTTCTATTAAGAAACAAATGCAACTAGTGTTCGAACCGCAATAAAAGCTAGAACAACAAAAACACCAATTGTCACGTATGTAGAAATAACTTGTGAACGTGGTGACACAGTGATTCCCCAGCTAACAAGGAATGACCATAAACCATTAGCAAAATGGAAAATGGTTGAAAGAACCCCAACTAAATAGAAAACGAACATAAATGGTGATGATAGAATATCATGCATCATGTCATAGGAAACCTCGGCTCCAAATGCTGCAGCTACACGTGTTTGCCATACGTGCCATGCAATAAAAATCAGTGTAATCACACCTGATATACGCTGCAGTATGTACATCCAGTTCCTGTATGTACCATACCTGTTGACATTGCTATTAGCGGTAAAAGCAATATAAAGTCCATAAATTGCGTGAAATAGAATTGGTAAATAAATTACTACAGTTTCCAGAACAATCCGGAAAGGCAGATTTCCCATAAAACCTGCAGCCTTATTGAACGAATCTGGTCCTCCTGTGATAAAATGGTTGACTACAAGATGCTGCACTAGGAATAACCCGATTGGAATAACGCCCAGCAGCGAATGCAGTCTGCGATTAACAAACTCTCGATTACCCGCCATTATTTTACCCCCCTTTAATTTGTAAAAAAATGATGTTAAGTTTCCACTCTCTCCTATTCCCCTTCAAGAATTAAAACAAAAGCATCACTGTGACAATAATGTGACATGTCCATTTTACTCCCATCATCATAGAGCGTCAAGAAAACGGATACACAATTCTTTACTAAAAATAAAATTTTTAAAATATATTGATATTATTATGGATTGGTATTTATTTCCTTCGTTTCACTGGATGACATGATATTTAACTATATTTCCTTCTTTTTAATTACCAACTTCTTACTGTAGGAATTTTTGTCTGTAAGGAAAAGATAATTATGATGGAAAACATGAAAAAATATTGCAAAATAATAAATTCTTCTATCAGATTTTCAAAGTAAACGGTTCTGAAACTAAACACTAATTGATATAATAGAATAATAGAAAGAGGGGAAACATGTGAAAGAAAGCCAAGTTGTTGATCAAAATCTAAATGCCGCTGAACCAAGAACCATCTCCATATTCGGTTATGAACTAATCAGAGAAATCCTTTTACCGGAGATTCTAGGGAAAGACACCCCGGAAATCTTGTATTGGGCGGGAAAACTGCTAGCACGAAAATTTCCATTACCTGATTATGATAAAGTCATCGAATTTTTCGCTGATGCTTCATGGGGCCAGCTAGAAATAAAAAAGGAAAATAAAAATGAACTTGAATTTGAACTAATCAGCCCTTTAATCGTGTCTCGTGTGAAATCAAAAGCAGAGCACTTTTTCCAGCTTGAAGCAGGTTTCCTAGCCCAGCAAATCCAACTTCAAAAAGAAGTCATCGCTGAAACCTACGAGCACCCTGTAAAGAAATCCAATAAAGTCCAATTCACCGTCAAATGGGATAACAAAGACCACATTTAATTCTACGGTTCATTTACATGGTGTCAGGCACCGTCCTAAGGACGGTGCCTGACACCATTTTCTAATTATTCCCAAGTCCGAATGCTTTGTGCAAGGCTTCCACTGCTTTAAGCATGTTTTTCTCTTCGACTACTGCTGAGACTTTAATTTCGGATGTGCTGACCATTTTGATTTGGATATTATTGGTTGCCAATACTTCAAACATTTTGGCTGCCACACCAGGGTTTGAAATCATTCCGGAGCCAACGATGGATACTTTTGCTAATTTATTTTCTGCATCAAGCTGCTCATAACCGAGCACGCCTTTATTATCTTCAAGCACATTTAATGTCTCAAGCCAATCATTGGTATGGATGGAGAACGATAAATTGGCTGTTCCTGCCTCTGTTGTGCTTTGGATAATGATGTCAACGTTGATATTATTTTGAGCGAGCGTAGTAAAAATGGTTGATAAACTTGTTAATGAATTGGTGAGACCTAATACGGTAACTCTCGTGATTTCATCTTCAAATGCGACACCGCGGACAACTAGATTTTGTTCCATTGCTGCTTCCCCCTCTATGACTGTACCCTCGATTTTCTCCATACTTGAACGAACCTCAAGTTTGACCTGATAGTTTTTGGCAAACTCCACTGCCCTTGGATGCAGTACACCCGCACCTAAATTAGCGAGCTCAAGCATCTCATCATAAGAAACAGATAGTAATTTGCGTGCGTCTTTCACATACCTTGGATCGGTTGTAAACACTCCGGTCACATCAGTGTAAATATCGCACTTATCTGCTTTTAGGGCAGCTGCTAAAGCTACAGCTGTTGTATCAGAGCCGCCGCGGCCAAGTGTGGTGATTTCGCCGTTTTCTGTTATTCCTTGGAATCCAGCAACAATGACAACTTTACCCGCTGATAGCTGGTTCTGGATGGCGTCGGTATTTATATTCGAGATTCTTGCGTTTCCATGAACAGGTTCAGTCACGATTCCTGCCTGCCAGCCGGTAAAAGAAACTGCATCCATTCCTTGTTGATTTAAGGCCATTGACAGGAGCGAAATTGTCACCTGCTCACCAGTGGAAAGGAGCATATCCATATCCCGCTTATTTGGCTGTGGCGAAATTTCTTTTGCCAGGCCGACAAGCTGATCGGTCGATTTTCCCATGGCGGAAACGACGACAACTACCTTATTGCCTCTCTCTATCTCCTCTTTCACACATGCTGCCACGTTTAAAATTTTATTTACACTGCCGACGGAAGTTCCTCCGAATTTTTGTACAATAAGCCCCATACCTGACTTCTCCCTCTTTCAATTGAATACGTTATTTTTCCCCATTAACGCAAAAAAGCAATGAGAAGGGCATCTCATTGCTTTATAAACACAAAAAATTCTTGCGCACACAATGTAAGATAGCTCTCCAAGACAGACGTCTTGACAATCCAGTATTTATTCAACACAGGACCAGCAAAGAAAGAAATGAGATCTTCTTTACTTCGGCGAACCTTCCCTTTCATGATTCTTCTCAGAAGCTCATCCTTCTCAGAACCACTACTCTTGAAGCTCGCACCTCTACCTTCACTTTAATACGTAAAAGTGATAGTAAATTAAATTTTCATTTATTATAGCATGTTCTTTTTTTTCTGACAATCATTGTGAATGAAGTTTATTGATTAATTCTTCTGCGACATTTATCGGAATTCCAAGTGCTGTGAATTCCTCCACACCCGCTTCTTTCATTTTTTTCACTGAGCCAAACTGTTTTAATAATAATTTTTTTCGTTTCTCGCCAATGCCTGGAATATCATCCAGTAACGATTGAAAGGCGCTTTTTCCACGAAGCTGGCGGTGAAATGTAATCGCAAAACGGTGAACCTCATCTTGGATTCTTTGGAGTAAATAAAACTCCTGGCTGTTTCTTGCCAGAGGAACAATCTCCAATGGATTGCCGTAAAGGAGCTGGGATGTTCGGTGTTTTTCATCCTTCACAAGCCCTGACAGCGGGATATCCAAGCCTAGCTCATTTTCTAACACATCCCTGACTGCCTCCACATGACCTTTTCCGCCATCAATAATAATTAAATCCGGCAGCGGCAGTTCTTCCTTTAAGGCCCGCGAATACCTTCTTCTCGTCACTTCCCGCATTGATTCATAATCATCGGGACCCTTAACCGATTTTATTTTATATTTGCGATATTCTCGATTGTTTGCCTTCCCATCGATAAAAACAACCATCGCGGACACGGGGTCAGTCCCTTGAATATTGGAGTTATCAAATGCCTCAATCCGGTGAGGGGTATAGATCCCTAAAAGCTCGCCTAGGGTTTCTACCGCTTTAATTGTCCGATCCTCGTCCTTTTCAATTAATGAAAACTTTTCATTCAGAGCAATTTTGGCATTTTTTATTGCCATTTTGACGAGGTCTTTTTTCTGCCCCCGCTGCGGCTGCAGAACCTTTACCTTTAATAGCTGTTCTGCCAGGCTTAGATCTACTTCATCCTGTATTAAAATTTCCTTTGGTTTAAAGTGATTGGCTTTTGTATAAAATTGCCCAAGGAACGTTAAGATTTCTTCCTCTGGCTCGTTATAAATAGGAAACATGGAAACATCCCGTTCGATGAGCTTTCCTTGGCGGACAAAAAAGACCTGGACACACATCCAGCCTTTATCGACTGCATAGCCAAACACATCCCGATCGGTGAAATCAGTCATCGTAATTTTTTGCTTTTCCATAATCGTTTCGATATGGATAATTTTATCGCGAAATTCCTTTGCCCGCTCGAAATCCAACTCTTCAGCTGCGGCGGTCATTTTTTCGGTGAGCTCTTTTTTGATTTCCTTATATCCGCCATTTAGGAAGCGGGTAATTTCATCGGTCATTTGTTTGTATTGTTCTTCGGCGACTTCATTCACACATGGTGCAAGGCACTGCCCTAAATGGTAGTACAGGCAGACGCGGTCGGGAAGCGTTGAGCATTTGCGGAGCGGATAAATCCGGTCAAGCAGTTTTTTTGTCTCATTGGCTGCGGTAACGTTTGGATATGGACCAAAGTATTTGCCTTTGTCCTTTTTTACTTTTCTTGTGATAATTAGTTTCGGATGTCTTTCCGCAGTCAGCTTTATAAACGGATAGGTTTTGTCATCCTTCAGCATGATATTGTATTTTGGGTCGTATTTTTTGATTAGGTTTAATTCCAGCAAGAGTGCTTCGATGTTTGAAGAGGTTACGATATATTCAAAGTCCTCGATTTCATTTACAAGCCGGAGCGTCTTGCCATCGTGCGAACCGGTGAAATAAGAGCGCACACGATTTTTTAATACTTTTGCTTTCCCTACATAAATAATTGTCCCCTGCCGGTCTTTCATTAAGTAGCAGCCAGGCTGATCCGGCAGCAGTGTCAGTTTCTGCTTGATAATTTCATTCATTCCGGCCACTCCCATCCGTTTTTTTTTAATATCAGAATTTATATCATTGGACTTCGAGAATTGTCCAGCTCCAGCGCCCTAGCGGCTAATGTCCTTCGCTCTCCGCCCTACGATAAGTCAACATCGAATCGCTAACGCTCTTCGTGTTTCCTTTATCTCAGTTGGAGCGCTCCAGGCCATACGCCGCTGAACAGGGCGCTTCCGCTTTCCTAATTATCCTTAAATTTTAAAACAAACTGCCAACAAATGATAGTGGGAGGTTTTTCTTAAAATCCTTTCCATGCAAAAAAAACCTCAGCTAGAATGGTTTCCAGCTGAGGCTTTTTGAAGTTTCAATCGTTTATACGTGCTTTTCTAATACGCTTGCTAATGCTTCTTTTGGCTGGAAGCCGACTACTTTATCAACGACTTCGCCATTTTTCATAACCAACAAGGTTGGAATGCTCATTACACCGAAATTAGCCGCTGTTTGCGGGTTGTCATCGACATCAAGCTTTGTGATTTTTACTTTATCGCCCATTTCTGAGTCAAGTTCTTCAAGAACGGGAGCGATCATTTTACAAGGTCCGCACCATGGCGCCCAGAAATCTACAAGTACAAGGCCTGAACCTGTTTCAGCAGAAAAGTTTTGATCTGTTACGTGTGAAATAGCCATTTAAATTGCCCTCCTAATTAATACTGAAATACTACCGAAAGTATAACATTGATTGGAAAATCAAGCTAATAAATTGCTCTCCTCATTCATTTTCCCCTTGTTTGTTCTATGTATTCCTAAAAATAACGGAGCGAGCGGCTTTTGCACCGCTCGCTTCAAGTAAGTTATGATGAATGTACTTTCAACTTTTTAAACTCTTCCGTTAATAATGGCACCACTTCGAACAGGTCGCCGACGATTCCGTAATCCGCTATTTTGAAGATGTTTGCTTCAGGATCTTTATTGATCGCGACAATTACTTTCGAGTTGGACATGCCGGCTAAATGCTGAATCGCACCGGAAATACCGCAGGCAATGTAAAGGTCTGGTGTAACTACTTTACCAGTTTGGCCAATTTGCAGGGAGTAATCGCAATAATCGGCATCACAAGCACCACGGGAAGCCCCAACAGCACCGCCTAAAACATTAGCCAATTCTTTTAGCGGTTCAAATCCTTCAGCACTCTTCACGCCGCGGCCGCCAGAGATAACCACTTTTGCTTCACTTAAATCCACGCCTTCACTAGCTTTTCTTACTACTTCTTTAATGATGGCGCGAAGGTCTTTGATGTCAACGGAAAGGGAGGAAACCTCACCGTTTCTGCTTTCATCCTTTGCTAGTGGCGCAATATTATTTGGACGGACCGTCGCAAAAATTAACCCGTCGGTGACAATTTTCTTTTCAAAGGCTTTACCGGAATAAACGGGTCTTGTAAAGACGATATTTCCACCGGCTGCTTCAACGGCAACTGCATCAGAAATAAGTCCTGATGAGAGCTTGCCGGCAATTCGCGGTGCAAGGTCTTTTCCGAGCGCAGTATGACCTAATACCAGCCCTTCCGGTTTTTCTTGGTCAACTACAGCTAGCAACGCTTGCGCATAACCATCTGAAGTATATTGCTTTAATTTATCATTTTCAACGACGACAACACGGTCTGCTCCATACTGTACTAAGTCTGCGCCTAAAGCGCTTACAGCTTCGCCCGCTAATACAGCGACTACTTCTCCGCCCTCTGCAACTGTTTTTGCAGCAGCAATTGCTTCAAATGATACATTTCTTAGAGATCCGTCACGAACTTCTCCTAATACCAATACTTTTCTTGCCATGTATGATTACCTCCTGAAAGAGCAAATTTTAAAATAAAAACGATTAAATTACTTTTGCTTCCGTATGAAGCAAGTGAACAAGTTCTTTTACCTGATCGTTTAAATCTCCAGCCAAAACTTTTCCAGCTTCTTTTTTAGGCGGCAAATAAATTTCGATTGTTTTTGTTTTTGGTTCCACATCATCTTCTTCAAGATCAAGATCGTCTAATTCCAATTCAGCAAGCGGCTTTTTCTTCGCTTTCATAATTCCTGGTAAGGAAGGGTAGCGCGGCTCGTTCAGACCTTGCTGTGCCGTTACTAATAGCGGCAGGCTTGTTTCGATGATTTCAGAATCCCCTTCAACGTCACGAGTGACTGTTACGCTGGTGCCATTGATTTCAAGCTTGGTAATCGTAGTCACGTAAGGAATGTTAAGCAGTTCGGCAACTCGCGGACCAACCTGACCTGTTCCGCCATCAATGGCAACATTTCCGCCAATGATTAAATCAGCATCCTTATCCTTTAAAAATTCACCGAGAATTTTTGCTGTCGTGAATTGGTCCGCATTTTCAACATCGTCTTCTGTATTAATGAGAACGGCTTTATCTGCGCCCATCGCCAGTGCAGTACGGAGCTGCTTTTCCGTTTCTTCGCCGCCTACAGAAATAACCGTTACTTCGCCGCCATTGGCATCGCGGACTTGGATTGCTTCTTCAATCGCATATTCGTCATAAGGGTTGATGATAAATTCAGCACCATCCTCATTGATTTTTCCGCCTTTAAGGGTAATCTTTTCTTCCGTATCAAAGGTTCTTTTCATCAATACATAAATGTTCATGCTAGTGGTCCCCTCCTAATATAATTTCGAGCATTCGCTCAGTTTGAAAGATTGGGAAAATTTTTTATAAAAACAAACCCTTTGCGGGCAATCCGCTAAGGTTAGTTTATTCACCTTTAAAGTGAGGCTGTCTTTTTTCCATAAATGCTTGGATGCCTTCTTTCGCGTCAGCCGAGACGAATACTTCACCAAACAGCTCCGCTTCCTTTTTCATCCCTTCGTAAAACTCGGCTGTTTTCGCATAGTTTAATAGTTGAATAGCAGCGCTAATTGCACCGGGACTTTTCTTGGCAATTTTAGCAGCCAGTTTATGGGCTTGCTCCAATACTTCTTCTTCTGGATAGGCATGATTGGCTAAACCGTATTGAACTGCCTCGATTCCATTGATGGGTTCAGAAGTGAACAGCATTTCCGCTGCTCTCGCTGTACCAACATATTTCGGCAGGCGCTGCGTGCCGGCAAATCCAGGGATTAACCCAAGCTGCAGCTCTGGAAGACCAAGTTTAGCGGTTTCGCTGACAAGGCGGATGTGACAAGCCATTGCGAGCTCAAGACCGCCGCCAAGGGCTGCCCCATGAATCGCGGCAATAATTGGCTTTGGAAATTTCTCCATCCGGTCAAACAAATCTTGTCCATACTTGCCCAAATTTGCAAACCCTTCAGAAGTAGTAACGGTGGTAAATTCTTTAATGTCCGCACCAGCCGAGAAAAAACGCCCTTCTCCGTGAATGACAATTACCCGGATTTCACGATTGGGTTCAATTTCATCCAGTGCTGCTGCCAATTCCCTTAAAAGACCTGATGAAAGGGCATTTGCCGGTGGACGCTGAAGCGTAATGACCGCGATATTGTCCTCACTAGACCATTTTAAGTATTCCAATTAAACTCCCCCTCTACCAATTTTTCACGTGCTAGCGGCTTCTAAATCCATTAACTAAAAGACGATGGACTGGGGAAGCCAGCTTAGCAAGATCATACTTTTCCTCATTCATCACCCAGGATGTTGCGGTTTCATCAATCGTACCGAAGATCATTTGCCGGGCGAGTCGAACATCGAGGTCACTTGAAAACTCTCCAGATTCTATGCCTTCGATAATAATCTTATCAATCACCTTTAAGTAGCCTTTGAGCACGTCGTTAATTCGGAGCCGTAACTCCTTGTTCGATTGGCGCAGTTCTAATTGCGTGACGATGGCTAGGTGGTGGTCCGCTGAAAGCAGGCTGAAATGAGCTTCGACCATCATTAATAACTTCTCTATCGCCGTCCCTTTTCCTGCTATCATTAGATCTATTTCTTCAATAAAATTCCCCATTTTTTCTTCAAAGAGGGAGATAAGAATATCTTCTTTGTTTTTAAAATACAAATAAATCGTGCCGTCAGCAACTCCGGCCTGTTTGGCAATTTTTGATACCTGGGCCTGATGGTAGCCATTTTCAGCGATTACAATCACGGCTGCATCAATAATTTGCATATATTTCGGCTTCGTTTTTTTCAATGCTATCCCCCCTTTGAAGTTCGAAGCTTTTTGGATAAAAAATATGAATGAATCATCATTCATATTTTAATAATAGTTTTTAAAGTTATTTCTGTCAATAAATTCTGAAAATACTTCTTCATACTATTGCAAATATTTCAATTAGACAAGCCTTTATCCTCAAAAAAAATAATTAAGCGTGCTTTTTTCTTTCTTCCTCTATTTTTTGGACTTCTTCATCCACCAGCATTCTCCTTAAAATTTTTCCAACAGCTGTCTTTGGTAATTCAGGTCTAAACTCATATAGCCGCGGCGCTTTATAGGCTGCCAGATATTTTCTTGCATATTCGTTTATTTCATCTGCAGTTATCTTCGATCCTGCTTTTAAGACAATATATGCCTTCACTGTTTCACCGCGGTACGGATCAGGTATGCCGGCAGCGACAGCCTCGAGGACATCCGGATGCTCATACAATACCTCTTCAATTTCACGTGGATAAATATTATAACCGCCAGCAATAATCATATCCTTTTTGCGGTCGACGACATAAAAATATCCCTGCTCATCCATATAGCCGAGGTCTCCAGTATATAGCCAGCCGTCACGGAGGACTTCCATGGTCTCTTCTGGACGATTCCAGTAGCCTTTCATAATCTGCGGACCTTTTACGACAATTTCACCAATTTCCCCTACAGGTATTGGCTCACCATTATCCATAGATAGAATCACGGCATCTGTATCAGGATATGGAACACCGATGCTGCCCTTTACTTTCTCTACGTCCCACAGGAAGTTGGAGTGGGTGACGGGTGAGGCTTCTGTTAATCCGTAGCCTTCCACAAGCTGTCCACCGGTAACTTCCTCGAATTTTTGTTGAACTTCAATAGGGAGCGGTGCCGAACCGCTGATACAAGCCTCAATTGATGAAAGGTCATATTTTTTCAAATCCGGATGGTTTAACAGGCCAATATAAATCGTTGGTGCTCCTGGAAATAAAGTTGGACGCTGTTTTTCGATTGTTTTTAACGTGGTCAGCGCATCAAATTTTGGCAGCAGAATCATTTTATAAGCCATCTTAATCGACAATATCATGACCGTGGTCATCCCGTAGACATGGAAAAAGGGAATAATTCCGAGCACAGATCCTTCCCCTGGTTTGCATTTGTATAGCCATTTCTCGCTCATTTCCGTGTTGGCGATTAAATTTTTATGGGTTAACATGACACCCTTCGGAGACCCGGTCGTACCGCCTGTATATTGCAGTAAGGCTACATCTTCCTCCGCATCGAAATTGTATGCGGTTACTTTTTGCGGCCTGCTTTTTAATATTTCCGTTAGCAGATGAATGTTTCCTTCGTGCCTTACCTTAACGACAATACCATATTGTTTTTTCTGGATGAAGGGATAAACGAGATTTTTTGGGAACGGTAAAAAGTCTTTGATGGCAGTGACAATGATGTGCTGTAATTCCGTTTTCGGCATTACTTTAGAAACACGCGGATAGAGGATATCTAAGGTGATGATGGCTTTTGCACCGGAATCCTTCATTTGATACTCAAGCTCACGTTCCGTATACAACGGGTTCGTTTGGACAACAATTCCGCCAGCTAGTAAAATACCAAAATAGCTGATTACCGCCTGTGGTGTATTCGGAAGCATGATGGCGACCCGCTCGCCTTTTGAGATACCAAGGGTTCCTTGCAGGTAGCCGGCAAAATTCAAGGCATCTTCGTAAAGTTGTTTATAGGTCCATTCCTTCCCCATAAAATGAATGGCACTCTTTTCCGGAAACTTCTCGGCTGATTTCTGTAAGCAACTCTGTACTGGTTCTGAGGAGTATTCAAGTGTGGCAGGAATTTCTTTTGGATACACGTCCAGCCATGGTTTCGACTCCAACATACAAACCTCCCTTTTCTTTATTAAATTATTTAAAAAATTCCAACAACCACCTCTATTATAGTACAGTATTTCACGAAATGGAAACCCCGTTCCTAGGGTCATGAAAGAAAAAAATCACCGCTGTCATGGTTCACAGCGATGATTTCTCTCTAGGCAAAAAACACCATATATATAATGCCAATAAGCAAAAACAATCCGCATAATCCAAGAAGTACCTTAGCTAATGTCTCCACAGTTTATTCTCCCCTTACGAAATTCCTGCACCAATTACATAAGATAAGCCAATAGAAATGACCATTGAAATCAAACCCACTGCTCGATTATCATTCTGGATTTCATCGTCAATCTTAAATTTTGGTGTTAAAAATTCAAAGATAAAATAACCGGTTAATAACAGGAGAAATCCATATATCCCCCAGCCCACCATTGTCAGTAACGAATCGTGAAGGGCAATGGTATGGCGGAATATATTGGCGACGCCAAATATTTTTCCACCGGTAGCCATCGCCACGGCTAAATTCCCTTTTTTTATCTCTTCCCAATTTTTATATTTGGTTACCGCTTCAAAAATAGCTAAAAAGACAATCATACATAAAATGACGACACTATAATAGGCAGCGATTTGAATGTATTCGTTCTCCCAAAACTGATTCATAGCTTATCTCCCCGGACATTATTTAAATTCTACGATGGTTACCCCTGAACCACCTTCTCCGGCTTCTCCAAAACGAATTTTCTTAACGGAACGATGGTTTCTTAAATATTCCTGAACTCCCTGCCTTAGCGCCCCAGTCCCTTTCCCGTGGATAATCGATACACGGGGATAACTCGAAAGCAGGGCATCATCAATATACTTTTCTACTTTTAGCAGTGCATCTTCATACCTTTCGCCGCGCAGGTCCAGCTCCAGTTTAACAATGGAATCCCGTCCTTTTACAATTGCCATCGGCTTTGTTTCCACTTGTTTCGGCGTGCTCATGTATTCCATATCTTTTTCTTTTACCTTCATTTTCAAAATGCCGATTTGAACCTGCCATTCATTTGCAGACACTCGTTCAACAAGTGTCCCTCTTTGGTCAAATGTAAGCACCTTCACTTCGTCTCCAGGCATATACGCTTGTTTCTTCGTTTTCTTATTAGCAAGCTTTACGGATTTCGGGATTTCCGGTGCCGCTTCTTCCAAGCGCCTCCTTGCATCGATTAATTCATGTTCCTTAATTTCGGCGTGCTTCTCGGTTCTCATCTTGCGGAGGTCACGAATAACCTGCTCTGCTTCTTGTTTAGCCTCATCAACGAGGTCAGCTGCTTTTTCAGCTGCCTTTTCCAGCATCGAGTCTTTTTTCTCGTAAAATTCCATCATTTGCTTTTGCAAGTCCTGATGAAGCATTTCGGCAGACTTTAAGTAATCTCTGGCTTCCTGATGCTCTATTTCTGCCTGGCGCTTACTCGCTTCTAAAGATGCAATCATGTTATCGATTTGATTCGTATCCTCGCTCACATGTGAACGGGCTGTTTGAATAACCCGATCATTTAAGCCTAAGCGTTTCGAAATTTCAAAGGCATTACTCCGACCTGGTACTCCTAAAAGCAGCTTATAAGTCGGACTTAATGTCTCCACATCAAACTCAACACTTGCGTTTAATACCCCTTCCCGATTATAGCCATACGCTTTTAATTCTGGATAGTGGGTGGTCGCGATAACCCTTGCGCCACGATTGTGGACTTCATCTAAAATCGAAATCGCCAATGCCGCCCCTTCCTGCGGATCGGTCCCGGCCCCGAGCTCATCAAACAGGACAAGGCTGTTGAAATCGACACGGTTTAAGATTTCAACAATATTGACCATATGAGACGAGAACGTACTTAAACTCTGTTCAATCGATTGCTCGTCACCAATATCGGCATAAACCGCATCAAAGACGGCAAGTTCAGAACCGTCATATGCCGGCACCTGCAATCCTGCTTGAGCCATTAACGAACACAAGCCCAGTGTTTTTAAGGTGACCGTTTTCCCTCCCGTATTTGGTCCGGTAATGACAATCGTGGTAAACTCTTCTCCAAGCATTATATCGTTGGCAACGACCTCATCGATGGGAATTAACGGATGCCGTGCTTTATATAACGCGATTCTTCCTTCATTATTCATCACCGGCATCGTTGCTTTGATTTTTTTTCCATATCTTGCTTTGGCAAAAATAAAGTCTAAATTAGCTAAAACAGTGACGATTACTTGAAGTTCACCTTCATCCTCTGCCGCGTGGGCAGAAAGCTCTGTGAGAATTCTTTCAATTTCAAGCTGTTCCTTGACACGAATATCCTGTAATTGATTGTTTAGCTGAACAATCACTTGCGGTTCAATAAATAAAGTTTGTCCTGATGCACTCTGGTCGTGAATAATTCCGCCGTAGTGACCGCGGTACTCCTGTTTGACAGGAATCACAAAGCGATCATTTCGAATTGTAACAATCGCATCAGACAGCATTTTACTAGCATTCGAGGAACGAATCATGCTTTCTAACTTTTCACGAACGCGTGATTCATTGGATCTAAGCTGATGTCTTAATGAGCGCAATAGCTCACTGGCACTATCCAGCACCTCGCCGCTTTCATCAATGGCCAATTTAATAGCCTGCTCAAGGTTTGTGAGCGGAATGATTTGCGCGACTTGTTCTAATAAAATCGGCAGTTCTGTTCTTTCCGCAGCAATATCCTCGATAAATCGCTTCATCTGCCGGCTGGCATGGATTGTACTTGCGATTTGGACGAGTTCGTGCGGACTAAGAACTCCGCCAATGACCGAACGCTTAATATGAGCGCGGATATCATGAATCCCTGCAAGCGGGATCGTCGGCTTTATCCGAAAAACCGTCGCTGCCTCATCGGTTTCTGCTTGAAGTTTGACTACTTCTGCGAAATCGGTCGATGGCACCAGGTCCTTAATTTTGTCTCTACCAAGTGACGATGCGGCATGCTCCAACAGCTGCTCTCTCACTTTCGTAAATTCTAATACCTTTAAGGCTCTTTCTTGCATGGAGTTAAAACCTCCTCTTATCTATTATGCAAAAATTCAAGTAAGTCATTTTTATCAAGTGCGTTTAACACCGTTGATTTTTTAATCCAGCCTTTTTTAGCAGCGGAAACACCAATTTCCATATGCTTTAATGTATCCAATTTGTGGGCGTCCGTATTGATAAGAAGCTTGACTCCAGCCTCCTGCGCTTTTCTTAAATATTCAGCCGCTAGGTCTAGCCTGTTCGGATTGGCGTTTAACTCTAGCGCAGTATTCGTTTCCTTTGCCAGTTGAATAAGTAAATCGATGTCAACATCATAGCCTTCGCGGCGGCCGATTTTTCTGCCGGTTGGATGGGCAATCAAATCCACATGGGCATTGGTTAAGGCGAATTTGAGCCGCTCCATAATCTTTTCTCTTGATTGGGTAAAGGCTGAATGAATCGAAGCGATGACGAAATCCATTTCAGCAAGTAATTCGTCATCATAATCCAAGCTGCCATCGGGTAAAATGTCCATTTCAACACCGCGAAGGATGAGGAAATCATCATATTTTTTATTTAAGTTTTTGATTTCTTCTCCCTGTTTCAAAAGCCGCTCGCGAGTGAGTCCATTTGCCACCTTGAGATATTGTGAATGATCGGTGATCGCCATGTATTGATAGCCGCGCTTCCGGCACGCTTCTACCATTTCTTCAATCGAATGGGCACCGTCACTCCAGGTCGTGTGCATATGCAGATCGCCTTTAATATCTTCAAGCTCGATTAATTCTTCATTGGCAGTGAACGTTTCTACTTCCTTCCCGTCCTCTCTGATTTCAGGAGGAATAAACGGAAGGTCAAAATGCTTGAAAAATTCCTCTTCTGATGTGAAGGTACGGATTTCCCCAGTCTCCACATTTTCCACGCCATACTCACTGATTTTTTCGCCGCGTTCCTTGGCAAGCTGCCGCATCCGGACATTATGATCCTTTGAACCAGTGAAATGGTGTAAAGTCGTAATAAATTCCTCTGGTTTCACAAGCCGGAAATCAACGGAAATGTCATATTCATACCCTAGAACAATTGAAACCTTGGTGTCACCAGCACCAATCACTTCTTTGATATCAGGCAATTGAAGCAGCTGCTCGCGAACGCGATCAGTGTTTTCGGTCGCAATAATAAAATCAAGGTCTTTAATGGTCTCGCGCATTCTTCTTAGACTGCCTGCCCGTGAAAAACGGATAATCTCTTGGTTTCCGGCAAGCTGCGCTTCAATTTGGTCCGCTATTGGCAGCATATAGGCAATTGGGAGCCTGTCAGGTCTTGAACCAACGCTGGCGATGGCACTTAAGATTTTTTCTTCAGTTTTTTTGCCAAAACCTGCAAGTGCTTGTACCTTCCCTGCTTCACAGGCTGCCTTTAAACTGGAAACATCGATGATTGCTAATTCCTTGTAAAGTTTGGCGATTTTCTTGCCGCCAAGACCCGGCAGCTGCAGTAACGGAATCAATCCAGCCGGGACTTCTTCCTTCAGTTCTTTTAATACCGAGGAAGAACCTTCCTTTATGTATTCATCAATCACGGCGGCTGTCCCTTTGCCGATTCCTGAAATAGTGGTGTAATCCTCAATATCTGTTAAGTCGCGTTCATCGGTTTCAAGCGCACCCGCTGCCTTCCGAAAGGCCGAAACCTTAAATGGGTTCTCTCCTTTTAGTTCCATATAAATCGCAATCGTTTCTAATAAACGAATAATTTCTTTTTTATTGACTGACATAATATCCACCTGCCCCCACGAGTTTAGCATCTTCATTTTATCTTATTAAGGTTAAAAAAGAAAAACTTCTCTGCTAAGGAGAAGTTCAAGCAGCTGAATATACTTTTCACAGGCTTTTAATTTGCTGTGAAAGGATTGGCGTGTGATTGACAATTGCCTTTGCCAAAACGGAATGGTCCAAATGAGTCTGGATAAGGTCGATTGGAACTAAGGCAGCAATATATAATACAATAAAAATAATTAAATAGACTTCACAGAAACCAAACAGTCCCCCTGCCCAAACATTCAACTGCTTTAGTACAGGTAAATGGGCAATAAAATCAAGCATGGAACCGATAATTTGGAATAAAATCTTGACAGCAAAAAAGATAATCACAAAGGCAATTGCCCGGTAGAAGGCCGTTTCTGCATCAGTAGAGTCTGTTAATAATTTTAAAGTGGTCCCTTCACTAAACCTCGGGTAAGGAATCCATAGAATTAACTTTGGCGCTAGTTGATCGTAGTATAAATAGGCGACAATATATGCAATAATAAAACTTGTTAAATGGACAAGCTGGAGGATAAAGCCTCTTTTAAGGCCGACAAAGAATCCAATGATTAAAAGTATGATAATAATTAAATCGAACATAATATTTTAGTCCTTTTCTTTTTGTAGTTCTGCTTGCAGTCGTTCTAATTGATCCTTTAGTTTAATATAATCATTGACAGCATTTACCGCTGTTAAAACAGCAAGTTTACTGACATCAAGAGATGGATTCTTAGAATTGATTTCACGCATTTTATCGTCAACTAACGCTGCCACAAGCCGAATTTGACTCGAGCTTTCCGTCCCCATTATGACGTAATGCTGTCCGTAAATATCAACGGTTGTTCTATTTTTTTCTGTTTTTGACAAAGTAAATGCTCCCTTCAAAGAATCCTACTCTATATCATAACACGAACGTATGGATGTGGAAAAGTCAAACCTATTTAAGAGAGTCGGATATATTTAGTAGAAATGTGGTGTTTTTATAGTGGGAAATGTGGTAATTAATCTGGGAATGACTGAAATCATGAAAATGCAGGATTATTACAGTAAACAGTTAGTCGTTAAAAATCCACCAGGAAGTGTGTTTGCTGCAAAAACTCCAGCCTGTATGGTCACAGCTTATAAATCAGGGAAAGTTCTATTTCAAGGGAATGATTGTGAAAATGAGGCGGGGAAATGGGGTGACGGTGCTGGCGGTCGGGGAGCTTCGGTTGGCTCTGGTGGAAACGAAGCTGGCGGTGCTGGTGCTACAAGTACTGGTAGTGCCGGTTCCGGTGCCGGTGGGTCTGCTAAAAAGCCAGCTGCTGCCAAAGTAAAATCTGCGGCGAAGGGAGACCTGCCTGCAGGTATCGGAGCGATGTCTGCCATCGGATCAGATGAGGTCGGCACGGGGGACTTTTTTGGTCCAATTACCGTCGTGGCTGCTTATGTAAAAAAGGAACACATTCCATTATTAAAAGAATTAGGCGTCCGAGATTCGAAGGATTTGGGCGATGAAAAAATCATGGCGATTGCCAAGGTTATCAAAGATGTCGTTCCCTTCAGCCTGATGACACTGAGAAATGAAAAATATAATCAGGTGCAGCAATCAGGCTGGACCCAAGGAAAAATGAAGGCTGTCCTTCATAACCAGGCAATTCTAAATGTGTTAGGAAAAATTTCACCAGAGAAGCCGGAAGCAATCCTTATTGATCAATTTGTCCAGCCGAGCACTTATTATCAGCATTTAAAAGGGCAAAAAGCGATTGCAAAAGAAAATGTTTATTTTAGCACGAAAGCGGAGGGGATCCATCTTGCAGTTGCCGCTGCAAGTATTCTTGCCCGCTATGCTTTTATTCAATATATCGATAAGCTTGGCGAGGCCGCTGGTTTTAAGATTCCAAAAGGCGCTGGGGCACAGGTTGATGTCGCGGCTGCTAAGTTGATTGTGAATAAAGGGCGTGACATTCTGCCTTCGTTTGTGAAGCTTCACTTCGCCAATACCGGGAAGGCGTTGGCGCTTGTAAATAAAAAACGTAAATAGCGTAGTATGGAGGGGTTTTTAGTGGCGAATCGACTTAATGATGAAGAAATCACGACAGCTGTTGCTGAATTAACCGGTTGGAAATTAGACGGTAAATTTATTGTGAAAAAATATCGTTTTCGGGAATTCTTAAAGGGTGTAGCGTTCGTGAATGAAATTGCTGCGCTTTCCGCAGAAAAGAATCATCACCCGTTTATTGCAATTGACTATAAAATGGTGACACTCCGGCTGACATCCTGGAATGCAGGTGGATTAACTGATTTAGATGTTGCCTTAGCGAAGAACTATGATGCAATTTATGAAAAAATGTAACTTTAGGTGCATTTAAAAGAGGTTGCCCCGCGGCTTGGTCGGTGGGGCAGCCTTTTTTTGTGGATTTTAGAGAATTTTTCGTAAAAAGATCATCAAAAATAAGATTGTGGCTCTTTCTAGAGGCATTCTTAACACAAAAAAAACGACTCATTGGCTGTTAAATAATTTTATCGGCGAATTTTAGAGGTTTATCGGCGAATCTTACAGGTTTATCGGCGAATTGTTAAGGTTTATCGGCGAAAATTAATATTTATCGGCGTATTGAAAATTTACCAGGGAATAGTCTTCGGATAGTATGTGCGTACCTTATTTGTTCCCGAAAAATTAAGATTTACAGACTGTAATATTCTTTTTGCTATATAAGGTGAATTTAAATGAGCAAACTCCCGAAACTGCTGATTTGTTATTTTCGTATCTATAAGTAAAAAGTAATCCATCAGTGCTTGTAGATGTGCATCGTTTGAATATTCATCACACTTTGTGCAGTACCATTTCTGTTTCTTTCGAATGAGGGGACCATGTTTGCAAGCCGTGCCAAAAACACCGGTTACTAAGTCCGTCTTGTTAATTTCATATTTATTTAAAATATAATTTGTCGGAACCGTATTCATTTTTACCAGCATTCGGCTTAGCTTTCGAAGTTCCTTCGAGGTAAGGATTGGATTGGAATATAGATTTTCAAAATACTTAATTTTGTTGTTGAAGACATCTGCCTTACATATCCGTGGACGGACTTTATGAGAATTTTTTCCAGTAATAACATATGAGGAATAGTTATTGCTGATGACTACTACATGATCAATTGGGACCTGGGGAAATTTATGTTCAGCCATCAGTTTCTTTAAATACTCTTGATGCCTTTCTGCCTGGGCAATTGGATAAGAATAACCTTTTTCTTTTTCATTGTTTATTTGTATAAATTGTTCATTTTCGGTATCAAAAAACAATTTACCGGCCATATTTTTCACTTCAATTATTAGTGCGAATTCTGGTGTCAGCAGAAGGGTATCAATTTGGCAGTTGTAGTCACCGTCGGGAAGATTCAAATCGTGGAGTATTAAGTATTTATCTATCGGAAGGAGACGTAAATAATAATCTAGAGCTACTTCCCCTTGGTAACCCGCTTGCCTCCTTCCGAGTTCCTCCAAAATTTGCTGATATTTGGGGTAGTTCAGTGGCAGCCGTCGGCATAATGCCTGCAAAATCAGAATTACTAATGGAATTGTCCTTTCTTTTATAACCAATACGTTCACTCCTTTCATATTAATAAGTAGTTTCTAAAAAGAAGAATGAAATCCCTGCCGAATTTTAGCGAAATATGTTACAAATATTCGTCCGTTTTATTTATCAGCGCTTTTGAGTGATTTATCGGCGAATCTAGAAATATATCGGCGAATTCGGAACATATATCAGCGAATTTTTACATTTTATCAGCGAATCCGAAATTCCCTCCCTGCTAAAAAAAGAAAAAGCCAGCTCGAAAAATTCGAGCCAGCCAAATAAAATTAACCTCTTAAAACTGCGCCTGCCTTTTCTTGCAAAGCGCTTAGTACACGTTCATGAACCTTCGTTACCTCTTCATCCGTCAAAGTACGCACAGGATCAGCATATTTTAATGAAAAAGCAATCGATTTCTTGCCTGCTTCCATCTTGTCGCCCTCATATAAATCAAACACTTCAGCTTCCTTCAGAAGCGGCGCTCCTGAATTTACTATAATTTCCCATAAGGTGCCTGACACCGTTTCACTGTTTACCACAAGGGCAATGTCTCTTGTGATGGATGGGAAACGTGGGATGGCTTCGTATTGTAAGACTGGCGCATCTGCTTCAAGGACCGCTTTTAAAGATAGTTCGAATACGTAGGTGTCTTTTAAATCAAGCTCTTTTTGGACGATTGGGTGTACTTGACCGACGAAGCCGATTTTTTCACCATTCAAGCGTATTTCTGCTGTACGCCCTGGATGCATGCCATCTAGCTGCGTCTGGACGTAATCAACGCGATCGGTCAAGCCAAGCTTAGCAAACATTCCTTCTAAAATTCCTTTAACAACGAAGAAGTCAACCGCCTTCTTCTCACCTTGCCATGAATGGCTGTGCCACAAACCAGTTACTGCTGCCGCTAAATGCTCTTTCTCAACAGGAAGCGCATCATCCCCATTTGATAAGAATACCGCACCTGTTTCATACACGGCTAAGCTATCGTTTTGACGGGCACTATTGTATTTAAGGACTTCTAATAGCTGCGGCATAATGCTTAAACGAAGGATACTCCGCTCCTCACTCATCGGCATTGCTAAACGAATCGTATCACTTTTTTCAAGCGCAAATTGCGTTGCCTTTTCCTCACTGGTTAACGAATACGTTACTGCCTGGTACAGACCAGCTCCCTCAAGATATTGACGGACTTCACGGCGCTTCTTCTGGTAGTCCGACAATCTGCCTGGAGTTGAAGAACCAATCGGCAATGTCTTTGGAATATTATCATACCCATACAGGCGCGCAACCTCTTCAAGTAAATCTTCTTCAATTTTAATATCGCCGCGGCGTGTTGGTGCCGTAACTGTAATCGTATCTTCCTCGATAGAAACTTCGAATTGCAGGCGGTCAAAGATTTCTTTAACATCCTCCATCACTAACTCTGTTCCAAGGACACGGTTGATTTTTTCAAGCGTGATGGAAACTACTGCTGGTTCAACTGTAAGTGTATCGGCCTCAGCAGCTCCTTCTAAAACTTCACCGCCGGCATACTTCGCCATTAAATATGCCGCACGTTCGCCAGCTGCACGAACGCGGTTTGGATCAACACCTTTTTCAAACCGGGCGCTTGCTTCACTTCTTAAACCGTGGTCTTTCGATGCTTTTCTAACGGCAGCCCCGTTAAAATAAGCTGATTCCAATAAAACGGTCGTCGTATCGGAAGTTACCTCTGAATTCGCTCCGCCCATCACACCGGCAAGGGCAACTGGCTCTGTTCCATTTGTAATTACAAGATGTTCAGAGGTTAATGTCCGTTCTACATCATCAAGTGTTACAAATTTTTCGCCATCAACAGCACGGCGGACAAGAATCTCTTTTGATCCTAACCGGTCATAATCAAACGCATGAAGCGGCTGGCCGTATTCTAATAAAATATAATTCGTAATATCAACGACATTATTATGCGGGCGGATACCTGCTGACATTAATCGTGTCTGCATCCACAGCGGCGCGGGGCCGATTTTTACATTTTTGATCATTTTTGCCACGTATAATGGGTTATCCTCTTTTGCTTCTACAGTAATTTTTACGTAATCAGAAGCTTTTTCAGCAACTGGCTCCAAACTGGTTTCCGGAAGTTTTACCTCTCTGCCTAGAATTGCTGCCACTTCATAAGCAACACCCAGCATGCTTAAGCAATCTGCGCGGTTAGGCGTCAAACTAAGCTCAAGGACCTCATCATTCCTATTTAACAAGCCAAGAGCATCAACGCCCACCTCTGCATCCGCTGGAAAAACAAAAATGCCCTCGGAATATTCTTTCGGAACAACCTTGCCTTCCATCCCAAGCTCAGTAAGGGAACAAATCATCCCGTTCGATTCCTCACCGCGAAGCTTCGCCCGTTTAATTTTAAAATTACCCGGTAAAACGGCACCTGTTTTGGCAACAGCAACTTTTTGTCCTTGCGCCACATTCGGCGCACCGCAAATAATTTGCACTGGCTGCTCTTCGCCAACATCGACAAGACATTTACTTAATTTGTCAGCATTAGGGTGCTGCTCCCGTTCTAATACGTGACCGACAACAACGCCCTTAATGCCTTCGTTAAGGATTTCTACTCCCTCAACTTCAATCCCGCTTTTTGTAATTTTTTCAGCTAATTCATCTGCCGTTACTCCGGTTAAATCGATATAATCCTGGAGCCATTTATATGAAACAAACATTTTGATTCCCTCCTATTCTTCTACCGAAAACTGTTTTAAGAATCGCACGTCATTTGTGTAGAAATGACGGATATCATCGACACCGTATTTCAACATCGCAATCCGCTCTGGTCCCATTCCAAATGCGAAGCCCGTGTATTTTTTCGAATCATATCCAGCCATTTCAAGGACGTTTGGATGAACCATGCCGGCTCCAAGAATTTCAATCCAGCCTGTTTGCTTACAAACACTGCAGCCCTTGCCGCCGCAAATTTTACAAGAAATATCCATTTCAACCGACGGCTCTGTGAACGGGAAGAAGCTTGGTCTTAAACGGATTTCACGATCATCACCGAACATCTTTTTCGCAAAAACCTCTAATGTGCCTTTAAGGTCGCTCATGCGAATATTCTCGCCAACGACAAGGCCCTCGATTTGCATGAACTGATGAGAGTGTGTCGCATCGTCATTATCGCGGCGGTACACTTTACCCGGGCAAATAATTTTAATTGGCCCCTTACCTTGATGCTTCTCCATCGTCCGTGCTTGGACAGGCGATGTGTGAGTACGAAGAAGGATTTCCTCCGTGATATAGAAGGAGTCCTGCATATCGCGGGCCGGGTGCCCTTTCGGTAAATTAAGTGCTTCGAAGTTGTAATAATCCTGCTCAACCTCTGGACCTTCAGCTACCTGGTAACCCATTCCAATAAATAAGTCTTCAATTTCTTCAATGATTCTTGTAAGCGGGTGGTGGTTTCCTGCATTCACAGGGCGTCCTGGAAGCGTAACATCAATACCTTCAGAAGCAAGTTTTTCGAGGACAGCAGCCTCTTCTAGCCCTTTTTGTTTGGCTTCGATTTTCACAGCAATCGCTTCGCGGACTTCGTTGGCAAGTGCCCCCATGACTGGACGCTCTTCAGCGGAAAGCTTGCCCATTCCGCGCAGTACTTCGGTGATTGGGCCCTTTTTTCCTAGGTAGGCAACGCGAATGTCATTCAATTCTTTTAAGCTTGCAGACTGTTCAATCTTTTGAATAGCCTCTTCCTGCAATTCCTTCAAACGTTCTTGCATGTCTATTCCTCCTTATTTTTTGATCGAGTAGATGGGTGTCAGGCACCTTCAATAATACAAAGGCAGTAGAAAGGGTGTCAGGCACCGAAGAAAACAAAAAAACCCCATCCCTGGAAAGGGACGAGGTTAAAGTTTCGCGGTACCACCCTTGTAAACACGATATGTATAAAACACAAGTGTTCGCTTCATTCGGATAACGGCATATGCCGGTGCATCTTTACATTCTTCATAGAAAAATGGTCCCGATGCCAACTCAGGAGGTGAACTTCTCATGTCCTGAACCATAAAAGTGCTTCCAGTCGCGGCACTTTCTCCCTAAATGGTCCTTAGGCAGGATACTTTTCTCCGTCATCGTTTTTATAATAATCAATTGTTCATTATTATATAATAATTTTCAGTAAAAGGTCAAACGTGTTTGCGCCTATTTTTTTAAATGGCGCTGTTAAATGTGAATGTTGATTTCCGTTCCAGGCGCTTCGCTTTCCGCGGGGCGGGCGGTGAGCCTCCTCGGCGCTATAGCGCCTGCGGGGTCTCACCTGTCCCGCTGCTCCCGCAGGAGTCTCGCGCCTTCCACTCCAATCAACATAGTGTTCAAAATCAACAATGTGCTTTAACACAGCTATTTTTTTAAATAATAGAGAAGAATTCCGGTTGCAACAGCTACATTTAGCGACTCACTCTTGCCGTAAATTGGAATATACAGATTGGCAGTTGTGTTGGCAAGGAAATCTTTGCCGACACCGTTCCCTTCATTTCCAACCATCAATGCAAAAGAATCACCGCCGGAAATATCAGTATAAGCGGATGCCCCTTCAAGTGCTGTCCCGTAAACAGGAATATTTTTTTCTTCAAGTTTGTCCATCCACTCATGGAGGTCGCCTCTGATAATTGGGAGGTGAAAATGGCTTCCCTGAGCTGACCTTAGCACCTTTGAGTTATAAATATCTACGCTCCCGCGGCCGACAATCACGGCGTCAATCCCGGCTGCATCTGCAGTGCGAATCATTGTCCCAAGATTACCTGGATCCTGGACGGCATCGATCAGCAGAAAAGATTTTGCATTACCCGCCTCCGGATTAGCTTGGCGGCAAACCGCATAAATTCCTTGCGGGGCTTCGGTGTCAGATAATGAATCGGAAATCTCTGCCGTGATTGTTGTGACTGGCGTGGAACCTAAGTCCCAGCGCGGCGGAAGGCCGACTTTTTCAGAAACGATAATTTCCGAAATTTGCTCCCCTTGTTTGATCGCCTCTTCAACTAAATGAAAACCTTCAACTAAAAACGTTCCCGACTTATCCCGCTCCTTTTTCGTTAAAAGCTTTTTCCATTGTTTTACCTTAGGATTATTGATCGATTCAATATATTTCAAAACTGGTTCTCCTTTAATAATTGCATATGATTTTCTCATTATAGCCTAAATAAAATACATAATAAAACCAAAATTAGAAAACATATAAAAGAAAGACAGGATAAAAAGGAGTGTGGGGTTATGAACTTAAATTTACGAAATGCGATTATTCACAATGTTACAGGTAATTCTCAAGAAGAATTACAGGATACAATCGTTGATGCGATTCAAAATGGCGAAGAAAAAATGCTCCCAGGCCTCGGTGTTTTATTTGAAGTCATTTGGAAAAATTCATCTGAAGAAGAGAAAAAGGAGATGCTTTCAACCCTTGAAAACGGGTTAAAGTAAAACCTCCCCGAAGCTGCCATACATCAAACGGCAGCTTTTTTTATATTAAAAAATCCCCAGCCAGAAACTAAAGCCAGGGATCCAAAACGATTATTCAAATGTAATCTTATCAACCGTCTCACGGTCTAGGCGCTTAATGACTTCGACAATTAGCTTAACAGCATTTTCGAAATCGTCGCGATGAAGCATAGCAGCATGCGAATGGATATAGCGGGTCGCAATTGTAATCGCAAGCGCTGGAACACCATTATGGGTCAAATGGATCGAACCAGCATCCGTACCGCCGCCGGGAATGGACTCGAATTGATATGGAATGTTCAATTCATCAGCTGTATCGGTAACTAAATCGCGCAAGCCTTTATGGGCTACCATAGACGCATCATAGACAACTACTTGCGGTCCTTTGCCCATTTTGCTCATTGCTTCTTTTTCAGAAATCCCCGGAGTATCGCCGGCGATACCAACATCAACAGCAAAGCCGATATCCGGCTGGATTTTGTAAGTTGCCGTTTTAGCACCGCGCAAGCCAACCTCTTCTTGAACCGCGCCAACACCATAAACAACGTTAGGATGGTCAACACCCTTTAATTGTTTCAAAACATCAATCGCGATTGCACAGCCAATCCGGTTATCCCAGGCTTTTGCTAACAGCATTTTCTCATTGTTCATCACGGTAAACTCGAAATACGGAACGACCATATCTCCAGGACGGACGCCCCACTCCGCAGCTTCTTCACGACTTGATGCACCGATATCGATGAACATATCTTTAATTTCGACTGGCTTCTTGCGGGCTTCCGCTGATAAAATATGCGGAGGCTTAGAACCAATAATACCGGTTACATCGCCCTTTTTCGTCACAATCGTCACGCGCTGTGCGAGCATAACCTGTCCCCACCAGCCGCCAACTGGTTGAAAACGAAGGAAACCTTTATCATCAATTTGAGTGATCATGAAGCCAACTTCATCTAAGTGACCGGCTACCATAATTTTCGGGCCGCCTTCTTTTCCTACCTTTTTGGCAATTAAACTGCCAAGTCCATCAGTTGTCAATTCGTCAGCATATGGTTCTATGTATTTTTTCATTACTTCGCGCACTTCACGCTCATTGCCGGGAATTCCTTTGGCATCGGTTAAATCTTTTAACATTGTCAATGTTTCATCTAAATTTGCCATCTATTAGCCCCCTGATTTATGTATTTGTACGTCATCCATTATACAGAAAAAAACTGCAAAGTTACAAATTTTCTGCTAATAGTTATTCTGCTGTCTTTGATAATTTACTTCATTCTTCCGGAAATATGCCTGCTCAATTTCCCCCTGCGTTAATCCCAACTGTTCCGCTAACTTTAAATAAGCGGCAAACAATTCTATGTAACTCGTTAAATCTTTCGCCTTCTTAAAAATATTTACAAATTCATAAACATGAAGGAACTGATCAGTAACATTCAAAGTCGATGCCGGGATTTTCAATTCCATCTGTTCCGCATCAAAGCCGCATTCAATTCCCAGCGACAAAATAAAATGTACCCCATCGACAAACTCTTCGAGAATCACTTCTTTTGCAGAAGATGGCTTCACACTCCAAAATTTAAAACAGCGGGTTTCATTAGCTAATTCACCTATTTCTACAAGCAAGGCAAGCACCTTTCTGTTAAATAAATCTTCTTTCAGCAGCCCATGCTTTTCTTCAATATGGCGATCCAATGCCTTTTGCATTTCGAACAGTTTTTCAAGTTGCATAACAATCATTACTCCTTTTAGAAAAATTATTGAAACTTTTTTCATCATGGTTCGTATTAAAAAAAAATAGGTGTAGGAGGCTTGGCCATGATTTGGTTACTGCGCTTCGTTTTGTTGTTTTTCATTTTTTTCTTATTTTTTGCTGTGGTAAAAATTCTTTTTACATCGAGCAGAAAACTTGAATCTGCCCGTAAACATAACCGATTTTTATTAATCGATAACGAAGATGTTAGAAAAAACTTTATGCTCACCTATAAAGGTGCGGTGTTTGCCGGTGAAAAATACATGGGACCCTTAGGTAACACCTTTGATGTTATCTCCATCTCGATTTGGCCTGAGAGTACACTTTCTCTTAAAGGGCTAGTAAGGGATGACTTTTTTTATATTGATAAAAAAATACTTGAGAACTATCCAAATGCCGAAATCAATTGGAAAAGCCCTGTGAAAGAATTTTTACACCAATAGCCGCAACGTCGCGGCTTTTTATATTACCCATGTAAAGAAAAGAACAAGTTCAATACCTGCAAGGAAGGGGAAGCCAATTTTAAACGATAAATGCTTTGTTTTATGACGATAAAGCTGCATTCCTGCCGTTGCTCCAACAGCTCCTCCAAATAGCGCCACAAGCCACAAGGTCTGCTCGCTGATTCTGTACTCGTGCTTTTTCGCCCGCTTTTTATCCTCTCCCATTATGAAAAGCCCTACTATATTCATAACCAGAAAGGCAGCCACTACTATAATCATACCTAGAATTCCTCCTTATAGAAAAAGCCATTCTCGTCATAAGAGAATGGCTTTTTATAAAATTACTTGTTGTTTTGTTGCTTTGCTACATTCGCTAATTCAGCAAATGCGTTTGCATCGCTTACTGCTAATTCAGCAAGCATCTTGCGGTTTACTTCGATACCAGCAAGCTTTAAGCCGTGCATTAAACGGCTGTAAGAAAGACCGTTCATACGTGCTGCTGCATTGATACGAGTAATCCAAAGTTTGCGGAAGTCGCGTTTTTTCTGGCGACGGTCGCGGAAAGCATACATTAATGATTTCATAACCTGTTGGTTAGCAACTTTATATAATGTATGTTTTGAACCGAAATAACCTTTTGCTAATTTTAAAACTTTTTTACGACGCTTGCGCGTAACTGTACCGCCTTTTACACGTGGCATGTAATTTCCCTCCAATATCGAAATCGATCACTTCTTGATTATTTAACGTAAGTTAACATTTGACGAACGCGTTTGAAATCTCCTTTAGAAATAAGAGATGCTTTACGAAGTTTACGTTTTGCTTTTGTAGATTTGTTTGCGAATAAGTGGCTTGTATAAGCATGGTCACGTTTTAACTGACCAGAACCAGTTCTCTTAACACGCTTTGCAGCGCCGCGGTGAGTTTTCATTTTTGGCATTTGGGATATCCTCCTTATTACTTTTCGATTTTAGGTGCTAGGACTAGGAACATGCTACGTCCATCCATTTTCGGATGTGACTCGATGGTCGCAACTTCCTTGCACGCTGCTGAAAAACGGTCTAACACACGTTGACCAATTTCTTTATGGGTAATCGCCCGGCCTTTGAAACGGATTGAAGCTTTTACCTTGTCGCCTTTTTCCAAGAACTTAATTGCATTGCGAAGCTTTGTATTAAAGTCATGCTCATCAATTGTCGGACTCAGACGAACTTCTTTTGTAGTGATGATCTTTTGATTCTTACGAGCTTCTTTTTCTTTCTTTTGCTGCTCGAATTTAAATTTGCCATAGTCCATAATCCGGGCTACCGGAGGCTTTGCATTTGGCGCTACAAGTACCAAATCAAGATTCACTCGTCCGGCTATCTCCAACGCTTCAAATTTGGTTTTAATCCCCAATTGTTCGCCGTTTTGATCAATTAGACGAACTTCACGAGCGCGAATACCCTCATTTAACAACATGTCTTTGCTAATAATTAGCCACCTCCAAGGTTTTATCACGAATACTTTCGTCTAGGTCAAGAACCATCTGAGTTAACATCATGACCGAATCGACAGGTATGAAAAACTTTTTATCAGCGTTTTTGCTTAAGTACACAAATAAAAAAGTGCGGGTGAATACACCCACACTTTACAGAACATAAGTAAGAAACAAAAAGTTCACGTAAAACCTGCCAACTGCTCAAATGCGTCAATCAGGTGAGAAGCGGGTGCTTCTTCTTTTCCTAAATCAGTATTCAATTTTCATCTTAGTAACTATAACATAAGCAAAGATGTAATGTCAAATGGACTCTAACATATGACAACGAGATTTATCTTACCAAGAAACAAAAAATTATTCAACAGTTTTTTTAAAACAAAAAAGAGGTGTGCCCTCTTTTTTGTCATCCTATCCCTTTTTCACTTCAGCCATTATCGAAGCAAGAAACTCAGCAAATGGCTTTGTCTCAGAGTTTTGCTCGCCATATTTGCGGATGTTTACGGCCTGGTCTTCGACTTCTTTGTCGCCGACGACAAGCATATATGGTATTTTTTGCATTTGTGCTTCACGGATTTTATAGCCTACTTTTTCATCACGGCCATCCAGCTCAACACGGAAGCCTTCGTTTTGCAGTTGTTCTTGAACTTGTTTCGCATAATCATAATGTGCACCCGGCGATACTGGAATGACTTGAACCTGTACAGGAGCGAGCCATGTTGGGAATGCTCCCTTGTATTCTTCGATTAAGAAGGCTACAAATCGTTCCATTGTTGATACGACACCGCGGTGGATAACAACAGGACGATGCTGTTTGCCATCTTCTCCGACATAGGTTAAGTCAAAACGCTCAGGCAGCAAGAAGTCTAATTGAACAGTGGAAAGTGTTTCCTCTTTACCTAAGGCAGTCTTTACTTGAACATCTAGTTTAGGACCATAGAAGGCCGCTTCGCCTTCCGCTTCAAAATAGTCAAGACCCAAATCATCCATTGCTTCCTTAAGCATCCCCTGCGCTTTTTCCCACATTGCATCATCATCAAAATACTTTTCAGTGTCTTTCGGATCACGGTAGGAAAGACGGAAGGAATAATCATTTAAATTAAAGTCTTTATAAACAGCTAAAACAAGGTTAACTACCCGCTTGAATTCATCTTTAATTTGGTCAGGCCGGACGAAGATATGGGCATCGTTTAACGTCATTCCTCGTACACGCTGCAGTCCTGATAAGGCGCCGGACATTTCATAGCGATGCATGGTTCCAAGTTCAGCGATTCGAATCGGCAGTTCACGGTAGCTATGAATTGCATTTTTGTAGACCATCATATGGTGCGGACAGTTCATTGGACGAAGGACTAATTGCTCGTTATCCATGTCCATAACCGGGAACATATCTTCTTGATAATGGGCCCAGTGACCTGAAGTTTTATAAAGATCCACACTGCCCATCACAGGAGTATAAACATGGTCATACCCTAGTCGGACTTCTTTATCAACAATATAGCGCTCGACGATGCGGCGGATTGTTGCCCCTTTAGGAAGCCATAACGGTAATCCTTGACCAACTAATTGAGAATTTGTAAAAAGGCTTAATTCTTTGCCAATTTTACGGTGATCACGCTCTTTCGCCTCTTCAAGCAGGCGAAGGTGTTCTGCTAAATCCTCTTTTTTGAAAAAGGCTGTACCGTATACGCGCTGCAGCATTTTATTATCGCTGTCTCCGCGCCAGTAGGCACCAGCAATGCTCAATAATTTAAATTCTTTGATTTTTCCAGTTGACGGGACATGTACACCTCGGCAAAGGTCCACAAATTCACCTTGTTGATAAAGTGTCACTGTTTCCCCATCGGGTATCGCTTCAATGAGTTCAAGCTTATAAGGATCATCCATTTCTTTAAAAAGCTGAACAGCCTCATCCCTGCTTACTTCTTTGCGAATAATTTCAAGGTTTTCGTTGACGATTTTCGCCATTTCTTTTTCGATTTTCGGAAGATCTTCAGGTGTTAATGAATCCTCAAGATCCATGTCATAATAGAAGCCGCCCTCAATGACCGGCCCGACGCCAAAATTGACGTTAGGATAAAGCCTATTAACAGCCTGGGCCATTAAATGTGCCGAGCTGTGACGCAATACCTCTAAAGCATCACTGGAATCAGGAACAACGATTTCTATGGAACCATCCTCAAAGATTGGACGGCGAAGGTCGACCAATTGACCGTTCCATTTGCCGGCAATGGCCTTTTTCTTCAGGCCTGGGCTAATGGAAGCGGCGATATCTTCTGTTGTGGTTCCACGCGGGAACTCCTTTACTGCCCCATCAGGAAACGAAAACTTAACAACGTCTGACATAACAACTCCTCCTTAAATTTGAGCGCCATTTAAGGTCGCTTTTCTAATAAAAATAAAAAAACCCGTCCCTGGAATAGGGACGAGTTTTAATAAACACGTGGTTCCACCCAATTTTTCACTTTCAACAACTTCATAGAAAATGACTTTGGTCAGGTAACGGCTGTAGCCGTCAACAATTACTAACCCCATAAAAAGCTGAGGTGTTCACTGCTGAAGTTTAAAGGTGGTAAGTATGTTTTTCGTGTTAGGAGACTTTCAGCCGCGGCCTCCCTCTCTAGTGAACCGTAAAAAAATACTGTTATCCTTATCATAACTGTTGCTGTAATTTTTTATTATGTATGTTATTATAATGACTTCGAATTTAAAAAGCAAGGTACACAAAACTAAATATTGCCATAATTTTATTTTTTATCCCTGATTGTCTAAAGAATTTTTTTCAGAGGCCCATTTTTTCTGCTCACGGAGGGCCGCAAACGTTTTTATGGTCACTCTTTCTTCAAAGATATTTTTGATTGTTCTAACCAGCGGTTCGTCAGGATCCTTCGTATAAATAAAAATAGTTGTCGGCGCCAGCGATAACAGCGGTGCAATCGATGCAGAATCAACATAAACAGGATGATTAACTAGCAGCTTCCGATCAATCATTCTCGTTAATTCCCCTCTTTTTATCTCGACAAAAAGTTCATTATAAAAAGTAATTTCCTCATCAAATAATAAATGAAGAATATCCATTTTCGGCTCCCGATTCGCCAAAAACTCCCGAAGCATTTGTACAAACATTTGATATTCCTGTTCCATTTTATATTCATCAATCGCAATCTCCACAAAGCTTTCTAAACTCTGGAGATAGGGGCGCAAGCGGAATTTTAGGAAAGAATCAAACGAAAAAGAGATATTGTCCTGAAAAATATGATCGATTGCTTCCCTAATATGATCCGGCTCCATACTTGTTTCCTTGATGAACACAGCTAGGTCCTTTCTTTGTCCATCCAGTACAGAGTAAATAATCTCAATTATTTGCTGCTGCTCTTCCACATCCTCATAATAAAATTTTTCTTTCATTATCTCTCTAAACCAGTCATCGCGCTTGATATTTGTAATAAAATCATAAAATGCAGTTTTAATCCAATCAAAAATATCAATGGGTAAGCCGCCATCTAAAATTTTTACTATATGTCGATCTTCTAAAAGAAGAATATTGTGATTATCCGGATTTAATGGTAAATACTTCAGCAAGTGGTTATAGAATCTTTGTGCCTCCAGCTTGCTTCGGAAGATGATTTCTGCCAACCAAATCCCCCCTTTTCAGCCAATCTCTGTTTTAATATATATGGGGGACTTGGCCAAAATAGAAGTTAGCTGACACAGGCTTTTTGCATTTAAATTAAAAAAAGACTGCCGGCTTTTATCGGCAATCCTTGTATCACTTTCTATTTCACATCGTTATCTGCGATTCGGACCGTCTACCTGCACCGGCTCGCTCAAGGTTCGAATTCGCTCCATAATCCGCCTTGCTTTCATTTTCTCCTCTTCTCCCCGCTGGCTGTAGGTCAGATGATGCTCCAGCCCCGCAAAATCAAAGTTAGAGGTGAAAAATGTCGGCAGGCTTTCAAGCATCCGGAACTGGAGAATTGGACCCAGTACCTCATCCCTTGTCCAGCTTGACATAGCTTCAGCACCAATATCATCTAACATGAGAATTGATTCCTTTTTCAGTGCTTCGATTTTTTCGTTTAAGGTGGAATCCGCAATGGAACTCTTCATTTCTCGAAGTAGTTCCGGTACATAAACAATCATCGAGGATATTTGTTTTTTCGCCAGTTCATTGGCAATTGCCCCTAGCAAATAGGATTTTCCCACACCGAATTTTCCGTAAAGATATAGTCCTTTAGCTTTTTTACCGGCTTCATAATTCATTAAGAAGGTTGCGGCCTTATCGCCAGCATCGAGCCTTCCTGAATCCCCTTCAAAGTCCTCAAAGGTAGCTTCCAAAATATCTCTAGGTACATAAAGACTTTTAATCAGCTTTTCATTTTTCTTCTTTTCATCAGCCATGACTTTTCTTGGGCACCGTTTATAAACAACATCGATGGAATTTCGGGTAAACACCAATTCAGGGTGATATCCCTTCATAAAGTTAATACATTTATCAAGACTCTCGCAGCGGTTGCATTCCTTGCTCTGGTTTGTGTACTCAAATAGTTTGCTCATGCTTTTTTCAATCATCTCTTGCGTAATCCCGTCTTGATGAGCAGCTAAAAATGCTTTAATATCCGGATGTTGAAGGACTTGTTGACGCTGCTGCTGATAACGTTTTTGAAAATTTTCATTCGAGGCCAGCCGCTGTAATGTTTTGTTAATTTTCTCCACAATCTGTCACCTCTACTTCCTGAAGGCCTTTAATTTTTCCTCTATGGCACGCTTTTTCGCTTCATCTTCTGTTTTATTTGCTTGTGAAGCATCTTTTGCTGCTTCAGAGCTTTCATCAAACCACTCAGGTATTAACTCTTTTCGAATCGGCTTTTTGTTCGTACTTTTTCCCGCTTTTTTGCTTTCATTCACAACAATTTCATGATTCTTGGCGAGTTCCATTGCATCTTTCACCGTTTTTACCTGTAGCCGCGCCCACTGGCTGGCAACCGAATTAACATATTTCTTTGGAAATTGCATCTTCGTCTTTTTCATGACAATATCGATTAACACATTTACAACACCTGGTGGAAGTTTATATTTAATCATTACTTCTTCCAAAAGTTCCAAATTAGCATCAGTCGGTTCAACACCACCCGAAATTTCTTTAAAAATAGTTAGAGGTGATAGCGTTTCATAAGAACGAATTAACTGTTCTTCCTGTGTCTTCGGCTCAGTTAGCTGCACTTGATAGGCAACAGGCTGAGTACGGTTAATCAGACTTGGCAGCTGGTCATAGTTGACAAATTGATACCAATCACGGGCGCCTTTTCTCAAGTCGTCAATATCAATTTCATCATTTGGACCAATTGCGCCCAGGATGAAATTCTTCATTTCAATCGGATTAATATTATAAAGAAACGCAAGATTGCTAATCACAGTCTTGACCTTAGGGGTTAGTGCTTTTTTAGGGACAAGCGATTCATTTAGACCTGCTTCTAATAATGCAAAATCGAACGTGCTTTGATCAATTTGAATCGGAGTTGTTTCGTTTCTCCCGATAAACTGCATATTTCCCCCTGCTTCAATATCTTCTGAAATATCCTGGAGATATTGAAGACTAGCCGGTTTGGCCGATTCAAACACATCCTGAAAGGCTTTCGTCACATCCTGATACTCTTCTTCCTCATGTCTGAGCTGGTCGGTAAAGAATCGCTTTAACCGAGCAAAATGATTTTTACCTATCTTTCGATAAAGATATATATTTAGCATCCCATCCAAGAAGAATTGCTCTGGGTTCAATGGAGGGTATAGCTTGTAAATAAACGACCGTCCATCTCCATCTGTTTTAACAAAAGTTTTTATTAACCCAATACCTTCAAGCTTGAGTCTTGCTTCGTAAATTTCCTTTAAATTCATTCCTATCAGATTCATCAAAAGATGGTGTGTGGAGGAATCTGACCAAAGCCGGTTTTCCTCAAGCTCCGCCCAGAGAGTCATATACAAACTAAAGCAAGTTGAACCAATCAAAGGCTGATATAAAAACGTCAGCACTTTTCGGTCATACTCATGCAAAAGCCCATTTGCCGCTACATGATAACGGTCAATAGGAAGAATTTCCTGCCAATGCTGCGCCATATCCTCCCAACCTTTCCCTAATTAATTTAATAACAGTCAAGCTCCAGCACCAAGGCGCTTCCGCTTTCCAAATAATAAAGAGCCAAAGACCACTTTAGCTCCTCAGGATTTTTCTCTTTTTATTAATTCTTTTAATTCATCAATAAACACATTAATATCTTTAAATTGACGGTAGACTGAGGCAAATCTTACGTAGGCGACTTCGTCTACATGTGCCAGCCTGTCCATCACCATTTCGCCAACTGCTTCACTTTTAATTTCGGAAATCCCCTGACTTCGAAGCTCCTTTTCGACACCATGGGTGATATCCTCTAACTCCTTGAGGGCAACAGGCCGTTTCTCACAGGCCTTAATTAACCCCCTCAGAATTTTATCACGGCTGAATTCTTCTCTTGTACCTTCCTTTTTTACGACGATTAAAGGAATCTCTTCAATTTTTTCAAAGGTAGTAAAGCGATATCCGCACTCTTCGCATTCTCGCCTTCTCCTTGTTGCCCGTCCTTCGTCAACAGGCCGGGAATCAAGCACGCGTGTACCATAATTTTGACACGAGGGGCATTTCATTTATAATCAGCTCCAAATCTTCACAATCAAACCCGAACAAAATCCTTACCTTTATTTTATGAAAAAGAGGATTCTTATACAAGTAAAAGTGTTATCCGTTTTTTCCTGTTCTTACAAAGGTATGTATTTGATTAATCCGCTCGTAATAGGAGGTAATCCGCTTTTTTAAATCGGGATAAGCACCGAGAAGTGAAAATTTTTCAGATGATATATTAAAATCAACTGCAGTTTCCAGCGGTTTTACATTAACAATTGTCACAATCAAGAAGCAGGAAAACGGTTTACTGACTTCGACTGCAATTTCGCCATGCTCTTTCGATACGGTCGTCACCCGGCAATCGGCATCCTCATGAAATAACTTTTCAACTGATGCAAACAGCTGATTGAACGTTGCCTTATAATAATGAGTTTTCAAAGAATCGTCGGTCTGCCGATCAGAAGTTTCGATTTGCTTCTTATATCGAGTAAATAAATTTGCCATCCAACAAGCCCTCCATTAATCATTTCTTATCTCCTAGTTTACAACATTTCCACTAAATATAAAAAGAGGTGTACTTTTACATACACCTCTTAGCTTTAATTTTTTATTAGAATTACAGAGCCTTTGCCTGTTTTACATTTACAGGACCCATGCCGCGTGGAATTTCGATATTTTCACGTGTTTCCGCATTTAAAGCTTCAGCAATATAATCAGCTGCTACATTCGGATTTAAATCGCCACATGTGTAAACATCAATGCTTGCATATCCATGTTCCGGAAAGCTGTGAATTGTCAGGTGTGATTCAGAAATAATAACCACTCCGCTTACACCCTGCGGAGCAAATTTATGAAATGCTACCTCACGAATTTCCGCACCTGATTTAAGAGCTGCATCGACAAAAGTTCTTTCAATAAAATCAATATCATTCAATTTTTCAAAGTCGCATCCCCAAAGTTCAGCGATGACGTGACGTCCCATTGTTTCCATATTTAATTCCCCCTAACCTTTTTGAGATCCATCTTGAAATCCGTTATTGACGGTATCTTTGAGCGGCCACGGGGGAAAGTTAGTCCAAAGAGGTCCTAACCCTTTAAGCAGCTAATCGGCACCTAATTTCAAGAAGTTCACGATGACTAGTATACTTTGTTTATATTTATTTTGCAACCTATCAAAAAAAATTTAATACACGAAAAGCGTATCAATAAAAAAACAGTAATTTCAAAGCTATTTTATGCATAATTGTCCTAAAGGGAACAAAAAAATGCCGTCTATCGACAGCATTTTTTTATTTTTTTCCTAATTGAACTATCCGACCTTTACTTGCGTGGATTTTGCCAATTTTTTTGCTACATAGAGGGTTAGATCCACCACACGGGAGGAATAACCCCACTCGTTGTCATACCAAGCTAATACCTTGACCTTCCTTGTTCCCATCACCATTGTCGAAAGTCCGTCAATGATTGCTGAATGTTCGTTGGTATTAAAATCTACGGATACTAATGGTTCCATTGTGAAGTCTAAGATTCCTTTCAATGGACCGTTAGCTGCTTCAATGAAAGCCCTATTGATATCATCAACGGTCACATCTTGATTTAAGTCTACTACTAAGTCCACCAGCGAAACGTTTGGTGTCGGAACACGGAGTGACATCCCGTGTAATTTCCCCTTCAGCTGCGGTAAAACAAGTGACAATGCTTTGGCAGCCCCTGTTGTCGTTGGAATAATCGATTGTCCACATGCACGTGCGCGCCGCAAATCTTTATGCGGGTTATCGATATTCTTTTGATCATTTGTATAGGCATGAATGGTGGTCATTAAACCGCTCTCAATTCCAAATCTTTCGTCTAATACCTTTGCTACCGGCGCTAGGCAGTTTGTGGTGCAGGAGGCATTTGAAATAATATCATGCTCTGAAATATCAAGCATTTCATCATTAACACCCATCACAATCGTAACATCCTCATTTTTCCCCGGAGCTGTCAAAATTACTTTTTTAGCTCCTGCTTCTAAGTGAAGAGCGGCCATTTCTCTAGCATTAAACTTTCCAGTAGCCTCAATCACGATATCAACCCCAAGCGTTCTCCATGGAAGCTCTTCGGGATTGCGATTACTTAATAGCTTGATTCTTTTTCCATTCACGATTAACTCATTATCTAAAGGGATCACATCTCCCTGAAAAGGTCCATGGTTTGTATCATATTTAAGTAAATGAGCTAATGTTTCTGCCGGGTAGCTCGCATTTATGGCCACAACCTCCAGCTTTTTTTCCAGGATTGCTTTTCTAAAAACCATCCTTCCAATTCTCCCGAAACCATTAATTGCAATTCTCGCCTTCATTTGACGGCCCCTTCCGCATTAGTGTTATACTTATAACTTGTTTTGTTGGTATTAGTATAACATAATTAGGTTTAATTGTGATGAATAAAAGGCGGATTTTTTAAATGTTTAACAATTCTGATAATAAACAACAAAAAAAGAGAAGGCTGCTCTCCTTCTCACGGTTTTTTCTGATTCAATCCCCAGCGATGTAATATATCGAGGAGCTGTTTTTTGGTTTCCTCTACTGTTCCATTATTGTCAATGACCTTATCTGCTAGCTTTACTTTATCAGCCAGAGGCATTTGCGAGCGAATCCTCGCCTCAGCATCCACTATGGACAGTTGATTTCTGTTAATTAATCGTTGTAATTGTGTTTCTCTTTCAACATAAACAAGAATGGTTTTATCCACCATATAGGTTAATTTGCTTTCAAATAATAAAGGAATATCCAAAACAATGACGCTTTCCCCGTTCTGTTTGGCTGCTGAAATTTGTTCCATCATCCTTCTTCGAACTTCCGGATGGACGATTTCGTTTAAGTGACGTCTTTTCTCTGCTTGATGAAAAATAATCGAGCCAAGCTTTGGGCGGTCGATTTCCCCATTCTCCATTAAAATCTCTTCGCCAAATTCAGCTATAATTTTATTGTAAGCAGGTTCTCCTTTTTCCACCGCCAGGCGCGCTTCAATATCTGCATCGACTACTGGAATATCCATTTCTTTGAACATCTTTGATACGGTACTTTTACCACTGGCAATTCCGCCTGTTAACCCGATGACTAGTGACATGCTCAATTCCTTTCTGGATAATTATATTTTCCATATTCCTATGATAATTAATAAGATACCCGGTAAAAACGTGAACTTTTGAATCCATTCAAATTTATGAAAAAAAGTTCCGCTTTTAATTCCTAATAGGACAAATAATGAACTCATTATCGCAACAGAAACCGCTAAATAAATGGGAGAGTATCCAAGCATTGCTGCTCCAATTCCTGCGCCAAATGAATCTAGGGATAGAGCAAAACCAAGCATCAACGCTTCAATTCCAGTAATCGTACCTGATTGATCAAAATCAGCAGACATCGGTTTTTTGAGGATATTAATCGCTAATCCTAAGGAGCGTATTTCAAAATTAACAATGGTTTTTTCTTGTTTTAAGATTTCTTTTTCTTTCACTGGCCGGAAATATTGAAACAAAACCCAGCCACCGAGACCTATTAGGATGACTCCTCCTAGGCTTGCTGTGATGCTCGCTGACAAAATTTTTTCAAGGCCATGCCCGATTGACACGGCAAGCATTAAAGAAACAGCCGAGCATGTTGCTATAATGAGAACTGACTTAAACGGCATTACCATTTGCCTCAAACCATACGTAAACCCAACGCTAAAGCTGTCAAGGCTGAGAGCAAAAGCTAAAATGAGAAGTGAGAACAATTGAACCATTGCTTTTAGGACTCCTTCCTCCACAATCACTAAGATAGTATATGGCAGGAGCCCATCCATTGTTATTCAATTATTCCTTCGTTCATTTCAACCTGAGTTAAAGTTTCTGGCATGCCGGGCAATAATGAGTGCCTCTGCCCCCTACAGTCGTTTTCTCAAGCAGGGTCCCACACCGTTTACATTCTTCTCCCTTACGGCCGTAGGCATATAATTCAAGCTGAAACATGCCGATTTCCCCCTGAGAATTAACATACGAGCGGATTGTACTGCCGCCTTTTTTGACCGCTTCAGTTAAGGTAGCAACAATTTCATGGTGCAGGGTGGCAATTTCCGATTCATTTAATGTACTAGCAAGCCGCTCCGGGTGGATTCCCGCCCGGAAAAGCGCTTCATCGACATAAATGTTGCCAAGACCAACAAAAACCTTTTGGTCCAAAAGCGCCGGTTTTATTTTCCGGTTGGTTTTTTCTAGTCTTCCTGCCAAATACTTTTCCGTAAATTCTTCTGAAAAAGGTTCCGGACCAAGGTCAAGCAATGGCGGTTTTAGAAATTCTTCGCCTTTTTTATATAAATGCATCGTGCCAAATTTCCGAACGTCTCGATACCTTAAGTCCGTATCATCAGTAAAGTGAAAAATGACGTGAGTATGTTTATCAAATGGCTCGTCCTTTGGGTAAAGTCCGTATTTCCCTTCCATTCGCAGGTGAGACACTAAGGCGTAATGATTCGTATAAAAAATTAAAAATTTCCCTCTGCGGCCGACATCGACAATCGTCTCTCCTCTTAAGGCATCAATAAATTGCTCTACCTCTAACGGATTTTTGATGATTTTCGGCCAGTAGACGGTAATATTATCGATCGTCTTATTGGCAACTAACTGTATTAATGTTTTCCGGACGGTTTCCACCTCTGGTCCTTATATCGACCAAAAATGTGTTCATTAGCCTTGAAGCCTTGGTATGATAATGTTTTCCTACTAGTGAACAATAAAAATGTGTAATGGTTTTGATAAAATCGAACCAATTATAATTTTTCTTCATTAAATATATTTATCCAACATTTTTTATTCTTCATCTTAATTAAATCAGATTCAAGTTAGATAAACCTCTGAAAAATCTTAGTGTGTAGTGAAAGGGGAAGATTCTAGATATAACGATACCTTGCTGTTAATCCTTCAATACTCATATTTTCATTCACATCATTATGAGGAATAAGCAAATATATCCATTCCTTACCACCGTGTTGTAATTCATGCTCCGTTGCATGCCGGCACCAGTTTTGAACAGCCCTAGCCTTATCTTGTACTACTTTATCCTCAATTTCGTCTTTGTTCTTTATCTCGCAAATAAATTTCTGAGTTTTTGTTTCAACCACAAAATCAGGATTATAAACGTTACTGTGACCGTAATATATTTTTAACTGACCGATTGCTGGTTTAAACCATTTCTCCACAGCAACATCGTTCTCACAAATAACTGCAAACCGCCTTTCACTATCAGAATCAAACTTTTGAGTACGGTATAAGCATTTTAAAAATCCACTGAATACTAAGCTCTTGATTCTCGATTTATCTTCCACAGGTTCTCTAAACTGTCGTTCCCCATTTTCAATCATTGTAGTGTAATGAACAGGTTTCAGGGTCTCAAATCCTTTGCTCACAGTCACTTCGTAAGCAGTAGCGTGTTCATAATAGTTCTCCTTCATTTGAATATGAATTAGTTCCGCTAACCTAGTCCGGTTATATAAAAGTACATTTCGAACAGCATTCTCGTTTAATAAATAGCTTTGTAAATGAGTCACTAATTCGCCAGATAATTTATATAATAAATCCGCATGCTCATCGTAAGATATATCTGAGTAATCTATTAGAGCAGATACTAAATAATCCTCCAACCGCTCCTCACCATATTGCTGTTGATTTCGTTGCAAAGTATTACGTTCATGAGTTCGTAGATGTTGAATTAAAATCTTTTCTTCCACAGGCTGTAAATTTATATTACTGACCTCTAGATTAAAATCTTTATAACCCCATGAAAGCTCACCAACTGGCTGAACAAGTATTCGAGGAATATCAATACTATGCTGAATTGTTTTCTTTAAATAAGTTTCTACAACCTCAATAACGAATTGCTCAGTTTCTTTCGGGAACAAGTCTAGTTGATTTATCTTATACTCATTTCTAACATCTGATATTAATTGCTGTTTGACATCCTCTTTATCTAATTCTTTTGAGGTTGGAAGATGTTCTAGACTTTGTACCTTGGTTTGGACCAAATCTATGACTTTTTTGATTTCATCTAGATTAAATGCATGTTTAGTTTCAGGTTTTTGCTCTGTGATTTTTTTAACTATTAACTCCTCTACTTCATTAACAATCGTTTCTTCAAGGACTGGCGAAGCAGTAACAGCTTTCTTTTGTTCTTTAGCAATATCTTTACCGATATATACTCCACTACGTATTATTGAGTTAGGATTATTTGCTTCATCAACAATTTCTTGAAATTTATCGTGAGCAATAATTGTTAACCGGTCAACAGTTTTTACACCAGTTCGTCTTCCATACGGGAGACGTAAACCACGTCCAATTGACTGTTCAACTAAAGTTTTTGAGTTTGCTGCACGTAGTGGGATTAATGTATATAAGTTAGTAACATCCCAACCTTCTTTTAGCATATTTACATGAATAACAATTTCAATTTCTGATTTGGGGTCTTCTAATGCCATTAATTCTTGAATTGTTTCGTCTTTTTCCTCTCCTCTTTGATTTGAGTGGACAGTGATAACTTTACCTTTATAACTGCCATTAAAGAAGTCATCGGATTGAAGAAGATTTGACAATTGTTCAGCATGAGTTGTTTCTTGGGCAACTACAAGTACAAACGGTTTTACAGTTTGTAGATGGTTTTGCCTAGCGTATACTTCCAGCTCTACTTTAGTTTCCTCATGTACTAAAATCCCGTCTTCTAGCTTTATCTTTTCTAATTCTTCTGCGTTATATTGAGAAGGATTAAAATCTTCGCGAGTTGCTACAGCAGGTTCTTTTACATAACCATCTTCCATAGCTTTGAATAATGGATAACTATAGATGACATTTTTAAAAGGAATAGTCTTTGTTCCCGTTTCAACTTGTGGAGTTGCGGTCAACTCTATTCCAAGTACAGGATTTAATTCATTTAACACCTTAACACCAGCAGAAGCACGATAACGGTGCGATTCATCCATAAGTAAAACCAAGTCTGGTAATGAAGCAAGGTATTCAAAATAACTTTGCCCGATATATTCACTCAAACGTTTAATACGAGGGGATTTACCACCGCGCACCTCAGAATTTATCTTTGAAATGTTAAAAATGTTTATATGTATTTCATCTTCACCAAATAAACTTTGTTTTCTAACTCCTACCCCTTCCTCATAATTGTCTCCTGTAATAATTATTGGTTGATTAATCGATAGTTCCGCTATCCCTTTAAATACATATTTCGATGTATTTGGTGTAAAATCTTGAATTAATTTATTATAAATTGTTAAATTGGGGGCTAAAACGAAAAAGTTCTTCATCTTTTTAGCTATGTAAAAGTATGCTATAAACGCACCCATTAACCGAGTCTTACCAACCCCAGTAGCTAAAGCAAAACAAAGAGAGGGGAAATCCCTCTCAAAATCAGCAACAGAAGGATACAAAGAACTTATTTTTTCTAATTCATTTTTTACAGAATCTAGTCCATGTCTACCTAACTCAATAGTCTCAAGGATATCGGCTAAAATCTCTAAAGACTCTTTTTGAGGTTTTCTAAGGCTAAGACGTGATGAGATGTTATTTATATATCTATTCATTATTCATCAACTTCCTCTTCAAAAATGTCGATTTGTTCATACATTTCATTCTTTGGAAGTGCTTCAATCTCTAGGCTGTAGTCATCTTTTCCAAATTCGCAATTCTTTAATATTGAAGTTGGTATCTTTTCAAATGTAATACTTGGATAGTCATCAACATTTACCGTAAATGCTTTGCAGCAAATTAGAAGTGTCTCATCTTCTCTCATTTGTTCTTGAATCTGGTCTGCAATCTCACGATTAATTAATTGGGTTGTTACATAAATATAATCGTTTTCTGTTGATTGTCCTTGTTTCCAATATATAGTCTCATCAGGATTATATTTAAATCCTTTATGATTACACATTGCCTTAGCAAGCATAAAAGAATTATATTCCTTACTGATAACCCAGTTTCCAAATTTATCCTTTTCCAATAAACTAGGAGCAATACGATAGTAATTAAATCCTCCTCCACCGTTCCAACTGACAAGTTTAGTGGCTCCATTAGGGTCATTGCCATCAATAACCTTTTTCATACGAGGTATTATGTGAGTATGACAATGTTCACCTAACTCAATCATAATCCACTTACGTCCCATCTTATGTGCAACTGCACCAGTAGTACCAGACCCTGCGAATGAATCTAAAATAATATCATTTGGATTGGTAGCTAAATGGATTATTCGATGAAGTAATCTTTCCGGTTTTGGAGTCGAAAAAACATCTTCTTCATTAAATGCCTTTACCTCTTCTTTTGCCTCATGATTATGTCCGACTTCATCGAATTTCCAAATAGTTTTAGGAGGAATACCTCCTTGCTTTAAATCACAAAGAAATGTCTTTCTTGAAGGAGTTGCCTTTCCATCCTTTCCGAACCATATTGCATTGTCCTCATCTAATCTAGCAAGTGTATCCAGTGAAAACCTAGGAAAAGTGCCTGGTGGCGGACTCCACTCAACGCCATTTTTAAATGTATAACTAAAGTTTTTTGATTTATCAGAACCACTTTTAGCATGTAAAGGAGTAGATTTCCAAGGTCCTTTGGGATGATTATCAGGATTTTTATAAGCTTTATTCATTTCATCTGTACGTGGCATTTTATTAGGAAACCAAAGATTTTTATTTTTAGCGTATACTAAAATATGGTCATGATTATCAGAAAACCATTTTGCATCGTTGGATAGAGTGTATTTCTTTTCCCAAATAACATTTGCAACAAAGTTTTTCCTTCCAAAGACCTCATCGCATAAAACTTTAAGATAATGTACCTCATCATCATCTATTGATATCCATAATGAGCCATCATCTTTAAGGAGATTATGAATTATTTTTAATCGGTCTCTCATTAAAGACAGCCACAAAGAATGCTCAATTCCGTCATCATAGTGCTCAAAAGCATTACCTGTATTATACGGAGGGTCTATGAAGACACATTTAATTTCTCCTCTATATTCTTGTTCCAAAGCCTTTAACGCTAACAAGTTATCTCCATAAATTAATCGGTTATTAAATATGCTATTATCTCGTACTGAAGCTGAACTATATGAGAGATTTTTATCTTCTAATAGGATTCTTGGCTCTAATTTGGGGACAACTTCTTTTCCTATCCATGTCAATTCTAATTTTGTATTGTTAATCATATTACCCCTCTTTTATTAAACGATTTTCCATTTTAGTGAAAATAATTGTTTCTTTGTTACCTTTTGTTCCAATTTCTTTTCTACTTCAATAAATAGAAGCTCTTTTTGCCGGTCAATTTCATCTTGTTCATCATATAAACTTCGTCTCATTTCGCTTCTTTTTTTCTCACGTTCACGAATCGTTTTATTTATTTCCAGCTTTTCAGCTATTTGTCTTGTCATTCTAGCTTCTTTTTGTAAGTGGGTAATTTCTAAATCAATTTCTTTTAGTTCAATTTCTAGCTTGTCCTTCAAATCTTTTGACCATTTATCTAATTTCTCTAATTCACGGTCTAAAAAGTCATTAGTTCTGTCCTGTATCTCATTTAAAATGGCTGTCTCCTGATGCTTCTTCACCATTAACAATAAATTCCTTATCGGCTCGGAGATAACTAAATTTTCTCCCTCTTCTGCCGGTAAATCAAACATTTTTTCACATATCTCTTGTTCGATTTGATTTCCATCATGGTCTACGCAAGAGAAGATTAAATGCTCCTCTTCTTCAGCAGAACTTACTTGCAATAAGTCTAGGGATAACCATCCTTCTTTACCGACAAAGTTTGAAAGAGCACTAATCTTTCCAATATAATCGGAATATCGGAATATTAGTTCTTTTGGACCCAATGTACGACTTTTAGCTTGTTGAATCCAGTTAATTGCTAAAGGATGTCCTAAACGATAGTGATGAACGTTCCCATCTTTTGATGCTTTTTTAACTTGCGAAAGCATTTGATATTTTTCCTTTGTTGACAACATCTGAAAACTAAGTGTTTCCTCTTTAAAGATTGCCTGATTGCTTCCTTCAAATTCAGACAGCCCCCACAGAAAACGTTCTAATTTATTCATTTGAAGGTTTGTTTGTTCATAATGGTTTCTGAATTTTTCTCTGACTTCATCATCAAAGTTTTCAAGAAGGTTTTTTCTTGTTTCATTCATTTTATTTTGTATCTGTTCGTCAAGTTCCGATTGTAATTGATTAAATGCTACTTGGATTTCTTCAGCTGTCCGGCAACTTTGATAAATTTGTTGGATTCGTTTTTCAAAATCCACTCCTGATTCAAGTGACCCTAAAACTTCATCTGAAGAACCGAATATTCCATCAAATAAACAAAACTTCTCTGATAGTAATTCAAATACTCTTTTATCAGCTTCATTTTTTCTATTTAAGAAATTGATAACTACCACATCGTGCTTTTGCCCATATCGATGGCACCGTCCAATTCTTTGTTCAATTCTTTGAGGGTTCCAAGGTAAATCATAGTTAACAACTAGGCTACAGAACTGTAAATTGATTCCTTCAGCAGCAGATTCAGTGGCAATCATTATCGATGCTTCATTATTAAAATGTTCAACTAGTGCAGCTCTTGTATCCACCATTCTAGAACCAGTAATTTGGTCATCGTCTTTATGGCTAACCAACCAGTTTTCATATATCTCCTTAATTTCCGGGGTATTGTTAGTACCATTAAACATAACGGTTTTTCCAACATAACCACTTTGCTCTAACATATCTTTTAAGTATGCCTGTGTTCTTCTCGATTCAGTAAAAATTATTGCTTTTTCATTAGCCCCGATTTCTTTTAGCTTTTCAAAACCATTAGATAAAGCAGTAAGTAAAGCTTTTCCCTTTTCATTTTCTGTTATAGAGGTAGCCAGTTGATAATATGAGAATAACTCATCCCGTTCTCTTAGGATTTCTTTACGTTTTTCTTCTAATGAAGGCTCTTCATTAATCTCATCATTAGAATCTTCATCAGAAGAATCTCCCCATTCCTCTACAGTCTCGTCGAACTCATCAATATCCCCATATATTTCATTTTGTTGGTTTGCTTGCACTTCAGCAAGTGAAGATTCTAATCTATTCACCAATGATAGAAGTGTATCCGATATAGCAAAAGAAGATGAAGCAAGGATTTTTCGGACAACCAATGTCATAAGATTCCTTTGACTCTTAGGAAGAGCAAAAATATCTTCTCTTTGTAAATAGGATGAAACTTTTTCATATAGTTCCCATTCAAGTGCACTTGAAGTAAACTCTTGAACTATCGGAATCCTTTTGGTATAAGGTACATATTCTGTAACTTGGCGACGTAAAGTACGATGACAAACTGGCTTTATTCGTTGCTTCAAGTCTAAAAAATCCCTCTTAGTCATCTCTTTAGTACCATGACCGAATTGCTTACGGAATGTTACCTCATCACCAAACAAGTGAGGGTCGATGAAACTAATTAAACCGTATAGCTCCATAAGTGAGTTCTGCAAAGGCGTAGCTGTTAAAAGTAGCTTAGGATTCCCTTCAGTAGCTTCTCGAAGTACCCTTGATACTTTGTTTGATTTCTTATATACATTTCGCAGCCTATGCGCTTCATCGATTATTATCAAATCCCATTGTGTTCGTTTTATATCCAGTGCTTTGTTTCGTGCAAATTGGTAGGAACATATAACAATCTGGTCTTTCTGTTGGAATGGATACAAATTACCCATTCGTAGAATTTCATTATAGTTCTTACTTTCCAAAATAATAGACGGAATATAGAATTTTTCAATCAACTCTCGGTTCCACTGTTTACGCAATGGAGGTGGAACAACAATGAGTATTTTCCTTTTTCTTTCTGCCCATAATTGACTAATTACTAGTCCAGCTTCAATAGTTTTACCTAATCCGACCTCATCAGCTAGAAGAGCTCCTTTTTCAAGTGGAGCACGAAATGCAAATAAAGCTGCTTCAACCTGATGTGGGTTCAAGTCAACAGTAGCATTAATTAAGGATTGGCTTAAACGTCCCACCGTATTGGATGCATTTTGCTTTGTTAACTCATAAGCGAAGTATTGACTGTGATAATTTGTACTCAATTTACAATCACCTTATTTCTTTTCTCGTATTCTATTCTACCATTTTATTGACTGGGACGAAATTACCAATAAATAAAAGGTTTTAAAAACATCATTTCCTTGTACCCAGACTCTAAGGACTAGCTAAGTTTCACTTATTTTTGAAGGGAAAAGAAGTTTTTATATAACTATATAGAAGGTAGAAATTAACCTGATTACAACTTAATATATTTCAGGGCATATCCATTTTATTTAGAAGGGAGGAAATGTCTTGGATTTAACAATTTACAACAAAGATTCATCTCGTATGAGCGAAATAAAATCCGGAACAATTGATTTAATTATTACTAGTCCACCATATTGGAATTTAAAGGATTATGAACATCCGGAACAATTAGGTTTAAATTTATCCTATAAACAATACTTATATCAATTAAAAAAACATTTTTATGAATGCATGAGAGTCTTAAAAGAGGATGCTTTTATTTGCATAAATGTCGGTGATATTAGGAGTGGCAGATATAAAGAAACCGGGAGACCCAGATTGTATTCCTTACAATCCGATATTATTAATTTCTTTACAGAAGAAATGGATTTTGATTTATTTCAGCACTTTATATGGGAAAAGCTAGGTGTAAAAAAAGGGGCTAAGTCGACTATCATTTATGGTTCTGTGGGAAAAGGAGGGTATAAGGATTTTGGGTTTCCACCTTTTCTATATACTGATTTACTAACAGAACACATTTTAGTATTTAGAAAACCTGGGAACAGGAAAAGAGATGTTATTGACCGACTGAAAGAACAATCTTTAAATTTAATTCCAAAGGAAATTCTTAAAGAATGGCTTCACCCAATTTGGAAAATTAATTCTTTGAAACATATATCGCATAAAGCAACATTCCCAGATGAAATAGCAATTAGGTTGATTAGGCTATTTAGTCTAGAAAATGAAACTGTATTAGACCCTTTTTCAGGGACTGGAACAACCTTAAGAAACGCAATTGAATTAGGTAGAAATGCAATTGGATATGAATTAAATGCAAATTACATAAATGAATTAATTAAATTTCATAAATTAACACAAGAAGGTGACAAATACTATAATCGTAATTAAAAAAGGAAACTAAGGTGTATGGCTATTAAAAATGCTGTTTTTGTCATTATATTTTTTAAATATAAAAAAGTCGAAAATTTACAAGTGATGAATAAACACTTAGGTATTTTCGGCTTATTTAATAATCTACAATAATTTATCATATTCTTACTTTTACTTTTAGAATAAAAATCAACAAAGGAAAGGAATTATAATAAAATCCCTTTCCTTCGTAAATAACAGATGCTCATTTTACATTCTGCCCTTTTTGATAAGAAATTGATGTGCATTTGGCAAAATGCTATTTTCTAGCAAATCTGAGTGCCTCCTATAAAAATCAGATGATAATTTCGCAATACAATTATCAATCTCTGGTAATGCTTTAAAGGAGTTGTAATTGAATTTGTCCCCATCAAATTCAGCTTCAACAAATCGATTAGAGGAAGCACCATTAGAAAGCAGAAGGTCAAAAATTACTTTTCCTTTGAACAGTAATTTTAACTCCTCCTCTATATGGTCAATGTCCTCTATTGGATTTACATAAGAAGTTGAGTAAATCACAAATGGATAGTCATCATAATTCAATTTTTGAATTTCATAATTTTTCATCGTCATCACCTTTTTATTCTGAAAAAGGACTTTTAATTAGAAACAGTTGCTTTCGTAATCTCAGCGTGGGCACTCTCCACCAAGTCTATCACTTTTGCAATGATACGGTCAGCTTCCTGCTTAGTTTCAATAATGCGGGTAAAAACATCTTGAGATTCTACATGAAAGAGATTATGTCTTTGTTTTCTGTAATAATTATATAACGTTTCAACCCACGATTTGGTTACATCATCTAGTTCTGTCCCGGTTTTCGATAAATATACATACGTATTGTTTGTTCCGTTATACCCAAACAGTTCCCCAATGCTGTCTATGCCCTCTTTCCTTGAAACATTGATATTATTTGAGAGTAAGATTTTTTTAATAAAACCCTCTAAGGTCTTTAAAACTGGGAACACAAATGGAGAATAATCCTCTAAAGGAATATCGATTTTTTGTAAAGCCAATGACCCTGCAAGTATCTTTTTAAGGTTCTCCCCTAAGTAATTATATGCAGATGGTAATAATTCCTGCATTTCTTCCCTAACTTCTTCAGGACGAATTTCGACATTAAAGAACTCCGATTGATTTTTAATCACCTCGTCGAAAGGAAAATGAGTTGCAAGTAAACAGGTTACTTCCTGATATAAATACATCGGTTTACCTTGTACCTGTAATCTTCGAGTCGTTTGGTAATACTTCAAAGTAATCTTATCTGCAATTTTACTTTGAAATTGGTAAAGTTTGTATTTTTGTGTTTCATTATAAGATTCATTTATCTTCTTAACCCCATCCAACTCATCTTCCAAATATTCTATGATTAAATGAAACTCTTCTTCAGCCAACGGACAAACGGAATAGTCTCCACTTCTATCCGCTATGCCAAATTGTTGTTTCCCACGGATGTGTGCAGCTAATTCTACCCCTAAATCTACATATTGCCCGACAGGACGAATCGTAGTTTTTCCACTCTGAGCAAAGTAAAAATCAACCATGATATCTTTAGAGTCCGCTTCTATGGTGCAGCGATGTTGGGTACCGCCAATATGATTGATATCAGAAATCTGAAAGGATGAAAATCGGATTTCGGCAAACTCTTGAATCCATTCAGGCAGCTTGTCTCTATCTAAATTTAATCCTTTAAAAATATTTTTCTCTGTCACGGTAATTCTCCTTAAGGTATGCTTGTACATCATAGCATAAAATTTTCTCAACAGACAATTATGTTACTAGCTTTCCAAGATTCCTTGTTCTTCTTTTTATCAAAGGAAGGAATGGCATCGAATTGAACGAGCAAGCCCTCAGCTGCTGGAGAGGGTATATCATTTACATAGCAAAAGAATGATTCTGCCCCTGATTGAATAAAACAAAAAGGTGCTCCATCCTTGACATTTACTAATTTTCCTGACAGTGACCTTCTTATTGTCCTGTTCGATTTTTGGAAGTTTCTTTGAATGGAGTCACTGCTTCCCCAATAATTTTGACATTTATTTAACGCCTCATAAAAAGATACCTGAGCAGAAAATCCTTCTTTCTGTATCAACTCTTGTAACACGACTTCAATTTGTACTGGTACACTCCAACTATTTTTTTCTCTTATCAGTTTGAACAGTTGAAAATGATAATAGGATTCTTCTATCTTATTTAATTCTTTAGAAAGTTGGGCTGCATCTAAAATCAGTGATAAAATCCCCTCTAACCTACGTTCAGAACCAGCCGCTTTATACATAAAATGCAGAGCTTGTACTTTACCACCCTTTTTATTCAGAAGATTGGCATAGTCATGTAATATCCACCAATCTACTCTTCTTCCCTGGATTAATGGATGCAGGATAGCTTCAGCTTCGTTGAGCTTGTCCTGCTTCAAATATGCCAGTGCCTGTAATCTTTTAAAATACTTTTCCTTCTGATTCGGTTTGCTGAGAACAAAAACAACTCTTTCAACGGCTTCCGCATATAACCCTTGGTGGATTAGACAACGGATTTTATGAAGATACCAAATTGAAACATAGTCCCAACCTGTATTCCCTCTATTCGTTTCTATAGGGGTATCGTCAATATTTTCTGGGTTTATCTTATCCACCCATTCACATGAAATATCCCATTTTTTATATTGTTTTGATTTCTTAAGAACCGAGAAAACAACCTTCTGCAACGCGAGTCCATCTGGATTTAATTTCATAATATGATTCGCTATATTGAGAGTCTTGCTCAAGGAATCTTTTTCGGTTAGTTGGTTTAAAAAACCACCAATATAAGTCCATATAATTTCAATACGGCACCAGTTTAAATCAAGATGTTTCTTTTCCAACTCTCTCGCCAACGGAATTGCTTCATCAAATCGTTTCAATTTTCGTAGACAATGGAGAAGACCAACCCCATCATATTTATCTTGGGAATTCCCCCACAACTTTTGATAAATGGATAAAGCTTCTTCTAGTTGTCCACTTTGTCTATGTGATTTTGCCTGTTCCTTTAGTTGGTATAATTCATTCATGGCATCACCATTTATTCCATAATTTGTTGAGTGGTTTTAAAATGAAGCTTAGCTACATTCTTCAACTCTTTTGAACCGTATTGGGATACAAATCGCTTGGCACTTTCCTTTGTAGTAGCAGAAGCCCCTTTCGGGAATTTTATTCTGAAACTAGATGACATTTGCTCTAGTCTAGTAACATATTCATTTCTAGCTAAAACACTTGCCGCTGCCACTGCTATATTTTCTTCTGCACGAGGCATTTGATGAAGAGTAATAGTTTTTCCTTTTTCCAAAAGTGCTTTTTGGATTAATTTCTCATCCCCAAATTGGTCTGACAATACTGTGTTGCACTCTTGCTTAGTCAAAATATTTTCAATGACCCTGGCGTGTCCCCAAGCCAGAAGTCTGTTGAGATTTTGGATTTTATCATAAAGCTCATTATATTTTTGGTTTCCAATTGGTACGATTGAATGCGGACATAGCTGTTTAATTTTTGGAGCGAGTTCCAGTATGGTTTTATCTTTCATTTTCTTACTATCCATGATTCCCAGCTCTTTTAAAATAGTAGAGGTTTCTTTCGTGACTAGCACACCTGCAATCACTAGTGGTCCAAAATAGTCACCTTTACCTGATTCATCTGTTCCAATTAAATCATCAGGCAATGCCATTACAGCGGACCCACTTGCATTTTTGACTGGAGTTTTCGAGCGTAAATCAGTCGTTCCTTGATTTAGAAAAGTTTCAATACGACAAAGAAATTCCGAATCCTTTACCTGGGATAAGTCATACCTTATACCCTTTTTACTTTCATAAATCCTTACTAATCCATTTTGGTTCCCATTTATTATAAGGAATTGAAGTCCATAATTTATCTCTTTTACATCAGAGACAGCGAAACCCTTTGGAACTAATAATTGCTTGATATTTTCAAAATACTCATATTTATCTTTACCAGCTAGCATCGTTATCTCCCCGCTATTGAAACAATTTACATTATTTTTAATTGTATCATACTTCGACTTAATTCTGTCAATTCCAACATCCACATTATGGATATAAAAATAGTGTTCGTACTGCAAAAATCATATAAAGCTTAATTGCTATAAACAGCTATAGAGGAACTGCTAGAAATACCCTCATATCACAAAAAGGGTCGTAATACAACGACCCCTTTTCTGTCCTCTGGAAGTTCTATATAATTCCATTTGCGGATGAGACATTTAATATTATAGTCCAAGCAACACCCGATAAGGCATTAAAAGATGCATGGGATAACCAAGCTGATAAAAATCCATATTTTAAAAAGAATATCCCGAAGACTAATCCGGGAATAAAATATCCGTAAAAATTTGTTATATCAGGTTCATGTATCATAGCAAACCATGTAGTAATTATTAAAAGCCAGCTAAGTACAAAGTATTTATTTTTTTCTACGAATAATTTTGTTCTAAACCAGTCAACACATCTTTCAAATTTTGTAGTCCTTTGACTATTATCATTTCCAGGCTTTTGAAGTATAGTATAGGTAAAAAATACAAACAATCCTCCGTAACACAAGTAACGAAATAGGAATTCTTCAGAAAAAGTTGGAAAAAAGGCATGAAATAATAATCCTCCCAATAAACTAAGGTCAGCCTCCTCGATATATTGACCTTTCCCTACACCTACGACAGACCCACTTCCAAACATTAGTGGAACTAGACGGAAAATATTTATCAGAAAAACTAGAAAAATTGAAACCAATATTGGAAAACAAATTGAGTATGTTAAATTATCTTTAGCCCAAAACCTTTTAAAAAAATCTTTTCTTAAGTTTGGAAAAACAAAGAGAAGATACATGAAAACGGTAAACGGAGTAACCATCAGTTCTACATGTGTATCATTCATACCTAATTCTAATTTTTCATTGAGATACAGAAGTAAAAACATAAAAAAAAATAATACTACTGAAAAAAGGAATATCCTTTTTATTATTGCCATATTCAATCCTCCCAACATGCATATATAATCTTTTATTCCTATTGCACATGGGATATGACAAGCTCATTATAAAAAACAGGCAAGTTATAAAGCTGTCGGTTCAAAATAAAAAGTTAACCAATTAGGTTAACTCATAATTAAAACGTTCTATATATTGAGGGGCAAATATTGTTTCATCATCAGTTGGATGCACACCATTAAAAATTCCTTCTGAAATTATTAACACATAATCGATTGGAAAACTTATTGTTTCTTTTAAAAGTGTTCTTCCTACAAAATCCTTCATTGTAACATAAGCCCATTCATCAAGTTTAATTGATTGCTTTCCATTTTTTAAATGGTTAAAGTATTTTTCTGCTCGCGGTTGAATTATATTATCGAAAGTCCCTGTCCCATATACAGTATTTGCGGCTTTTTTATTTATATTAATAAAATCGTCATCACTATCTAAAGTAAAAATAAATGTATTTTGATTTTCATCAATCCCAAATAAAATTACTTCAAGTTCAGGTTCTTTCTCTAATGGCTCCCCGGTAACAGTTCTCTCTTCATTTCTCTTAATAATTTCTTGCTGCAATAGCTTGAAATCATAAGAAAACTCCCGTTGTACGACCGTTACAACATCTTTTAAGTTAGTTACTTTGTTTTTAGTAATTTCACTTATTACTTTATTTCTGGTACTATCCATTTCAGAACCAGCAGAAGTAATATAAATTTTAGACCCAATTATCGGAAATATTTTTTTAGCCAAATCTCTTTGAATTCCATTTGTCCTTCTTCTATCAGCCGCGACAAAAACCCCATTATTATCAATAAAACCAATTATTGCAGTCAAAAGTGCTTCCTCACCTTTTCAATAAGTTTAATTTTTATTATCATTCAATTTTGTAATTATTTAAAAATCAGATTCATCTCATTCCTCATATAATCTTCCAGCCCTTTCCATTGTTGTAAAGGTTCCATATTTTTAACATCACGCAATTTTTCTAGGTCTATTGACGATTTATTCAAATGTTCCTTTGATAGGTAGAATACTTTAACGTTTGAAACATTTTCTGTTGACGTGACTGAATCCCATCTATTGTGGTCATTATCCCTACATAAAACCAAACCTATTGATTTTAACTCCGAACAAGGTTTTAAGATAATATGGTCTGTTCTTGCCGGTTCGTTTTTATGATTTATTTCTAAAAATAAATCGTGTTCGATTAATTTTGTCTTAAATAATCTAAATTTAACAATAAAATCAGTAAAATAGTCAAGTCTTTGCTTCATCTCATTAACCCAATAGTCACTAGCATACGAAATGTCAATTTTTAATTCGAATACTGCCCGTACTATACTTTCTCTTTCATTAACTTTTTCTAGTATAAGTACATCTGGTCTAAAGTGTTTATAAGTATAAGTCCCATTCAAGTAATATTTACTAAGTTGAAAATCAATAATGTAGTAGTAATTTCCTTCTAGAGTATTTGCCAACAACTTCGTAAATTCTTCTTCAAAAGCACCACTAATTGGTGATTTAGTTCCCCTCTGAATTTTCGGGCTAACTATTTTATCCGATGACTTTTGCTGATAAAGTGTCGCCATCTTTTGTAGCAATTCAAAAATTCCTTCTTGAAAAGAATTAAATGCCATTAAATCATCTCCCGCTTATATACAAAAAATCACTAATATTAACTTTATAAAAAAATCACTCATGGGATTTATTTTTAAAAATTCTATGAGTATACTTGTTTTTCCTTCAAAAATTTTATTATTATTACAGCACTCCCCAGACATTGTAAAAAAACAGAGCAAATTCCTATGCGAATTTTGCTCTGTTTTTAGATACTTTTTAGATTGTTATAGAAACTACTTCTCAAAAGAGAATGTCTTACATTATTCTGCGTGTTTCATTTTTTTAGTTAATTATTAGGGCTACGCCCTATGGGTTTATCGCTTTTGGTTCTCCCAAAAGGAAAAGAAAAAGAGGGTATTACCCCTCTCCTTTTGTACAGAACACTACTAGGCGCTCAGGTTGCTCCCCAGCATTGCCCTATCCTCCTAGTAGCATTACTAGTATTTCCAAATACTTTATTACTACAACATTCACACAAAATTTTTTACTAGCCTAATCACCTCGAAATTATTGGATATTTAAGAAGGAGTGAATGCTTGTGGTAAAATCTGGGAATGATAAAAAATAAAAAAGAGTGGTGAATAAATGTGACTCAACATATAGTTATCGAAAAACGTTCAAATTCAGCTGCCTCAATATCTATTGCACTCGCAATAATAGGATTTGTATTTAGTTTAATTCCATTTCCGGGTTTATTTGGTGTGGTTGGCTTATTCAGATAATATAAAAGAGGATTAGCAATAGCTAGAATAGTATTTACTTTTGTTTATAAATTTCATTCCTACAAGCTCTTTTTGGGTAAAAAATTATTAACATCAAGATTTTGATTAAGGGGGCTTCTAATCCCCCTCTTTTTTGAATTTGAAATCACCAAGTTATTTATTAATTCTTCCAAGATGTTCCCCACTTCCATCACACGATGGACAACGCGAAGAAAAGAAAATACCATTGGAGCAAGTAGAACAGAATATTTTGTTGCATTCGTAGCATTTGTATATAGCAACTTCATTTTCATTACATGCACAGTTCATACACATTGCAAAGGTAGACAAACATAACCCACCTCCATTAATTTATATTTTTTTACCCCTATTTATTTCCTCTTTCATCATTATTAATTCAAAATACCGCAAAGTGATATATTCAAACTAACAAAATATATATCGTTAACTGCCATAAACACCGAATCGTGGAAATTTAATTATTTCAAATAATCTCCTGTAGAATTCATTTCCCCTTTGTAATATAATGGACAATACTTTGTCTACCAAATAATTATTATAGACAGGAGGAATACCACCTTGCCTGAAGGACCCGAAGTACAGCAGGTTGTCAATAGCCTAAGTCCAAATATATGCAGTAAAACAATAAAAACTGTTGAAGTTTTACATGATAAAATAACAATGCCAATTAAATCAATTGGTAGACAAAATATTGAATTGTTTTCAAATCGATTAATTGATACAAAAATATTAGAGCTGGAACGTAAAGGGAAATATTTAATCTTTAAAGGTAAAAATAAAAGCTCTGACGATTTGTTTATAGTTGCGCATTTGGGTATGACAGGGGCGTTCTTCGTAGTAAAAGACTTTAATGAAATAACACCTAAATATCGAAAACACATTCATATAATATTTAGGTTGGATGATAATTCTTCGATGGTTTACTCTGACCAAAGGCGCTTTGGGTGGGTAGGTGCCTTAGAAGAAAAAGAATTTTTAAATTATAATCCCATTCAAAAAATCGGACCTGACCCATTTGATGAAAATGCTCCAGAAAGGTTTATTGCCAACATGAGACGAAAAACCTCTGAAAATAAACCTATAAAGAAATTACTTCTGCAACCTGAAATAATTGCGGGGATTGGAAATATATATGCGAGTGAATGTTTATTTAAAGCAAATATACATCCAATGACACCCAGCAAGGACATTACAGATAAAAAGCTAATGGAACTATTATCACATGTCCGTGAAACATTTGCATTGGCTATTAGATTAGGCGGTTCATCCATTAGAGACTACGTAAATTCCGAAGGTCAGAAGGGAACATTTCAGGAACACTTCAAAGTATATGGTAAAAAGGATTGTCCGGAATGTGGGCATCCTCTAGAAAATGTAAGAATAGACAATCGTTCTTCATTCTATTGCCCAAGTTGTCAAAAAAAGTAATGACTTGGAATTACCCTAAGCCGTTCTCTTTTGGAGTACCCGCAACTATAAAAACATATATAAAAGCAACACATTTTGCAGAGCAATTATCAATGGAATTTGCTCCACCTTTTTATTGATTTATTAAGGTTTATTAAGGAAATTAGGGTTAAAATCGCACCTTAAATCACATACCCATTAGCATACACCATAATAAAAATTATGGTCTTGCGTTTTCGTGTGCGATTTCATACGCCAATAGCATTTTCATCAAAATCAAAAAATTAGGGAACTTCATTTGAAGTTCCCTCGTTTATGTCACTTTGTTCTTCTGCTAAAGCCCCCGTTAGCTTAAGTGTATTTCTTCACAAACTTAACCTTTTGGGCAGGTGCATTTTTTCTTTTTGTACTTATGCTAATTGGCTATAACTTGTATGAAGAAAATAGATAAACTCTACCGCCATTTCCTTAGATGTGACGGTTTTTGGTTTTACTTACTTTACTAAAAAAAAACAAAGAGGGTAGCTATTCAAGCTACCCTAAAATACAATTGATGATTTATTTTTTTTTGTCAAACACAACAGATTTTAGCTTATTAAGATTCTCAATAGTTTTGTCATCTACAGTGTATACAAATCCAAGAAAACAAACCACGCCCAATCCCGCAAAACTAAAATTCAGAATAGCTTTTTTGTCCATGCTTTCCCCTGCTTTCTAATTTAAATTGAAGAGTATAAATTAAAAAGGAGATATTTAAAATGAAAAACAAAGGTGGACATGCTTATCATATCATAAAAAAGACAAAAATCACGTTATTTTTTATTTTTCAGAAAAAATTTCTTATTCCGCTGTTACCTCAGCCCCTTCAATGATTAGAGCAAGAAGCCGTAATTTAGACAAACTACACTTTCATATTTTTGAATATTAATTATAAATGAATCTTTATCAACAATTATACTTATTCTTCTAAATTGTTTTAATACTTATACTACTGGTAATAAATGGGTCAAGCGACTAACCTGCCCTTTACTTCAATAAGGGAAAGCGTTAACCCTTTCGAGTAACGCCCCCATTACTTTAATTAGATTCTTTAAAAAAGGGGAAACTAGCTATGGGTGATAACTATGAAGAAAATCTTAGGTTTAATTTATGTCTCAATGTTAACGCTTTGTCTTTTTTCTTTCCCTGTTCAAGCGACTGAAAAAGAAACCGACAATGAAATGATTAAATATGCCTTAATTAGGAGTCTCGACCCCTCGATTGATAAGGCTTTGGCAGAAATCTATAAGGACACACCAAGAGGAATTCCTCAATGGGCAGGCTGGGAGACTGAAATTACTAATATAAAACAATTGTATGGTGTTGGTGTTGCTTATGAAGTAACGGTTAAAGTTTTTCCTTATTATGGACCCCATATTGGGAATGGAATTGATGAAATTACAATTAGAATTGCTTCTGGTGGTCAAGAAGTAATCGACTATAAACATATTCATGATGTCTAAAAGGACAAGGGAGACTCCCCTGTCCTTTTATCATTACAACTTTTTGCTAACCTGCAACGTTAGTACAAGAAGAAAAAGCTGCTTTTAATACAGACTAGTTCTAAACACAAGTAGTCTTTGTATGTAAGTTAAAAGGATGCTAAAATAAAAGAAAGAAATTGGAGGAGATTTTGGTGGAAGAAATCTTACAACAAATTTTGAAGAAATTAGATGAACTTAGCACTGATGTCAAGCGTTTAGAATCAAAAGTCGATAGCGTAGACAATAAGGTCGATAATCTTAAATCCTCAATAGGCACGGATTTGACACCATATATTGAAAAGAATGTGCAACATATTGACGAATCCAATGAAAGAATAATCAGATATGTTGATGATAAAACTGATGCTTTGAATAAACGTGTTTTCGCCGTAGAAACTGATATTCAAAGATTGACAAGACAATATAGATAAAAGAGTTCCGGCTGCTGCTGGAGCTTTTTTTATATTTGTTTACGATATCGATTGTTAGAACAATAGCCCCCTACTCACCTCAACTAAATGAATTAAATTTATTCTATTATATCATTTGGAAATAATAACCTTTTTTACTTTCTTGTTGAGCTAATCTGCCCGTTAGCCATCCATGCAGCGGAAAATCGTCGCTGCACCACAGAGAATGAAAATGGGTAGGAAGTGTCTATACTGATATTGACCTTAATCCAGTCAACCCTAATCCATAGGCTTATTAATTAACGCTCTCCTCTTTTTTTACGATAGAGCAGGGTCTTTTTTAGTGTTGTCAATTTTCTATTCTTGAAGAAACTTATTTTCATGGTAGTTGAAGTAACCACTAAAAATATTTTTTACATAATATTCCTATTAACATGCTAAAATCAGTGGGATTTCATTTGAGAAACACACTGTTTTTATATTTGCTTTTTCCTATACGGGTATCTCAAAAGAGAACGGCTTAGAATTACCCCAAGCCATTTTTTTGATGTTATTAATTTATACTTTTTACCCTAAATGATTCCGAAACCCCTAGCTTCTCTTTTTAAATCCTCTTTTCGAAGTAAAAGTTGCTTTTGAACAAAAAAGAGATAGGATATCCCTAAATAAGATATCCTATCTCTTTAATGATTCTACTGAACCTTATCCTCGGAATGCGTACTAATCAAATTTATAAGTAGCACTAATTTTCACTTCTTCTATGCCATTGTAGTCAATCCCGCCTCCGTGACCATCGTAAGCGTCAAAATGCAGAATTGCTGGAATAGTTTCTCCATCAAATTCTTGTTCTTCTAATATTTCAATTTCCACATACTCAATTTTATCTTTGTTCAGTTCATTAGCCATTTTAAGCAGTTCTGAAACTTTTACTGTAATAGCCATAGATAATCCTCCTTATACACTGCATTTCAGGTTTAAATAGTGATTTACTTCTTAATTATAATTTTTTTATGCATTTCGGCAAACTAGCAACAAAATTTACGAAAGCAGCGTTTTTTAAAGAAGGCTTTTATCCAACAATGTTCTTATTTCGCTTGCGAGTTCATCATAAGGTGTTTCTTGAAGGAGGTGATATTTTTCAGTCAATTCAATGACTTCCCCTTCAAATTCATAATCCCCCAGTTCCACCAATCCTAAAATTAGCTGTGAATCTTTTGGCTGCTCATTAAAAATAAAATCCATCAATTTCTTTAAATTTTCTTCATCTTGGTCCTGCTGGTTGGGTGAGTCGATAATAATTGGGCAAAATATGGAAGTGCTGTATTTTTGTATTGTATGTAATATGCTGTAATAATAAGCTAATAATGCTCGTGGTAAACCACTGCCAGTCTCTTTTATAGTTGATGCAATTGCTTTGTAGCTACTTTCCTCGATAGTATGAACTTCCAACATTAATAAATTACTTTTCATTTGATGGAAATATTGATTTTTAATTTCCTGCTGTCTTTTTTTATCTTCAATTGTTTTTAGTTCTTCCTTCAGGTCCTTTATTTCATCTTCAAATTCAGCTATATCACCCTGAAGACCTCTTATTTCAGTTTCTAGTATTTGTTTCAGCTCTTTCTTTCCTTCGTGCTGAATGACATCTTTTAATTTTATTTCTCCTTGCTTTTTCTCCAATAAAGCCTTTATTTTTATGGTTTCGTTATTATGCTTATTATATTGCTCATATTCCTTTGCGATTTTTTCATCTAATTCCTTTGATTCTTCTTTCAATTTAATGAGTAAATCCTGGCAATTATCTTCATCTTGAGCAATGGAAAATCTTTCAGCAAAGGTATTTTCATAAGTATGACCACATGTTGGACAATCAACTGAATCAGCAAGTTTTAGTGAAAATTCATAATCCTTCCTAAGTTCGTTTATCGTTTTATTGACGATGGCTACTTGCTTTTCGACCTGAACCTTTTGGCTTTTTAACATTACAATTTTTTCTTTTGCTTTTTCACCCTTTACTTTTAGGGCTGTGTAGCTATTCATTAACTCGTCAATTTCTCTTTTAAAAACATTAATATCAATATCTACAACAAGAGTCTGTAATTGCTCCAATAATTTGTTTAATACATTTTTCGAAACGGATTTTTTTCTTTCCAATTCGTCAACTTGTTTTTGTATCACCTCTATTTTTGCTTTAATTTCATAGTATTCATTAGGCTTAATTCCCGTATGATAATTAGCAATATTGTGTTTCCAGTTACTTAATTGACCAAGGTTTTCAAAAGCTGCCCAGTTTTCTTTCCAGCTTACATCTTGGTCAATATAATAAGGAAGAAAGAAATATGCTGGTGGCGGCGTGATAAGCTCATTGCTCTTATTGTTTAATTTAATTTTATAATCCAACAGTTTTGACAAGAATGGACCAAGCCCTCTTGTAATTTTGTCGAAAGTTCCTAAAACATTCTTTTGTTCATCAAAGACAGCAAAAAAGCTGCCTTTTCGCAAAATTGAATAGGATGTATCATCAATAGAAAAATCAATCACTGAAATGATATCTGCTTTTTGCCATCTGGGATGCAGATTCTTTGGAGTCGCCCCAAATGTCCAATAAATACTTTTTATTAAGGACGACTTTCCGGTGTGATTATCACCCTTTATTATCGTTATCTTTGGATGGAAGGGAATTTTTCTTGCCCTTTTTTCCATTAGAGAGACCAGCTTGATTTCTTTTAAAATTAATTTCTTCATAGTTTTTTAACCTCAAATTTCGAATTAGCTTCCTAAAATTTTCATTCATATACCATACAACTCCATTAAAATAATTGCCTTTATATACTGCTCACTGTATAAATCAACTTTATGGGTAGCAATAAAATCTTGATAGGTAGGCAGAATAATTTCGTTGTATAACAATTTATTCTCTCGATAAGGCTCGACTAAATTTTTTATTGTTTTTCGGATATCCTGCAAATAGTTGTTGGTTAAATCCATTTTTTCAAATTTATAAGTGTCCCATGCTTCCTTAAGTTCTATTAATTCAACGATTGGCATCCCTTCGGTATTTAGTCGATTTTCGGTCAGCGACCACACTTTTTCGACTTTATTATCGGCACCAATAAAGTTCTTAATTATTGATGTAAATTGGCTTCGACTAATACCCTTTCTTTTGGATAGCTCGTCAAAATCATAGATATTACCCTCATAGTTATTTTTCCGCTTTACTTCGTCAAACAAAGTGTTATAAACAAGGCTTATTTTGAATGTTCCCTTTGGATTAAGTTCTTCAAGGAAATCACTTAGTTTCCCTTTAACAAAAGTTTCCCGTTCATTAAGGATTAAGTCAGAAACTCTAAAAAACGTAATCTCCATAAAATCGGGGTCCTCAGTTAGCGAATGTTCCTCTTTTAACTGATTTATGACTTCGGTTATTTTTTTATCACATATTTCGGTAAAAGGGATTTCCCTTTTGGATAGACTCTTCGTTTTCTTTTCCTTTAAATCGATACTTAAATATGCGTTTGACACAAAATTTAATGACAATGTGTGATTTGGAAATTGTAATTTACATCCATACATTTTTCCAATAATAGAAGGAAGGGGTCCTTTTTCCCCTTTCTTTCTACTTAGCAACCTTCTAAGTGTCCAATTTGCATCACTTGTTTTTATTTGAAAGAACTCCATATTTTCCGGGGAAGTTTCAGAGTCAAAAATAATGATGTCATCATAATAATCCATTACTAAAAGATAATCTTTTCCAGATTTATGTAGTTCAAGCAATTTTAATATAGCCCAATCCTTTTGATAGTCAAATCGGTTCGATGACCTTGAACCGCTGCTTTCTCGCGGGCGTTGTTCAGCAATTTTTTGTTTTAAATCCATATACTCAACTCGCAATTCGATTTGCTATTTTACAGAATATTCTACATACATTTTACCTTTATTTAGGGAGTAATTCTACCATTTAAATTATTGAAGATGCTGTCGAAAGATACATACCTTTGTTCCTACCAAAAATAACCAAGGTTAAAAATCACATCTGTGTTACATAAATTGGGAATCCTCTACTATATAGAGGTGCTAAAATGATAAACATTAAGTCGAATGCGAAGGCTTTCATACATGAAAGAATAATTTATGAATATATGATGCTTCGATTTGCTGAAAATAAGTTAATGATGAAGCATGTAGTTGTTGCTGGTAAGCTATCTTATAAGAATAAAATAGTTCCTGTTTCTTACCTGGAACCCATCGAAACTACATTTCCTGATGTAAATAAAATTGTAATAAAAGGGGACAAATGTGTAAAAGGAAGACCTGGTGAAATTAAGTTTTTATCATCAGATTTTAATTATCATAAAGATGAAGCGGAGAAATTCAATAAGTTCAAGAAAGATTCAGGTTGTATGATTGTTCTTAGACATGATTATTTACCTTTAGGTCTTATTGAAAAGTATCATGATATCGATGTTTTTGAATTAGATAAACAAGACTTCGAAAGGTACGTAAAAGAAAACTTCGATAGACTTTTTAATAAACAGTTATTTAGTAGAGAAGCCAATCATTTCAATATTTGGATAATGAGCCAATCGCCCAATTTTTATAAAGGTTATAAGAGGATGAATATTGAACCAGCTTCAGTAAGTGGTATTTGGTGCCCGAAAGATAAATTGACGAATTACGATATTTCAAAAGGAGATAAAATACTATTTATTAAATTTGGCAAAGAATTTGGATTGAGCTGATTACGGCCATCTAAATGTACCACCAGTGACAAAGTTTTTACCACCGAATGCCAAGGAATTTACCACTAAAAGACAGCTTATTTACCACCCAC
>NZ_JBIVOP010000021.1:0-86117 GCF_044754175.1 Neobacillus sp. NPDC093127
CACCCGTTCCCATACCGAACACGGAAGTTAAGCTTCTCAGCGCCGATGGTAGTTGGGGCAGGCGCCCCTGTGAGAGTAGGACGCTGCCAGGCAAACAAAAGACAACCTTAAATGGTTGTCTTTTTTTCATGCTTCCTTGCCGTTGTATAAACTAAATACCTCCTCCCAGCTCCACTTTGAATAATACGCACTTGCTACTGTAAGATTTTTTATCCACGCTATTTCCTTCATATTATCTGTTCGAGAAACGAATATATTGGCAGTCTGTGTATCCGTTCTAACCCAAAGAAGCTGACCCTGAAAAAATTGCGGTGCAAAGTCACCTTCATGTTTTGCTGGATGGGTTATTTGCTTATTCGTAAACGTGGAGATATCACTCTCATAAAGGCTTGGTAAAGGTCTTTTATCCAGGGCGGCTTGTTTGATTTCCTTAGAACGGGAAACGAAGATTGTCCTGTCATTTTTCCAAAATAAATCTCGGTCGACGTATCCTTTTGGTGTGAAAAGTTCATTGTGAAAGGAAGGAACTCGAACCAGCTTTACTTGTTTATTTATATTTGCTTCCCTCCCAAATCCACGGATATATCCGAGAAAGCTTTTGGTTGGCGCCCATTGAAGCCATTCCTGATAATCTAACATTTCATCCACGTGTTGAAAATTTTGTCCATCAGCTGAGACCAAACAAAGTGTATTGCTATCAGCAGATAATGATGCAGATGGGTTTAAAATAAAACTAATCCACTGTTGATCGTGGGACCATTTAAACTGGCTGGTGCCTACTACGATTTCATTTTCACCGACTGGAACTGTGTAAAAATGCTTAAAAACTGGTTTTTGCCGATCCGATCTTAGCAGTATTTTTGATAAAATGATATCGGAATTTAGTTGTTTATTTTCCTTTGCAGAAGTTAAAAAGCCGCTGCCATTGGGAAGCCAGGAAAAATTAGCGATATTTTTTGTTAATTGCGTTACAAGGAAATGCTTAGATGGCTCGGTATTTAAGATAAATAATTCTTGATTAACAAGGAAACCCATTTTATTTTGCCCGGGTGCCCATTGAAAATTGTTATTTACCCCTTCTTTTACCATGAAATGTTTCTCCATATTCAAATTGTAAAGCCAGAGTTCGCCATTGTGAAAACTACTATTTCTACTTTTAAGGTAAGCAATCCAATTTCCATCATGAGACCATTTAGGATACCTTATATATTCTCCATTTGTAATTCTGTGTTCTTTATTGCCAGTTTTGATCCACAAGTCATCGTTTCTAATAAAAGCTGCCTTCATTTTTGGTAGTGGATCTGCTTGAGCGACTGATTGAACGGGTATAAATAGTATGATAAGGGAAATGGAAAGGAATATTTTTTTAAACAAATAAAGCACCTCACTTATTTACGTCTTTATATTATTTTGTACAAATAAAAAAAATTTAGGGGTTTTAAAATAATAATGTGCTAAAGTGTAGGAAGCTAAATCAATTAGGGGGATCATTATGTTAGAAAATAGTTTTATCATGGTTGCAATTATCCTGATCATTAATATCGTCTATGTTTCTTTTTTTACAATACGAATGATTTTGACTTTAAAGGGTCAGCGCTATCTGGCAGCGTCCCTTAGTATGATTGAAGTGGTTATTTATGTTCTTGGCCTCGGGCTTGTCTTAAATAACCTTAATCAAATTCAAAATTTAGTTGCTTATGCGGTTGGCTATGGCATCGGGGTCATTGTCGGAATGAAAATTGAGGAAAAGCTGGCATTAGGGTATATTACGGTCAATGTGATTACATCAGAAAACGATAAGGATCTGCCAAAATTATTGAGGGAGAAAGGCTATGGTGTTACCGATTGGTCTGCACATGGGCTGGAAGGGAATCGAATGGCGATGCAAATCCTTACACCGCGGAAATTTGAGTTAAAACTATACGAAACGATTAAAACGTTAGACCCGAAGGCATTCATTATTTCCTATGAACCAAAATCGATTCACGGTGGCTTCTGGGTGAAATCAGTGAAAAGAGGGAAGTTATTTTCATGAGTAAAAAGAAAATGCAGTTTGAGGTTGCGGAAAATGAAAGTATTGAGGAATGCCTGAATAGAATGAAGCAAGAAGGTTATCTCCCTGTCCGCCGGATAGAAAAGCCGATTTTTCAAGAAGTAAAAAAGGGCAATGAAACTATTTACGAGCCAGTTGGCCGCCAAATTGTCTTTGAAGCCAAGCTAATTGAGTAAAACACGAACATTACTTATTTTTCTCTAGTTAATGTTCGATTTATTTGTTGACAGTTTACTGAATTGATTGGTATGATAAGGCTAGTTGATAAAACAATTTACCTTTACCCTTGTATATCCATGGGAATATGGCCCATAAGTTTCTACCCAATAACCGTAAATTATTGGACTATGAGGGAAAGTCAATATGTTCGGCACAATAAGGGGCATTCCCTTATTTCATGTTGGAATAATCATCATTATGCCCGGACAAATGGCTTTCTCTTCGCGGAGATGCTGTTTGTTACGGGTATTTTTGGTTTTTTAAGGGGGATATGAGATGCCAGCTATTGTTGGAGTTATTATGGGAAGTAAATCGGATTGGGAAACGATGAAGCATACTTGCGCTGTTTTGGAGCAATTAGAAATAGCGTATGAGAAAAAAGTTATTTCGGCCCATCGTACACCCGAGTTGATGTTTACATATGCAGAGGAAGCCAGAGGCAATGGGATAAAGGTGATTATTGCCGGTGCGGGCGGCGCCGCCCATCTTCCTGGGATGGTTGCAGCGGAAACAATCTTACCGGTGATTGGCGTTCCTGTTCAATCTCAGGCCTTAAATGGATTAGACTCGTTGCTGTCAATTGTGCAAATGCCTGGCGGAGTGCCGGTGGCGACCGTGGCAATTGGAAAAGCAGGGGCGATAAATGCCGGTCTTTTGGCTGCGCAAATTTTAGCAACAGAGGATGCTGAGTTAGCGGGAAAACTGGAAGTAAGAAGAGAAACGACTAGAGCAGAGGTTCTGGAAAGTAGTGATGAACTTGTTTAACAAGACGATTTTACCTGGTGCAACCATCGGCATTATCGGCGGCGGCCAGCTTGGACGGATGATGGCTTTGGCGGCCAAGGCAATGGGTTTTCGGATTGCGGTGTTAGAACCGGCAGCTGATTCCCCATGCGGCCAGGTGGCTGATGTGGAAGTGATAGGTGCCTATCATGACCGCGTGGCCATTAGCCGCTTAGCTGAGATAAGTGATGTCATTACCTATGAGTTCGAAAACATTGATGCCGAGACATTAGGATGGATTTGCGAACAGGCCTATGTGCCTCAAGGGAAAGAGTTGTTGACGATCACACAGGATCGGATTAAAGAAAAAAAAGCGATTCAGCAGGCAGGTATTGAGGTCGCCCCATATGAAGTCGTCGGCAGCTGTGAGGAATTATTTTTAAAAATAGAGGCGATTGGGTTTCCGGCCGTGTTGAAAACGTCAAGAGGCGGTTATGATGGAAAAGGTCAGCTTGTCGTTAAAAGTAAGGAGGATTTAGGGAAAGCAGAGGAGCTTCTAAACCACGGAATGTGTGTATTGGAAAAATGGATTCCATTTGAAAAGGAAATTTCCGTTATTGTGACTCGAGGGCTGAATGGGGAGACTGCTATTTTTCCAGTAGCCGAAAATATTCATGAAGAAAACATTTTACATAAAACAATTGTTCCGGCGCGGATTTCGGAAGATTTACAGGCAAAGGCCATTCAAAAGTCGGAGCAGCTGGCTGATTCGCTTGGAGTAGTCGGGACATTGGCGGTGGAGATGTTTGTAACCAGTGATGGGACGATTTATATCAATGAATTAGCGCCAAGACCGCATAATTCGGGGCATTTTTCGATTGAAGCCTGTATGACATCACAGTTCGAACAGCATATCCGCGCTATTTGCAATTGGCCATTAGGAAGGACGGAGCTATTAAAACCGGCTGTTATGGTCAACCTATTAGGAGAGCATCTTGAGAATCTATATACGGAAATTCCGACGGTGAAAGACTGGAAGATTCATTTATATGGGAAGAATGTGCCGAAAACGAAGCGGAAAATGGGCCATGTCACGATATTGCGTGATAATGTAGAAGAGGCACTAGGCGAGATTGAAGGGTGCAGCATTTGGAAGACAGTGAAGGAAAAGATCGGAGGATAAAACATGATTGATCGTTATACAAGACCTGAAATGGGAGCCATTTGGACGGAGGAGAACCGCTTTAATGCCTGGCTTGAGGTGGAAATCCTTGCTTGTGAAGCATGGGCTGAATTAGGGGAAATCCCTAAAGAGGATGTTCGCAAGCTTCGTGAAAATGCTTCTTTTAACATTGAGCGGATTAAAGAAATAGAGGAAGAAACAAGGCATGATGTCGTTGCTTTTACCCGTGCGGTTTCAGAGACATTGGGCGAGGAGCGGAAGTGGGTACATTACGGCTTAACTTCAACAGATGTGGTTGACACAGCGCTTTCATATGTTTTAAAGCAGGCAAATGTGATTTTATTGAAGGACTTAGAAAATTTTATTGAGATTTTAAAAAATAAAGCAATTGAACACAAATTTACCGTGATGATGGGGCGGACACATGGGGTACATGCGGAACCGACGACTTTCGGCTTGAAGCTTGCTCTTTGGTATGAAGAAATGAAACGCAACTTGGAGCGTTTTAAGCAGGCCGCAGCAGGTGTAGAATTTGGGAAAATATCAGGAGCGGTTGGAACCTACGCCAATATTGACCCATTCGTGGAACAGTATGTTTGTGAAAAATTAGGCCTTGGCCGAGCGCCAATTTCCACCCAGACATTACAGCGCGATCGCCATGCACACTATTTGTCCGTGCTTGCATTAGTTGCCACTTCGATTGAAAAATTTGCCGTTGAAGTCCGTGGGCTGCAAAAGAGCGAAACACGTGAAGTAGAGGAGTTTTTTGCCAAAGGACAAAAGGGTTCGTCGGCGATGCCGCATAAACGCAATCCAATTGGATCGGAAAATATGACGGGGCTTGCCCGCGTAATCCGCGGCTATATGATGACCGCTTATGAAAATGTGCCGCTTTGGCACGAACGCGATATTTCCCATTCCTCAGCGGAACGAATTATTTTGCCGGATGCGACGATTGCTTTGAATTATATGTTAAATCGCTTCGGTGGAATTGTGAAAAAGTTAACTGTCTATCCGGAGAATATGAAGCGCAACATGGACCGTACGCTTGGGTTAATTTACTCCCAGCGCGTGCTGCTGGCGCTGATTGATAAGGGGTTGTCCCGGGAAGAGGCCTATGACACGGTACAGCCAAAAGCGATGGAGGCATGGGAGCAGCAAGTTCAATTCCGCGGCTTAATCGAGGCAGAAGGGAAAATTACCTCATTGCTCTCTGACGAGGAAATTGCCGATTGTTTTGATTATCATTACCATCTGCAGCATGTGGATACCATTTTTGATCGATTAGGGTTGAATGGTTAAGTGGGGGTTCCCGAGTCATAAAAACAATTAATTGTGCCCGTTGACCGGGAAAAAGAGGGTTCACGGTCGCAAAAAGAAATAATTGTGCCCGTTGACCGGGAAAAAGAAGGTTGAGGGTCACAAAAAAAGGTAATTGTGCCCGTTGACCGGGAAAAAGAGGGTTGGCGGTCACAAAAAGAAATAATTGTGCCCGTTGAGCGAAAAATAGAGAGTTCACAGTCACAAAAATCGTTTTAGAGCTTGGAATAAGAACGAAACCAGAGAAGCAAGGCTACATATTGAACGTGTAGCCACTTCTATCCTGAAAATTCCCAATATTGCAAATTAAGGAGTGTCCCACGATGAAGGAACTGCTTTATGAAGGAAAAGCTAAGCGGATTTACAAGACAGATGAGGAGAACACCGTTTTAGTTGAATACAAAGATTCAGCGACCGCATTCAACGGCCAAAAAAAGGAAATAATCACGGGTAAAGGCCGTTTAAATAACGAGATTACTAGTTTGTTATTTTTAAAGCTACAAGAACACGGAATCCCTTCACACTTTATCAAAAAAATTTCCGCCACCGAGCAGCTGGTTAAGAAAGTTACCATTATTCCGCTTGAAGTAGTCGTTCGCAATGTCGCGGCGGGAAGCCTCTCCAAGCGATTGGGAATCGTAGAGGGTAAACGGCTAGCAGCCCCTCTCGTTGAATTTTATCTAAAAAATGACGAGCTTGGAGATCCGCTCGTAACAGTTGATCACATCCTTGAGCTCAACGTAGCAACCGTCCAAGAAACAGCAGTTTTACGAGAAAAAGCACTCGAAATCAATACAGCTTTATCAAGCTTTTTCAATGAACTTGGTATTCGTCTGATCGACTTTAAGCTCGAGTTTGGCAAAGACGAAAAAGGGCAAATTTTACTGGCAGACGAAATATCCCCTGATACCTGCCGGCTGTGGGATCAACAGACAAATGAAAAGCTTGATAAGGATGTATTCCGCCGCGATTTAGGAAGCTTAACCGAAGCCTACGAAACGATTTTAACAAGACTTGGAGGTCATCAGCATGTATAAGGTAAAGGTATTTGTCACGTTAAGGGAAAGTGTATTAGACCCGCAAGGAAAGGCCGTAACTCATTCCCTACATGCTTTAAACTACAAAGAAGTAACCGATGTCCGCATCGGCAAATATATGGAATTAACCGTGGAAAAATCAGAGCGCAACATCGATGAGGTCATTAATGAAATTTGCACGGGCCTCCTCGCAAATCCAGTGATTGAGGACTACCGTTACGAAGTAGAGGAGTGTGTCTTCCTGTGAAGTTTGCGGTAATTGTTTTTCCAGGCTCGAACTGTGATGTCGATATGTTTCATGCGATTGGCGATGAACTTGGTGAAGAAGTTGAATATGTCTGGCACGATACGGAAAGCTTAGCTGAATATGACGGAATTCTTCTGCCTGGCGGGTTTTCTTATGGAGATTACCTCCGGACAGGTGCCATTGCCCGCTTTAGCAAAGTGATGAAAGAAGTAGTCAAAGCGGCCGAAGCCGGCAGGCCAGTCCTTGGCGTGTGCAACGGATTTCAAATCCTCTTAGAAGCAGGCCTGCTGCCGGGTGCGATGAGACGGAATGAGACTCTTTCCTTTATTTGCAAACCTGTCCAACTAAAGGTGGAAAACAACAGAACGATCTTTACCGCTGAATACGAACAAGGGAAAACCATCACAATCCCTGTCGCCCATGGTGAAGGAAATTATTATTGCGACGAGGAAACACTTGCACAATTAAAAGCGAATAATCAAATCGTGTTTACCTATCAGCATAATCCAAACGGGAGCTTGGAAGATATCGCGGGCATTACGAATGAAAAGGGCAATGTCCTCGGGATGATGCCTCACCCAGAAAGAGCTGTCGATGAGCTGCTCGGCAGCGCCGATGGACTTAAATTGTTTCAATCGATTGTGAAAACTTGGAGGGAAGCACATGTTGTTAACGCTTGAACCAAATCCGACTCAAATTAAAGCAGACAAACTATATCAGCAAATGGGTTTGTCAGATGATGAATTTACAATGGTTGAAACCATCCTTGGCCGCACGCCGAATTATACCGAAACAGGCCTTTTTTCCGTGATGTGGTCAGAACACTGCAGCTATAAGAATTCAAAACCAGTCCTTAAAAAATTCCCGACGACCGGCGAAAGAGTCCTGCAAGGTCCTGGTGAGGGCGCGGGGATTGTCGATATCGGCGATGGCCAGGCGGTTGTTTTTAAAATAGAAAGCCACAACCATCCATCGGCGATTGAACCATACCAAGGTGCGGCAACCGGTGTCGGCGGCATAATCCGCGATGTCTTTTCGATGGGAGCCCGTCCTATTGCTCTATTAAACTCGCTTCGCTTTGGCGAGCTTGATTCCGCGAGGGTGCGCTATTTATTTAAAGAAGTCGTTGCCGGCATCGCAGGGTACGGCAATTGTATTGGCATCCCGACTGTTGGCGGCGAAATTCAATTTGACCCTTGCTACGAGGGGAATCCGCTTGTGAATGCGATGTGCGTCGGCCTTATCGATCATAAGGATATTCAAAAAGGCCAAGCGCACGGCTTAGGCAATACGGTTATGTATGTAGGGGCGAAGACAGGCCGCGATGGGATTCATGGCGCCACCTTTGCCTCAGAAGAATTAACCGAGCAATCCGATGAGAAACGGCCGGCTGTTCAAGTGGGTGACCCATTCATGGAGAAATTACTCCTCGAGGCCTGCTTAGAGCTGATTCAATCTGATGCGCTTGTCGGAATCCAGGACATGGGCGCTGCCGGCCTGACAAGCTCCTCCGCGGAAATGGCAAGCAAGGCAGGAATGGGCATCGAGATGAATTTGGACCTTGTCCCGCAGCGGGAAACCGGAATGACCGCCTATGAAATGATGCTGTCAGAATCGCAGGAGCGGATGCTGATTGTGGTTAAGAAGGGCCGCGAACCGGAAATCGCCGAGCTTTTTGAAAAATACGATTTAGAAGCAGTGGCCATTGGAACGGTAACCGATGATAAAAACCTGCGTTTAATCCATAAAGGCGAAACGGTAGCAGATGTACCGGTGGATGCCTTAGCAGAGGATGCACCTGTATACCTTAAGCCTTCACAAGAGCCATCCTATTTTCAAGAATTCCAAGCAATGGAACAGGAAATCCCGCAAGTCGATGATTTAAAAGAAACTTTAGTACAACTATTAAGCCAGCCGACCGTGGCGAGCAAGGAATGGGTATATGAGCAATATGACCATATGGTCCGCACCAATACCGTTGTCTCTCCAGGTTCAGATGCGGCGGTCCTCCGGATTCGCGGCACCCGGAAAGCACTCGCGATGACCACAGACTGTAACTCCCGCTATGTATATTTGGATCCGGAAACCGGCGGAAAAATTGCCGTCGCTGAGGCAGCCCGCAACATTATCTGTTCGGGTGCCGAGCCGTTAGCGATTACCGATAACCTGAACTTCGGAAATCCCGAAAAGCCAGAGGTATTCTGGCAAATTGAAAAAGCAGCCGACGGGATTAGTGAAGCATGCCGAGTACTCGAGACACCTGTCATCGGCGGTAACGTGTCATTGTATAACGAAACAAGCGGCACAGCGATTTATCCAACACCTGTCATTGGCATGGTTGGCCTTGTAACTGACATCGACCATATTACAACACAATATTTTAAAAATAGCGGTGACCTGATTTATCTGGTTGGAGAAACAAAACCGGAATTTGGCGGCAGCGAGCTGCAAAAGCTGTTAAACGGCAGCATTTCCGGAAAAGCACCGGAATTAACGATTGAATTGGAAAAAGAAACGCAAGAACAGGTTCTAGCTGCGATTCGTTCAGGCGTAGTTCAATCTGCTCATGACCTGTCAGAAGGCGGCTTAGCAGTAGCCTTGGCAGAATGCCTATTCGGCAGTGAAACATTAGGTGCGAAAGTGACGATTACGGGAAATCATGTAACGGCATTATTCAGTGAAAGCCAATCTCGTTTTCTTTTATCCGTAAAGAAAGAACACCAAGCGGAGTTTGAAAGCTTAGTAGAAGCAGCCCTTATCGGTGAAGTGAATAATTCGGCAACATTACGAGTTCTAACAAAAAGTGAACCTATACTTGAGGGTTCAATAAATGAATTAAAAGCTGCCTGGAAAGGGGCGATCCCATGCTTGCTGAAATCAAAGGATTAAACGAAGAGTGCGGCATCTTTGGTGTCTTTGGACATCCGGATGCCGCGCAATTAACCTATTACGGGCTCCATAGCCTGCAGCACCGCGGCCAGGAAGGAACTGGTATCGTCGTTTCTGATGGAAAAACGCTTAAAGGCGTTAAAGGTGAAGGGCTAGTGGCGGAGATTTTTACGGCAGAAGCGGTGGCGGAATTAACCGGATCTGCCGCTATCGGCCATGTTCGTTATGCAACGGCAGGGGGCGGCGGCTATGAGAACGTCCAGCCGCTCTTGTTCCATTCGCAAAGCGGCAGCCTGGCACTTGCTCATAATGGCAACCTTGTTAATGCGAATTCCTTAAAGCATCAGCTTGAAACGCAGGGGAGTATTTTTCAAACAAGCTCTGATACAGAGGTTTTGGCCCATTTAATTAGAAGAAGCGGCTTTCCTCATATGAACGACCGCGTGAAAAATGCCCTTTCAATGTTAAAAGGGGCCTATGCCTATTTAATCATGACCGAAACGGAGTTAATGGTGGCACTCGATCCCCATGGATTAAGGCCGCTTTCACTTGGCTGCCTCGGTGATGCGTATGTTGTCGCATCGGAAACATGTGCCTTTGATGTCATCGGAGCGGAATATATCCGTGATATTCAGCCAGGTGAGCTGTTAATCATTAACGAAAATGGCCTAACGTCAGAGCGATTTGCAATGAGTACGACAAAAGCAATCTGCATGATGGAGTATGTTTATTTTTCAAGACCTGATAGTAATATCCAAGGCATTAATGTTCATACTGCCCGCAAAAACTTAGGAAAAAGATTGGCTGTTGAAGCTCCAATTGATGCGGATGTCGTGACCGGAGTGCCGGATTCCAGTATTTCGGCAGCGATTGGTTATGCTGAGGCAGCGGGGATTCCTTATGAAATGGGCTTAATTAAAAACAAATATGTCGGCAGAACGTTTATCCAGCCGTCACAATCCCTCAGGGAGCAAGGGGTAAAAATGAAGCTGTCACCTGTTCGTGGTGTTGTGGAAGGAAAACGCGTCATCATGGTTGATGATTCGATTGTCCGCGGCACGACGAGCAGAAGAATTGTCAAAATGCTGAAAGATGCAGGAGCGACAGAGGTGCATGTGGTCATCAGTTCTCCTCCGATTAAAAATCCGTGTTTTTACGGGATTGATACATCTTCGAAGGAAGAATTGATTGCTTCTGATAAATCAGTAGAGGAAATCCGCGACCTCATTGGTGCCGATTCATTAACGTTTTTAAGCGCAGGCGGCATGGTCGAAGCGCTTGGGCAGGACAGCGGCTACTGCCTTGGCTGCTTTACCGGAAATTATCCAACAGAAATTTATCCCGATACACTTCAATACTATTATCAAAGGGGTTGATGACCGTGGCGAATGCGTATAAACAAGCAGGTGTGAACATTGAGGCGGGTTATGAAGCGGTTGAGAGAATGGAAAAGCATGTACAGCGAACAGCGAGGACCGGCGTCTTAGGTAGCCTCGGCGGCTTTGGCGGCATGTTTGACCTATCTGTGCTCGGGTTAAAAGAGCCGGTTTTGGTGTCAGGCACCGATGGCGTGGGCACGAAGCTAATGATCGCCTTCATGATGGACCGCCATGACACGATTGGCATTGATGCGGTCGCGATGTGTGTCAATGATATCGTTGTACAAGGTGCAGAGCCGCTTTACTTTTTAGATTATATTGCATGCGGCAAGGCGGTTCCTGAAAAAATCGAGGCGATTGTCAAGGGGATTGCTGATGGCTGCGAGCAGGCTGGCTGCGCCTTAATTGGCGGCGAAACAGCAGAGATGCCGGGGCTTTATCGGGAGGATGAGTACGATCTTGCCGGATTTTCGGTAGGTGCGTGTGAAAAGCCGGCGTTAATTACCGGCGAAACCATCGCACCAGGTGACGTACTAATCGGCCTCGCCTCAAGCGGTATTCACAGCAATGGCTACTCGCTTGTCAGAAAAGTGTTTAATAACTGGTCGTTAATCGAGTTTGTTGATGTACTCGGCTGTACATTAGGCGAAGAATTACTTAAGCCCACAAAAATCTATGTGAAGCCGATTCTGTCTGCATTAAAAAAATTCCAAATTAAAGGCATGGCCCATATTACTGGCGGCGGTTTTATTGAAAATATACCGCGGATGCTGCCTGCTGGACTCGGGGCAGAATTAAATGAGAAAAACTGGCATATTCCGTCCGTGTTTAAGTTGATTTCTGAAGTGGGACAAATCGATTATCGAGAAATGTATAATATTTTTAACATGGGTATCGGTATGGTCATTGCCGTTAACAAGGAAGATGCGCCTGACTTGCTTGAGCATTTCCACCAGGTTGGTGAAACGGCGTATGAACTGGGCATCGTGACGGATCAAGCGGGATTGAACATCAAAGGCTTTGGTGGGCGGCGATGAAAAATATTGCTGTGTTTGCATCAGGAAGCGGTAGTAATTTTCAGGCGATCCTCGAAGTGGTTCAAGAGGGAAAGCTTGAGGCGAATATTTCATTGCTGGTTTGCGACAAACCAGGGGCGTACGTCATTGAACGAGCCAATGTGGCAAGCATCCCTGCTTTTGTTTTTTTTCCGAAAGACTATCCAAGTAAAACAGACTACGAAACGGAAATTGCTTTGCTGCTGAAGGAAAAGAACGTTGATTTAATTGTGCTGGCCGGGTATATGCGCTTAATTGGGTCAACACTGCTTAAGGAGTATGAAGGGCGAATCGTGAATATTCATCCTTCGTTGCTTCCGGCGTTTCCAGGCAAAGATGCGATTGGCCAAGCGCTCGCGGCAAAAGCAAATTGGAGTGGTGTCACCATCCATTTTGTCGACGAAGGCATGGACACGGGGCCGATTATTGTCCAGGAGCGGGTCCGGATTGCTGAAAATGAGACCCATGAAAGCCTGCAACGGAAAATACAGGTGATTGAACACAAACTGTATCCTGAGATACTACAAATGCTGATGACAAGAGAAGAGGTTGAAACAAGATGAAAAAACGTGCGCTTATTAGTGTTTCTGATAAAAGTGGAGTGAGCGAGTTTGCGAAAGAGCTCGTCAGCCTTGGCTTTGAAATCATCTCTACCGGAGGAACGAAAAAAATGCTGCAAGAGCAGGGATTACCGGTGCTGGGGGTTAGTGATGTTACTGGCTTTCCGGAAATTCTCGAAGGGCGGGTTAAGACGTTAAACCCATTGATTCATGGCGGCTTACTGGCAAAACAGGACGACGAGGAACATCAAAAACAGCTAGAAGAACACGGAATCGAGCCGATTCAGCTTGTTTGTGTCAATTTGTACCCTTTCCAGCAAACCATTGAAAATCCGGATGTAAGTGTTGCTGAGGCAATTGAAAATATCGATATCGGTGGTCCAACGATGCTCCGTGCCTCTGCTAAGAATCATCAATATGTAACTGTTGTGGTTGACTCGTCCGATTATGAAACGGTAGTAGCAGAGTTGAAAGCTGAAGGTAAAACAAAGCTGGAAACGAGGGTAAGGCTTGCCGCTAAAGTGTTCCGCCATACTGCAGCTTATGACGCACTCATTGCGGATTACATGACAAATCTTGCCGAGGAAGCAACTCCGGAAAAATTAACGGTTACATATGAATTAAAGCAGACACTCCGTTACGGGGAAAATCCGCATCAGCAGGCAGCCTTTTATCAAAAGCCATTGGGCTCATCGTTCTCGATTGCCTATGCTGAGCAGCTTCACGGCAAAGAACTTTCTTACAATAATATTAATGATGCCGATGCGGCACTGCAAATTGTTAAGGAGTTTACGGAACCAGCGGCAGTGGCAGTAAAACATATGAACCCATGTGGTGTCGGTACTGGTAAAACAGGGTTTGAAGCATTTACAAAGGCGTTTGCAGCCGATCCTGTTTCCATTTTTGGCGGCATCATTGCCTTTAACCGTGAAGTGGATGCAGAAACGGCAGCAAAGCTCCATGAAATATTCCTTGAGATTATTATTGCACCATCGTACTCAGAAGAGGCGTTAGCGATTTTAACAGGCAAAAAGAATCTTCGACTGTTAACGATTCCGTTTTCTGGTGTGAAAAAATCTGAGCTGAAATTGACCTCAATTAAGGGAGGATTACTTGTTCAGGAGCAAGACCTGTTCACATTGGATGATGCCGAAATCAAGGTTCCGACGAAAAGACAGCCGACTCCTGCCGAGTGGGACGCATTAAAGTTGGGCTGGAAGGTTGTAAAACATGTGAAGTCGAATGCAATTGTTGTCGCTAATGGAGACATGACGATTGGAATTGGCGCCGGGCAAATGAACCGCGTTGGCTCCGCTGAAATTGCTCTAAAGCAGGCCGGTAAAAAAGCAGAAGGTGCTGCACTCGCTTCCGATGCCTTTTTTCCAATGGATGATACCGTCGAAGCGGCGGCAAAGGCTGGAATTACCGCGATTATTCAGCCGGGTGGTTCGATTCGTGACGAAGATTCTATTAAAAAAGCAGATGAATATGGGATCGCAATGGTATTTACGGGGGTAAGGCATTTTAAACATTAGGCTGTTTTAGGAAAGCCGGCTCCAACTGTCGTGAACCGGGGACCAACTGTCGAAAAACGTGCTACAACTGTCATAAACCAGGGTCCAACTGTCGTAAAACTGTCTTCAACTGTCGTAAAACGTGCTCTAACTGTCGAAAAGGTAGTTTTTACCTTAACTTACCCCTTAAAAAGTTAAAATGGTGTAAAATTACACCTTTTCATTGGATTTTTGGATGCTTTTAGCGAGATCAAATCATATATCGGCGATTTTTATAGGTTTATCAGCGATTCTGACCTATTTATCAGCGAATTTTTAGATTTATCAGCGAATCTGGGCTATTTATCAGCGAATCATAAAAGTATCAATCTTTTAGAAAAGAGCGAAACATTATAAAGAGGTGAGTTGGGTGAACATACTAATCATTGGCCGCGGCGGAAGAGAGCATGTCATCTGTCAAAAGGTAAGCGAGAGCTCGCTTGTAGAAAAGGTATTTGTTGCACCAGGTAATGACGGGATGACAGATGTCGCGGAGCTGGTTCCAATCGAGGAGTCACAGCACAAACTGCTCATTCAATTTGCCCAAGACCAAGCAGTTGGCCTAACGATTATCGGTCCGGAAGTCCCTCTCCTAGAAGGTCTTGCCGACAAATTCGAAGCGGCGGGCTTGAAGGTATTCGGACCGCGAAAAGCAGCGGCAGAGATTGAAGGAAGCAAGTCTTTTGCCAAAGAAATAATGAAGAAATACCAAATTCCCACTGGCGATTATGCTGTTTTTACTTCTTATGAAGAAGCACGTAAATATGTCGAAGAAAAAGGGGCACCGATTGTCATTAAAGCTGACGGATTGGCGGCGGGCAAAGGTGTTACAGTTGCCTTAACAAAAGAGGAAGCGCTCGAAAGCCTTGAAGAAATGCTAATCGAGGCGAAGTTTGGCGGGGCCTCTTCACGGGTCGTGATTGAGGAATTTTTAAGTGGCGAGGAATTTTCTCTCATGGCATTTGTAAATGGGGAAATCGTTGTGCCGCTGGAAATTGCTCAGGATCATAAACGGGCATATGATGGCGACCTAGGACCGAATACCGGTGGGATGGGGGCTTATTCACCGGTTCCTCAAATTGGCGCGGTTACGGTGCAGACCGCCATCGACACCGTCCTAAAACCCGCTGCAAAAGCAATGGTGCAAGAAAACCGCAGCTTTTGCGGGATTTTATATGCAGGGTTGATTGATACTGCCGATGGACCAAAAGTCATCGAGTTTAACGCCCGCTTTGGCGATCCGGAAACACAGGTAGTTTTACCAAGACTGAAATCTGATTTGGTTCAAGTGATTTTAGAGCTACTGGATGGAAAGCACCCTGAATTAATCTGGGATGACCAAATGATGGTCGGCGTTGTGGTGGCAGCAAAAGGGTATCCGGAGGTTTATCAAAAGGGTGCCGTGCTTTCAGGATTAGCTGACATTAATAATGTAAAAGTAGTCACTTTTCATGCTGGAACGGTTAAAAATGAATTGGGTGAATTTGTTACCGCCGGGGGCAGGGTGCTGCTAGTTGGGGCAAAGGCAGAATCCTTGGTTGAGGCACAGGAAAGAGTTTATCGCGAACTAGGGAAATTAACTTGTGATGAAGTTTTTTATCGAAAAGACATTGGTATTAAAGCGATTCAACCTGTTATAGGCTAAGTAAGCACATAGGAATTATTGTAAAACCATTGCAAAAGGTAGGTATTACTTTTCAAGAATACATCATATGCTTAATTTAGAAATGAAGGTGTATTGAAGGGAGTCATACCGTTATGCAGTGGATAAAATTTATGATTAAACAATTCCTAAAAGAGCCTTTGTGGTTTAAAATACTAATTTCTACAACTTTGCTTACTTCAATTATTTTTAGCAGCTCTTTTTTTTCGAATAATGCTTATTTTCAAAGCTCTTCCAAATTAGCTGCGGCAATCTTTTTTTGTGCATATGCTATTAAATTTAGGAGAAATCTTGTAACTTCTGTTATCTTATTTACTTCAGCAATTATATGTATTTTTCTATCCATCCTGGCAATATATAAGTGATTAACGTGGTGTTAGTTCAATGAGAAAATTTTTCAGTAGTAATGTCCTCATGAGCCAATCATGAGGACATTTTTTAAATATTATCTTCATGGAATCTAATCTTGAGTATTTACCCTCAAGTCGGATTGTAAGGCACACCCTGATCCCCATCCAAATTCGTCAATCCCTCCATACCATCCATCGAATCGACAACCGCTGATTTTTCCGGCATCATTTCCTGGCATCTTTCATATAATGCCGTTATTGGGCAATAGCGGACGATTCCCTCTGCTACCTTCATCGCGCCGCATAGGGCTACAAACAGATAGGAATCCCGCCAAGGGTGTTTTACAAGTTTTGCCGTACACCAGGATAACATGGTTAGTCCAATTGTAATCCGGATTAATGCGTTTAATAGGCCAATATTGGGTTTGATATTCATTTTGCTCACTCCTTCACAAATTCTTTACAATATTTATCAATTCTTTACTGCGTTAAACGGTAAAATATGATAGTATAATAATAAAAGAAGTTTTGTAAGGGCTTTCTTTGTTATTAAATCAAGATTTTATTATATAGATAGTATAAATAAAGGGAGGGGATATCATATGCTGGAACAACGTTACCGTTGGAAAAACAAACACCTGCGTATGCACATATCCGTGTTGGATGGGAAAACGTCTCCCACCATATTATTGAAAAACGCCTTATATTTAAATCAGTCATTTCGAAAGTGGATGAGGGCAAATATTTGGATTTATGAAGATCGGATTGTTTATGTTGGCGAGAATCTGCCAACACATATCGAAAACTGTGAAGTCATTGACTGCACAAATGAAATTCTTGTACCAGGATACATCGAGCCGCATGCTCATCCCTTTCAATTATATAATCCCCAAACGCTTGCAGCCTATGCATCCCAGTTTGGGACGACAACATTAATAAATGACAACATGGCATTAATGTTAAATTTGAAAAAAAGGGAAGCCTTTTCATTATTAAAAGACCTGCGTTCAATTCCGACGACGATGTATTGGTGGAGCCGCTTTGATTCACAAACGGAAATTCTTCATGAAGAAGAGATATTTTCGAACAGTAATATTAAGTCATGGCTTGAACATGATGCAGTCCTCCAGGGCGGAGAGCTAACAGGCTGGCCCAGACTGCTTAATGGTGATGATATGATGCTTCACTGGATTCAAGAAGCAAAACGGATGCGTAAGAAAATTGAGGGTCATTTTCCTGGAGCATCTGAAAAAACTTTAGCAAAAATGATGCTCCTCGGGACGGACTGTGACCATGAAGCGATGACAGGTGAAGAGGTTTATAAGCGTTTAATGCAAGGGTATATGGTGTCATTAAGATATTCTTCCATCCGGCCCGATTTGCCGCAAATTTTGGACGATATGAAGAGACTTGGCATCGAGGCATATGATCGATTAATCTTTAATACCGACGGATCATCCTCCGCCTTTTACGAACAAGGGATGAACGACTTGATGATCCGAATTGCCATTGAAAAAGGGGTTCCGATTATCGATGCCTATAATATGGCAACTGTCAATATCGCTAGATACTACAATATCGACCATTTACATGGGCAAATTGCCACTGGACGCATCGCCAATATTAACTTTTTATCGAGTATTGAAAACCCTGCACCTGTTTCGGTCCTGGCGAAAGGAAAATGGGTAAAACGGGACGGAGTGAAAACAGAAGTTACTTATCCGCCATTGAAATGGAAGGAATATGGCTTGAAAGAGATGGAACTGGATTGGGAATTAACGATGGATGATTTACAATTCTCAATGCCTTTTGGGATCAAAATGGAAAACTCGGTAATCACCAAGCCCTACTCGATTGCGATTGATGTATCAGGGGATGAATTGTCGCACGATCATGATGAATGTTATTTTACCTTAATTGATCGTAACGGGAAATGGCGGATTAATACGCTGTTAAAAGGCTTCGCATCAAAGTTGTCGGCGTTAGCCAGCTCGTTTTCCAATACCGGTGATATTATTTTAATCGGGAAAAATAAACAAGATTTGCTTCTGGCTTTTAATAGAATGAAAGAATTAGGCGGCGGGATTGTCATGGTCGAGGATGATCAGGTGGTTTGCGAGCTGCCGCTTCATTTAAATGGAATTATGTCAGACCTTCCTATGGAAGACTTAATGGTCCAAGAAAAAAGGTTGTCTGAAGAGCTGCGAGCTAGGGGCTATTCTTTTTCAGACCCAATTTATAGTCTGCTGTTCTTTTCATCAACCCATTTACCTTATATTCGGATTACCCAGCAGGGGATGTATGATGTGATGAATAAAACAGTACTCTTTCCGTCAATAATGCGTTAAACTGTAAATAATTAATGAGTTAAAGCGTGAAAGTGATTTTGAGCCTTGGAGGAAATAGGGGTGTTCGTTGAATGAAGAAATGGGCTGCCGCCTTTGCAGCAATCTTGTTATTACTTTCTGGATGTAGTCATAAGGAGAAAGTAAAAGAACCAGTAAAGAAGGAAAAAACAGTCAATAAGGCTGAGGAAAAAGCGGAAGAGAAACAGGGTGCCCCGTATTTTTATCCGTTAACAGGCATAGGCTCTGAGACACAAACAAAGGGAAGGGCTGTTGCCGTCATGATTAATAATCATCCAAAGGCAAGGCCGCAATCGGGCTTGAACAAGGCTGACATTGTTTATGAGGTATTGGCAGAGGGTGATATTACCCGCTTTCTAGCTGTGTTTCAAAGTGAAAAACCGGCGAATATCGGTCCAGTCCGCAGTGCCCGCGATTATTATATCGACCTGGCTAAAGGACTAAATGCGCTTTATATTGCTCATGGCTGGAGTGAAGAAGCTAAGAAAATGCTCGAGGGCAATTATATCGACAATCTTAATGGCATGGTTTATGATGGTACACTATTTAAACGGTCCAGTACCCGGAAGGCACCACATAATTCCTATATAACGTATGATAATATTTTAAAGGGTTCCGAACAAAAGAAGTATTCGCTGGAAAAAAGTCCGCCGGCCTTCAAGTTTTTATCGGAGGAAGACAGTAAAAACGTGACCGGTGACGAGGCACAGTCAGTGAAAATTACCTATTCATCAGGCGGGATCTCTGATTCCAGCTTCGAATTTGATGCTGCCCTTGGTAAATTTAAACGGTTTTCTGGCGGCGAGCAATCAGTCGATTTAGATACAAATGAACCCGTTTTACTTAATAATATTTTTATAATTGAAACAAACCATCAAGTAATCGATTCAGTTGGACGACGCGATATTGATTTCAAGTCAGGCGGCAAGGCTTATTTGCTGCAAATGGGCAAGGTTAACGAAGTGGAATGGGCAAACAAGGACGGCCAGATTGTGGCTGTTAAAGATGGTAAAGAAGTGCCATTCGTTCCAGGCAAAACATGGGTGAATGTGGTACCGACTAATCCTGGACTGGAAAAAAGCGTTTCATTTAACGCAAAATAAACATTTCATCAATTAAGGGGTAAACAATATGCAAATTAATAAATTACGCGGTAAAGAATTAGATCAATTATTTCAAGCCGTTCTCTCACTAAAGGATCTCGAAGAATGTTATCGCTTTTTTGACGATTTGTGCACGATTAATGAAATTCAATCATTATCACAGCGTCTTGACGTAGCACGTATGCTTCGGGACGGAAACACGTACCATAAAATTGAAACAGAAACAGGGGCCAGCACCGCAACGATTTCCCGTGTCAAACGCTGTTTAAACTTTGGCAACGATACGTATGAAATGGTCCTTGAGCGAATTAAAGATGAAAACAGCAAGCCTGAAGAAGAATAACTAAGCCGAAGAGAATGCCTCTTCGGCTTTTCTTTTTACGTTGGTTAACATTTCTATAAATAGAATCAGTGTTTTCTTTTTTTATCGAATCGTCAAATGCTATAATGGTGTAATGGAATGATGAATGGGGGATCTTTGGATGTATGACTATCGCGAGTGGAGGCATGTGTTTAAACTCGACCCAAATAAAGAAATATCCGATGATAAATTAGAAAAAATCTGCGAATCGGGCACAGATGCCGTGATTGTTGGCGGAACTGACGGAGTGACACTTGAAAACGTCCTCGACTTAATGGCGCGAGTTCGCCGCTTTACGGTTCCATGTGTCCTTGAAGTTTCAAGTATTGAGACCGTTACACCGGGCTTTGACTTATACTTTATTCCGACCATTTTAAATAGCCGTGATCCGAAATGGATTACCGGGCTGCACCATCAAGCGGTTAAGGAATTTGGAGAAATCATTAATTGGGAAGAATTCGCGATGGAAGGCTACTGTATCTTGAATGAGGATTGCAAGGCCGCGAAACTGACGAACGCCAATACAAACATCACCATTGATGATGTGAAGGCCTATGCGATGATGGCTGAAAAGATGTTTCAACTCCCAATCTTCTACTTGGAATATAGCGGAAAATACGGGGACCCCACAGTGGTAGCCGAAGTGAAAAAGGTGCTTGAAAACACAACCCTCTTTTATGGCGGCGGGATTTCTACCCTCGAACAAGCCGCGGAAATGGCCAAGCATGCCGATGTCATTGTTATCGGAAACGCTATTTATGATGAGTTTGATCAAGCATTAGAAACGGTAAAAAGTGTCAACTAGAATTTGCTTAAAAGTGAAAATCACGTTAAAATAAAAACAAGAACAAATGTTTGTAAAATGGTGGTGGAAGAAGTGCAATTTTTAACAGATAAGCTTTTAAATGGCCTGAATCCGGAGCAGCAAAGTGCCGTAAAAGCAACTGACGGCCCGCTTCTCTTGATGGCAGGTGCCGGCAGTGGAAAAACAAGAGTATTAACACATCGAATTGGTTATTTAATCGTCGAAAAACGAGTGAATCCCTATAATATTTTAGCGATTACGTTTACAAATAAAGCCGCACGCGAGATGAGAGAAAGAATCGGGAAAATGATGGGCGGTGTGGCTGAGGAAATTTGGATATCTACCTTTCACTCGATGTGTGTAAGAATTTTACGCCGCGATATCGACCGAATGGGCTTTAACCGCAATTTTACGATTTTGGACACAACCGACCAGCAATCCGTCGTTAAAGGGATCCTCAAAGACAAAAATCTCGATCCGAAGAAGTTTGATCCGCGCGCTATCCTAGGCTCCATCAGCTCAGCTAAAAACGAACTGATTGACCCAGAGGAATATGCGAAAACGGCCGGAGGTTATTTTGAACAAACCGTAAGTGATGTTTATACGGAATACCAGAAGCGATTACGGAAAAATCAGGCACTCGACTTCGATGATCTAATCATGATGACGATTCAATTATTTCAGCGGGTACCGGATGTACTCGAGTATTATCAGCGTAAATTTCAATATATTCACGTCGATGAGTACCAGGATACGAACAGAGCCCAGTATATGTTAGTCAAAATGCTTGCGAATCGCTTCCAAAACCTTTGTGTGGTCGGGGATTCTGATCAGTCGATTTACAGGTGGCGCGGTGCCGATATTGCTAATATCCTATCATTCGAAAAAGACTACCCGAACGCAACCGTTATTCTCCTTGAGCAAAACTATCGCTCGACAAAAAGGATTTTGCTTGCCGCAAATAAGGTCATCGAAAACAATATGAACCGGAAGGCAAAGAATCTGTGGACAGAGAACCCTGAGGGGAACAAACTGGTTTATTACCGTGCCGACAGTGAGCAGGGCGAAGCCCAATTCGTTGCTGGGAAAATCAAAGAATTAACCCGAGATGGAAAAAAACTTTCCGACATTGCGATTCTTTATCGCACCAATGCACAGTCACGTGTCATGGAGGAAGTGTTACTGAAATCAAATATTGAATATGCCATCGTTGGCGGTACTAAGTTCTATGACAGGAAAGAAATTAAGGATATGCTTGCTTATTTACGCTTGATTTCAAATCCAGATGATGACATTAGTTTACGGCGCGTGATCAATGTTCCAAAACGCGGAATTGGGTCTACCTCTGTCGATAAAATGGCTGATTTTGCTGCAATAAACGATATTTCAATATATCAGGCGTTGGATTCTGTCGAATTAATCGGCCTTAGCCCGAAAATCACAAAAGCAGCCCGTGAATTCCATGATTTAATTCGTAATTACACGAACATGCAGGAGTTCCTCTCGGTTACAGAATTAGTGGAAGAGGTTCTTGAAAAGACTGGCTATCGTGAAATGCTTAAAGCGGAAAAATCGCTGGAAGCACAAAGCCGTCTAGAAAACCTCGAGGAATTATTATCGGTAACGAAAAACTTTGAAGACACCAGTGAAGATAGAAGCCTTGTTGCGTTTTTAACGGATTTAGCACTTGTTGCCGATATTGATTCATTGGATGATGATGGAGAAAAGGCCGATTCGATTACACTGATGACCTTACACTCTGCAAAAGGATTGGAATTTCCGGTTGTCTTCTTGATTGGTCTCGAAGAAGGGGTATTCCCGCATAGCCGTTCACTTATGGAAGAGATGGAGATGGAAGAGGAACGCCGCTTGGCCTATGTCGGTATTACTAGGGCAGAGCAAAGCTTATTTATCACCAATGCCCAAATGAGAACCTTGTTTGGGAGAACGAATATGAATCCGGCTTCAAGGTTTATCAGTGAGATACCGGAAGATTTGATTGAAGGTGTGGAACCTGCGAATCGGATGAATACACCATTTGGCTCTAATGGAAGAACTTTTGGGTCATCAGGAACTTCTTATGGTTCATCTGGAAATTCCTCATTTGGAGCATCAAGATCATTCGCTACCCCGGCAGCCAAACGAAAACCGGTGACAAGGCCTGTTTCCGCGGCATCCAGTGGCGAAGAAACCGGCTGGAAGGTTGGCGATAAAGCGGAGCATGGTAAATGGGGAACCGGTACAGTCGTTAGTGTAAAAGGCCAAGGCGAAGGAACTGAGCTTGATATTGCTTTTCCGAGTCCAGTTGGAATCAAACGCCTCTTGGCAAAATTTGCACCAATAAAAAAAGCGTAACAATTACTCCACAGGCTGCGTCAAATACTTAGGGAATTATTACGAAAGGGCTGGATATATGGACCTTCAAATCGCTGAACAGACAATCAATGAAATTAGAAGCCTATTGAATCAATATGGCTATGAATATTATGTGCTAGACAAACCATCTGTACCAGATGCAGAATATGACAAGCTCATGCAGGAACTGCTGAAGCTGGAAGAAAAGTTCCCGGAGTTAAAAACGCCAGATTCTCCTTCAGTCCGTGTTGGAGGAGCCATTCTCGCACTTTTTGAAAAGGTTGAGCACCGCACCCCGATGTTAAGCCTTGGGAATGCCTTTAATGAACAGGATTTAAGAGACTTTGACCGCCGCATCCGCCAGGCGGTCGGCGATAACTTTTCCTATGTATGTGAGCTGAAAATTGACGGGCTTGCTGTTTCCTTACGGTATGAAGACGGTCTATTTGTCCAAGGCGCTACCCGCGGTGATGGAACGATCGGTGAAGATATTACCGCTAATCTAAAAACCATCAAATCGATTCCCCTGCGTTTACGGGAACCTGTTTCGTTAGAGGTCCGCGGCGAAGCCTTTATGCCGAAGCGCTCGTTTGAAGCATTGAATCAGGCACGAACGGAACGCGGCGAAGAGCTGTTTGCCAATCCGAGGAACGCCGCTGCGGGATCACTGAGACAGCTTGACCCGAAGATTGCTGCTTCGAGAAAATTGGATGTCTTCCTATATGGAATTGGCAATCCAGAAGCAATTGGGGCAGTGTCTCACAGTGATGGCCTGGATTACTTGGATCATCTTGGTTTTAAAACGAATAAAGAACGGCAGAAATGTGCATCTATTGATGAAGTGGTCCAGTTTGTAAATGACTGGGTCGAAAAGCGCCCAAATCTCCCTTACGAAATTGATGGTATTGTCATCAAAGTCGATTCCTTAGAGCAACAGGATGAGCTTGGCACGACAGCAAAAAGTCCGCGCTGGGCAATTGCTTTTAAATTCCCGGCTGAAGAAGTGGTGACCACACTAATAGATATCGAGTTAAGTGTCGGCAGGACAGGGGTGATTACTCCGACGGCTATTTTAGAGCCTGTTAAGGTAGCGGGAACAACGGTACAGCGGGCTTCCCTGCACAATGAGGATTTAATCCGCGAGAAGGATATTAAGATTGGCGATAAAGTCGTCGTTAAAAAAGCAGGCGATATTATTCCGGAAGTGGTCAATGTGCTGGCAGATCTCCGAACAGGCAGCGAAGTGGATTTCAAGATGCCAACCCATTGTCCCGAGTGTGAGAGTGAGCTTGTACGCCTTGAGGGTGAAGTGGCACTGCGCTGTATCAACCCTAAATGCCCAGCACAAATTCGCGAAGGCTTGATCCACTTTGTCTCAAGGAACGCGATGAATATCGACGGCCTTGGCGAAAGGGTCATCAGTCAGCTGTTTGCCGAAAAATTAATCAGCGATGTTGCTGATATTTATAAACTGACAAGTGAACAGCTTTTAGCCCTTGAAAGAATGGGCGAAAAGTCAGTTTCTAATCTAATAAAAGCGATTGAAGCCTCCAAAAGCAATTCGCTTGAAAAACTGTTATTTGGTCTTGGTATCCGTCATGTCGGTGCGAAAGCAGCAAAAACGCTGGCGCTCCACTTTGATTCAATGGATAAACTTGCGATTGCTTCTAAGGACGAATTAATCGCGATTAACGAAATCGGCGATAAGATGGCTGATTCCATTGTTGCCTTCTTTGAACAAGACGAAGCAAAGGAACTCATCAATGAATTAGTTACTGCCGGGGTAAATATGGAATATAAAGGAGCTAAACCGGTATCGGCCGCAGAATCAGATTCGGTTTTTTCCGGAAAAACAGTCGTCCTTACAGGAAAGCTCGAGCAATTAGCGCGAAATGATGCCAAGGAAAAGATTGAAGCACTTGGCGGAAATGTCGCAGGCAGTGTGAGCAAAAAAACACATCTCGTCATTGCCGGTGCTGACGCTGGTTCGAAGTTAAAGAAAGCAGAAGAGCTGGGCATTGAAGTCTGGGATGAGGAGAAGCTTTTAGAAGAATTAAATAAATAAGAGGTGTTTCGAAATGAGAAAGGTCTCATTGCTCGCCCTCTCCCTTGTCTTTTTGCTGAGTGCCTGTGCACCCAACTTTCAGAAGCAAAATGAGGTTGTCCAAACAAAGGAGAAGGAAAAAGGGAAGGCGATTATTCCTAAATATAATATTTCAGATAAGTATTATCGTACGATTTTACCATTTGAGCCTGGGGAAGCACGCGGGCTGGTCGTCAGTAATATCAACACAAGATATGATTTAAATGAATTTGAAATGGGCCTAATGAGAATCGCCCAAAATAGCTTTGATACAGACAAATATTATTTCCGCGAAGGCCGGGAAATCAAAGGAACGACTGTAAGGCAATGGTTGAACCGTCAATACACGGATGCGCAGCTGAAAGAAAAGAAAATGAAGGCTGAAGAGAATATCGGCTTAAATCCGGTTAATTCAGGAACGGTCGAAGAACCTAGCAGTCCCATCTATTTAGCCCATATTTTAGAGCACGATTATTTAACAAAAGACGATAAAGGAACTGTAGCACTCGGTGGAGTGACGATTGGGCTGGCGTTAAATTCGTACTACTATTATAAAGTGCCGCAGGGCAATGGGACGATTGAAAAGGAAATGAAAATTTCCGCCGCTGAAATGGAAAAGGAAGGCAAGAAAATCGCCGAAGAAGTGGTCAAACGACTGCGTGCGATGAAGGATGTATCAGATGTGCCAATCACAATCGCCCTATTTGAACAACAAACTAAATCTTCGGTTGTACCTGGAAGATTCATTAGTTATACAACGGTTGATAAGGGCAAATCGAGTTTAAATGGCTGGGAAAATGTAGATGAAAAACACTATTTATTCCCTTCAGCTGATGCCCAAAATGATCATCGTGATGATCAACTTGCCTTTCTAAACTTTAAGCAGGATGTAGAAGAGTATTTTCCGAATTTTAATGGTGTCATCGGCAGAGGATTTTATGTTGGCGACCAGATGCAGGAATTGAATATCACCATTCCAATCCAATTTTATGGAAAAACAGAAGGGATAGGATTTGCCCAATACGTGACCGGCTTAGTGATGGAGCATTTTCCTAAGTATCTTTCTGTTTCGGTAAGTGTTACCTCTGTAGACGGTCCTGAAGCTCTCATCGTCAAAAAGGCAGATGCAGCCGAACCATTCGTTTATATTTACCAATAAGACCCGGCCATAGTGTCTGGTCTTTTTTTCATTGCTCAAATCATTGCGGCTCAGAAAAGAATCATGATAGAATGGACAGTGGATGTAAACGTTTTATTACATAGGAGGGTTTAAGAATGGTACAACCTTATAAGCACGAACCATTTACAGATTTTTCGATTGAAGAAAACCGCCAAGCCTATCTAAAGGCGTTAGAAACCGTTGAAGGCTATTTAGGTCAGGACTACGATCTAGTCATCGGCGGCGAAAAGATTACAACAGAAGATAAAATTGTTTCCTATAATCCTGCTAATACAGAACAAGTTATTGGCCGTGTTTCTAAAGCGAGTAAAGAACTTGCTGAAAAAGCAATGCAGGCAGCTGTTGAAGCATTTAAAACATGGAAAAAGACAAAGCCCGAAGTTCGCGCGGATGTGCTATTTAAAGCAGCAACGATGATTCGTCGCCGTAAAGATGAGTTCTCTGCCCTTTTAACAAAAGAAGCAGGTAAATCATGGAGAGAAGCAGATGTGGAAGTGGCAGAAGGAATCGACTTCCTTGAGTATTATGGACGCCAAATGTTGAGTTTGAAAAATGGTGTACCTGTTAATAGCCGTCCAGACGAATATAACCGTTATGACTATATTCCACTTGGAGTGGGGATTATCATTTCACCATGGAACTTCCCGTTTGCTATCATGGCAGGTACAACGGTAGCTGCCATTGTTTCTGGTAATACGGTTCTACTAAAGCCAGCTTCAACTACACCGATTGTTGCGGCTAAATTTGTTGAAGTAATGGAAGCAGCGGGACTTCCAAAAGGCGTATTAAACTTCGTTCCAGGAAACGGCTCCGAAGTGGGCGACTATTTAGTTGACCACAAAGATACCCGTTTCGTTAGCTTCACAGGTTCACGAGAAGTCGGACTTCGCATTTTCGAACGTTCTTCTAAATTGAACGAAGGTCAAATTTGGATGAAGCGTTTAATTGCGGAAATGGGCGGTAAAGATACCATCGTTGTTGATAGTGAAGCAGACCTTGAGCTTGCAGCACAATCCATCATGGCATCGGCATTTGGATTCTCTGGACAAAAATGTTCAGCATGTTCTCGTGCGGTAATCGTTGAAGATGTTTACGACCAAGTATTGAACCGTGTTGTTGAATTAACGAACCAATTAACGATTGGGGATCCCGTAGATAATTCCAATTACACAGGTCCAGTTATTGATAACAACGCCTTCAAAAAAATCATGGAATACATTGAAATTGGTAAGCAAGAAGGTAAGCTAATGGCTGGTGGTGAAGGTGATAACTCTAAAGGTTATTTCATCAAACCAACAATCATTGCGGATCTTGATCCAAAAGCGCGTATTATGCAGGAAGAAATTTTTGGCCCAGTGGTTGGTTTTACAAAAGCGAAAGATTTTGATGAAGCCATCGAAATTGCTAACAATACCGAGTATGGTCTGACAGGTGCCGTTATCACCACAAATCGTGCCCACATGGAACAAGCTCGTGAAGACTTCCATGTTGGTAACCTTTACTTCAACCGTGGCTGTACTGGCGCGATTGTTGGTTATCAGCCATTTGGCGGATTCAACATGTCCGGAACCGACTCCAAAGCGGGCGGACCAGACTACTTGCTACTTCACATGCAGGCAAAAACAACTTCAGAAATGTACTAAAATAAAGAAAACACCTCTTCTCAATCGTTACAGGGAAGAGGTGTTTTTTCGATAAAATTCTGGGCGTGACAGGCACCCATTATGGTACATTTACAACAAACGGTACGGTCAATATTTTTCCTTCGTGTTTAAATTGCCCCCAGATTTTATAGACGCCTTTTTCAGGGAAAATCGTCATAAAGATTACACTCGGCCCATTTCCTGAAGTGGTCATTGGGTGAATGTGCAAGTATTTTTCAGCATCCGCACTGATGGCAACCGTATGACCCATGGCCCCTAAATATGGCTGCAGATTTTTTATCGGTTTGTTGGTTTTTGCATCAGTGATAGTAAATGTCAAATGCAGCGTCTTACCGGCTGCAAGTTGACTAAATGTGAGCGTTACTTTTTTTCCATCAACCACTTTGGTAAACGCCTCATCCGGAATAAGTGGTTCTTCCTTCGCAGGCTCTCCTTCAATATGAACCCAGTGAGTTTCTACGCTGCTATCACCACCGCCTTTTGGTGTAGACTCAGCAATAATCTTGTAGTCTCCTCCGGCAGGGAAACTGGTCGTAATATCGAATTCGCCATTGCCTTCATACTTTGGGTGGATGTGGGAAAAATAAGCTAAATCTTTACTAACGATAAATAAATGCATCTTTTTCTCGTGAACCGTTTCAAATGTTTTAATCGGTTTACCAGCCTTATCCATTATTAAAATGGAAATCGGAATTTTCACGTTAGCTTGCGGGTGGTCTGTTAATGTCCATTCGGATTTAGTTGGAACCACATTAGTAGGGGTGGCACTCATTTTATGATCCATTGTCGATTTAGGGACTTTTATTGAATTGCAGGCAGTTAGAAATACAACTGAAAATAGTAAAATGCTAATAGCAATTTGTTTCACCGAACATTCTCCTTTCCAATCATCGTCCATTACTCTAATGTACATTACCTGATTCAGCCAGTGCAAGAATTTACTGTAAATAAATAGCCAATTGCGCTGAAATTAATGATAGAATAAGGAATAAAGTTAGAAATGAAACATTTTAGCTGGAAAATTCGTCTTCTAAAAGAAAGGCAGGCAGCTAAGAAATTCTGAAATTATCTTAATAATATACAGGTTTTGGAGGAAAGCAATTGATACCGTTATATTTATTGCATGTCACAACCGTCGCGCATAGTGAGAGTATGCTTTGGACATTTTTAACCTGTAACGTCTTTGTCGTCACAGCAGGAATTGTATTTATGTATAAATTATTCACCCAAAAAAAAGTCCGAAATGCCGGAATCGTGTTCGGTATCGCCATAGCAATTAATTATATCCTAATCGCCATTTTGGGAGATCCATTTGACTTATTAGGCTGAAGACAAGAGAGGGGATGATGAAATTGAAATATTATCGATTATGGGTAATCGCCTTTTTATTAAAATTTATTGGTTCCGCCTGGGATGCATCGTATCACTTTAAGTATTTGTTTGAGGAATATTCCATTCCCCATATTGTTAATACACTTGGATTTGCCCTAGGAGCGTATTTGTTATTTCAAGAGTGGCGGCGCTCCCAGTTTATGGACCGATTTTCACGAAATCTGATTACGATTGGCTATGTATTATTCCTAATCGGCATTCCTTTAGATTTTACCTATCATATTGCTTATGGAATTGATCTAACAACGTGGAGCCCGACCCACTTTATTTATTACATTGCCACGGATATTATGATTTTTGGGGTTTGGCGTGGCTACTACTTGTATTCGAGGGATGTAAAGCCGACCTGGAAGTCGATGCATACTTGGTTCGCAATGTTTTTACTTGAATGTTTGATGTTCCCGAATATGCAGCAGGAAAATGGGGCGATTTCCTATGATCAATACATGCAGGGAAAATCGATTGCCTCACCAGAAATTCTCGACCTTATCTCTGACCCGGCGTCCCAAATTTTTGGCGGTATTCCGGAGTGGGTCTACCCGATTTATTCTGTGTTAATGGTTGCACTGCTGACGGTCATTATCATTCGAATTTTTCGAGATTTTAATATACCTGTCATGGCCGCGGCGCTCTATATTTTATTAAGATTTGTTGGCAAAGGAATTTTTGCAGCCGTTCATTACCCGACTTCGTATGTACCGATTACATTACTATTGATTCCGTTGTGCTATTTATTGTTTAGAAAAATAAACTGGCTAGCCGGGCTGACAGGCAGTCTAAGTTATTTCCTTGTACTTTACGTCATCCATCAATCGGGTTGGCTGATTACACCGCCGCTGGAATTATGGGAGCTTGTCCCGGTTGTGTTAGTGGGTGTCCTAGTTCCGGTTATAAATGCTCTTGTCAAACCGATTCAGCTGGTGAAAAAGAATAGGCAGCCGGCCTAATAACAAGAAGGTGTCTCCAATGTTAACAAGGAGATGCCTTCTATTTTTTTGTTTATGACAATAATGTGAAACTATTCACATATGGTGGTTAAATGTGACGTACCTCACAATTTTTTAGTGCCGTGGGGTTTACAATTTAACTATAAAGAAAACATTAATTAACTTAAATATATAGGGAGCGATCCAAAATGAAAAAATTAGTGATGATTGGGAACGGAATGGCTGGAGTCAGAACCATTGAAGAAATCCTCAAACTATCTCCAGAGCAATTTGAAATAACTATTTTTGGACAAGAGCCATACCCAAACTATAATCGAATTAAATTATCGAATATTCTTCAGGGTGATACAAATTTTGATGAGATCATTATCAATCCACTAGATTGGTATAAGGAAAACAGTATTCAATTATTTACAGGTGAAACGGTTGAAAAAATTGATGTGGAGGCCAAGCGTGTCATCAGCGATCAAGGACGTGAAGTTGAGTATGATGAGTTGATTATTGCGACTGGATCAAATTCGTTCATCCTGCCGATTCCAGGTGCAGATAAAAAAGGCGTGACTGGATTTCGTGATATCCAAGATTGTGAAATGATGATCAAGTCAGCTGAACAATATAAAAAGGCGGTGGTCATCGGCGGCGGCCTGCTCGGTCTTGAAGCTGCAAGAGGGCTACTGAATCTCGGAATGAAAGTCGATGTTGTCCATTTAATGCCGCACCTAATGGAACGCCAGCTCGATCCGATTGCTTCGTCACTACTAAGAGCAGAGCTTGAAGCCCAAGGCATGAACTTCTTAATGGAAAAAGAAACCGTCGAAATCCTTGGTGACGAACGTGTCACAGGCCTGCGCTTTAAAGACGGCTCGGAGATCGAAGCTGATTTAGTGGTGATGGCGATTGGGATTAAATCCAATACAGCAGTTGCAAAAAACAGCGGCATTTATGTAAACCGCGGCATTGTCGTCAATGACTTCATGGAAACCAGCGTACCGAATGTTTACGCAGTCGGTGAGTGCGCAGAGCATCGTGAAATTGTTTATGGGTTGGTTGCACCATTATATGAACAAGGAAAAGTCCTTGCAGAACGGATTTGCGGGGTTGAAGCGAAACCATATGCAGGATCTGTTACCGGGACGCAGTTAAAGGTGGCAGGTGTTGACCTTTTCTCTGCAGGAGAAATTTTTGAAGACGGATCAACGAAGTCCATCATGATTTACAACGAATATGAAGGTATCTATAAACGGGTGTTAACGAGAAATAACTTGATTGTCGGGATCGTCCTTTACGGCGACACAAAGGACAGTACAAAGCTGTTCCGCATGCTGACGAAAAAAGAAGATATCAGCGGGGTTTCCATTTTTCAAACAGAATGTTCGGGAAGCGGAGCTAGTGATGATATTGCTTCCATGCCAAATGATGAACTTGTTTGCGGCTGTAATGGGGTGACAAAAGGGGCAATTGTTGAAGCGATTCAAACACAAGGCCTCACGACACTTGACCAGGTCAGCCATTGCACAAACGCCGGACGTTCTTGCGGACGCTGCAAACCAATGGTCAGCAGCATTCTTGCCTATACACTGGGCGACCAATTCGATAGTACTGCGGCACAAAAAACAAGCATTTGCGGCTGTACGACTTTGAGTCGTGAGGAATTGGTGGCAGAAATCAAGACGAAGGGCTTAACAAGTGTGAAGGAAGTCATGAACGTACTGGAGTGGAACAATGAGGAAGGCTGCACGAAATGCCGTCCGGCCATCAACTATTATCTTGGCATGATTCACATGGATGAATACAAGGATGACCGTGATTCTCGCCTCGTCAATGAAAAGATGCACGCCAATATTCAGAAGGACGGAACCTACTCCGTTGTCCCACGAATGTACGGCGGGGTTACAACAGCAGCGGATTTGAAAAAAATCGCTGAGGTCGCGGAAAAGTACAACGTGCCACTAGTAAAATTAACCGGCGGACAGCGGATTGGCTTGTTCGGTGTGAAAAAGGAAGACCTGCCAGCGATGTGGGAAGAGCTTGATATGCCATCCGGCTATGCTTACGGAAAAACACTTCGCACCGTAAAAACCTGTGTCGGCGCACAATTCTGCCGCTACGGTACGCAGGATTCAATGGCACTTGGTATTGAACTTGAAAAGAAATTTGAGCGTCTGGACACACCACATAAAGTAAAAATGGGCGTATCAGCGTGCCCGCGTAACTGTTCTGAAGCTGGAATTAAAGACATCGGCTTCGTCGGTATCGATGGCGGCTGGGAGATTTATGTTGCTGGTAACGGCGGTGTTGACCTTCGCCCTGGCGACTTGCTATGCACCGTGAAAACGCAAGAAGAAGTTATGGAAATGACCGGCGCCTACCTCCAATACTACAGGGAAACAGCGAATTATTTAGAGCGTACCTCAAAGTGGGTCGAACGCGTAGGTCTGGATCATGTGAAGGAAGTCTTGGCAGATGAGGAAACACGCAGGGCTTTAAACGAGCGGATGGATCAAACATTGAAAAAGTACATCGAGCCTTGGAACGAAGCCATTCAAAATGAAGAAATTCAAGATAAATATTACACACAGCATACTATCAAGGTTGGGGAGTGAGTCCAAATGATTACAACATTAACGCGCATTCCAGTAGCACACTTTTCAAATCTAAAGGCTAGAGCAGGTTACTCTATTAAAATTGATAACACAGAAATTGCGCTATTTAAGGTCACAACTGGCGAGGTGTTTGCGCTAGAAAATCGCAGTCCCCATCCGAAGGGCGGTGTCCTTTCGGAAGGACTTGTCAGCGGTGGATATGTTTACTGCCCCGTCTATGATTGGAAGATTTCATTAATGGATGGTAAGGTTCAGGCACCGGATGAGGGTCAGGTTAGGACATTTAAGGTAGAAAGAGAAGAAGATATTATTTTTATCGTATTATAAGGGCTGTTTTTCGTAGAATTTGAAAAAAAACAATACCGAAAACGGTGTTTAGCACCCAAAGAAAATTTTTATCAGCGGTTTTAATGATTTTATCGGCGAAATTGGATGATTTATCAGCGAATATTTCGTTTTATCGGCGAATCTAGCATGTTTATCGGCGAATCGGAAAAAAGCAACAATCTTACTAGCACGGCAACAGGGAAGGAAGGCTGCAGGATGAAAACAGGAAAAGTATTTTTAGTAGGAGCGGGACCAGGGGACGTTGGATTAATTACCGTCAAAGGAATGGAAGCCATTAAGCAGGCCGAAGTCATATTATATGACCGGCTTGCTAATACAAAACTATTAGAATTTGCCACAAGCGATTGTGAGTTAATTTACTGCGGTAAATTGCCTGACCGCCATATTTTGCGCCAGGAAAACATTAACGAACTTTTGATTGAGAAGGCGTTAGCAGGCAAAATAGTCGTCCGTTTAAAAGGCGGCGACCCCGGCGTTTTTGGCCGAGTTGGCGAAGAAGCAGCTGCCCTCGCCCAATACGAAATTCCTTTTGAAATCGTGCCTGGCATTTCATCGGGGATTGCAGCCCCCCTTTATGCCGGAATTCCTGTCACCCACCGTGAGCATGCTGAATCGTTTGCCGTCGTCACCGCCCATGACAAATCGAAGGACGGCAAACCGCTGCTAGATTGGGAAGGCCTTGCCCGTGGTGTCGACACAATTGCTTTTTACATGGGTGTCGGGAATTTACCGTTTATCTGTGAGAATCTTGTAACACACGGCAAGCCCGCTTCCACACCGGTCATTTTGATTCAATGGGGTACATTTGGCCGCCAGAAAACCTTGCAGGGGACCCTAGATGATATTTCTGAAAAGGTGATTGCGGCTAAGTTCACCAATCCCGCAATCATTCTAGTCGGTGAAGTTATTTCACTTCGGGAAAAAATTAGCTGGTTTGAGCGTAAGCCGTTGTATGGCCGCCAAATCCTGCTTGCGCGTACAGGTGAGGGTGAAAGTGGATTAGCGAAGGAATTGATGGAGCATGGTGCGGATGTGATTGAATTCCCAAAATGGAAAAGGATATCCTTACCTATTCATTCAGATCTACTAGCAAACATTTCGAGCTATAAAGGAATTCTTTTCACATCACCTAAAAGTGTCGGCGACTTTTTCAAAACAATGATCGAAAATCGAGTGGATATCAGAAGAGTGACAGCAGATGTTTTTGGTGTTTCCATCAAAACAATTAATGCCTTGCAGGAACGCGGCTTGACTCCCCATTTAATCGACGAGATGTCTGAGACAGGTAAACTACTTATTGTCGGGGATAATAGCATTTTAAAACATAATCACCCTAAAGCCGACAGCTGGATAACAAGTAGGAAAGAGCTCGACCTCCAATTCCTGCCTATTTTTAAAAGAATGCTAGAGGAAGCAGATGTGAACACCATGGTTTTCCCTTGCCGGGCATCAGTGGAGCCTTTTATTGAAGGGATAAAGGAATGTGGAATAGATGTACAGGAGTTTATGAAGGATTTGAAGGTTGTCAGTATGGGAAAACAAACGATGGCTGCTGTGGAGATGGCTGGACTTCCATCACATGGAATGCCAAGGAGAGCAACAAAAGAAGCCCTGGTTGAATACCTAGCAGGACAACCGCTGAAGGAAGTGTAGGAGTTATGGAGGCTGTAATTTATCTTGCCCATGGAAGCCGGCGGGCAGCGGCAAACGCGAAGTTTATTTCTTTTATTAAAAAAGTGATGCACCAGTCTGCGGCAGCCATTCAGGCCTATGGGTATCTTGAACATGCTGAGCCATCCATCTCGCAGGCGATTGAAACGTGTATGAAACAAGGGGCAAGTGTAATCACGGTTGTCCCTGTTTTCTTATTGCCTGGGGTTCATGCGGCGGTGGATATTCCAGCAGAACTGGACCGCTATCCAGACGTTGTTTTCCACTATGGAAGGCCGCTCGGTGTTGATGACATTATCGTGGAAATTCTCGCTGACAGACTGGTTGAGGCAGGTTATGAAGGCAAAATGGACGAAGCAGTGCTGCTGGTGGGACACGGCAGCCGAGAGCCTGCAGCAGCCGTTGAATTTGCAAAACTAGCAATCGGTTTGGCTGAGAAAATGGGTAGTAAGGTTCACACGGCCTTCGTCACAACGCCAGTTTTCTATCATGATGTGGCGGCAAAACTAGCAGATAAGAAGATTTATATACTTCCTCACTTCTTGTTTTCTGGAGGCTATACCGTCAAAATGAAGAGAGAACTAGATAAGTCGGGCGGAGATATTATTTTTTGTGAACCGATTGGTTTTGCTGAAAAGTTAATTCCGCTGATTGAAAAACGGGTTGCGGAGGTTACGCATGAGCTCAAATTATCCGATTATGTTACGGCTTGAAGGAAAAAGAGTAGTGGTTGTTGGCGGAGGCAAGGTGGCCGAGCGGAAGGTAAGCGGCTTACTTGGATCCGGGGCTCGTGTTGTGGTGGTTAGCCCGGAAGCAACGGAAGATATACAAAGGCTCTTTCATGCTGGAAAAATTGAATGGGTGCAGCGGCATTTTTCTGGTGGGGATTTGCAGGGCGCGTTTATGGTTTTTGCAGCAACAAACGATAAGGGTTTGAACCAACTGATAAAAGATTCGGCGGAGGTCTGCCAGCTTGTTATGGTGGTCGATGATCCAGAGGAATCTGATTTTCATCTTCCATCAACTTTTCACCGAGGTCGTTTGTCGATCGCCGTTTCAACCGGGGGTGCGAGCCCAACTCTTGCCAGGAAAATTCGTGAGCAGCTGGAGAAGGAGTTTGATGAAAGGTACGAAGAATACCTTGATTTTCTTTTTCTGAAGCGAAAGTGGATTATTAAGGAAGTGGCAGATACCGCTATAAAAAGCAAACTGTTAACAGCAATTACAAGCGATGAGTTCTTAAACAGCCATGATCGCGAGGGAGATTATCGGCGGTTGTATCAAGAATTGACAGAATAAACAACCGCAAGCCCCTGCATTCATGTATGGGGTGAGGTTGTTTTTTAATAAATGTTTTAGAACTAATGTTCCCTTATTGTTGGAATTAGTTTGAAATTTTTGATATAATTAATATATGAAAAGTCTAATACAATATAAAAGCAATAATAACGTAGTATATTCTTGTAAATATCATGTGGTTTGGTGCCCCAAATATAGAAGAAGTGTCTTAATAAATGGAGTAGATGAAAGACTTAAATCTATTATTTTGGAAGTTGCAGAAGAAACTCGTTCTGATGTGATTGAAATGGAGATTATGCCTGATCATGTTCATCTCCTTGTTGAATGCGACCCCCAATTTGGAATTAATAAACTCATAAGAATGATGAAAGGAAGAAGTTCTCGATATTTACGAAGTGAATTTCCTTGGTTAAAAAGTAGAATCCCTTCCCTTTGGACGAATAGCTATTTTGTATCCACTGTAGGCGGCACAACACTTGAAGTGGTGAAACAATACATAGAAAACCAAAAAGGAGTGTAATACCATGGCAACATCAAAAGAAAGAACGCCCTCTTTTGTAGCGACGATTCGATTGAAAACGAATTTGAAGGAAGAGAAACAGCTTTTGGTGTTGTCTGATTGTGCAAGGCAGCTATATAACGCATGTCTTGGTGAATGTTTGAAAAGACTTAAGGCGATTCAAGGAACGGATCTATACAAGGAAAGCATTCAATTATCAAAAACGTCGAAAGCAGATGTAGAGTTACGCAGGGCTAATTTTAAAGATCTCAATGAGACGTACGGATTTAAGAACGCTTCCATTCAATCATTTGGGACAAAAACGAAAAATGATTCCAAATTTATTGCCGAACATTTGGGAACTCACGTATGTCAAAAAATCTCTACCCGTGCTTTTAAAGCTAATCAAAAATTTGCATTTAAACTAGCTAAAAAAGTGAAGTTTAAACATAAGGGTGAGTTTGTATCATTAGAAGGGAAAAATAATAAAACATTTCTTACGTATTCGAACGGATATGTTTTCGTCGGGAAAAACCTTACATTGAAATGCTTATTTGATACGAAAGATAAATGGATGCAGTATGCCTTAAAACAGAAAATAAAGTATTGCAGGATTATAAAAAAGGAAGTAAAAGGGGAAAATCGTTTTTATGTTCAATTAATCCTAGAAGGAAATCCTTATCGTAAATATGAATTAGGAAAGGAAGAAATAGGATTAGACATAGGTCCTTCTACGATTGCGACAGTAGGGGAATCGAAAGCAGAATTAAAAGAGTTTTGTGAAGAAGTGGTTTTACTGGCTAAAGAAAAAAGGCGAATAAATCGCAAAATGGACAGGCAGCGAAGAGCCAATAACCCAAACAACTTTCAAAACAATGGAGTAGTGAAAAAAGGGAAAAAGGAATGGATTTACTCCAATCGATATATCCATACTCGTTCAAAGCATCGAGAAATGGAACGGAAAATAAAAGACGTTAGAAAGCAGCTGCATGGACGAGATTCGAACCAAATCTTACAACGCGCTTCTTCTATTCAAACAGAAAAACTATCGTATAAAGCTTTTCAAAAAGTGTTCGGAAAAAGTATTGGTAGAAAGGCACCAAGTATGTTTTTAACCATGTTAAAACGAAAAGTGAAATCTAGAGGCGGGGAATTCCGGGAGTTTCCTACCTACAGCACGAAGTTATCCCAAACCTGTCACTGTGGAATCATAAAGAAAAAGCCACTTAAAGAGAGATGGCATAAATGTGAGTGTGGGGTAGTAGCTCAACGTGATTTATACAGTGCGTTTTTGGCTAGGTATGTAACGAAATCCAATCATGTAGATATTAAAAAGGCTAAAGGGGATTGGGTTCAATTATCAATTATATTGGGTGAGTGTGTTTCGAATTTAGAGAAAATGAAATTGGAAAGAAAGTTAATATCAACATTTGGGATTTGAGATGGCAGGTTACATCTCTTGGTGCAGACGTACCCCGAAACAGTCAATAAGTTGTGAGTGGTGAGGGAATCCAAGCCCATGTAAATAGTCCTGTTTCGATTATTTGCATTAGAACGATTTCGGCTGTAAAAGCCTTTTAGACCAAAGTGAAGTTCATTTTCTAGATTCGTTCTAGAGATTGGAAGAGCCAAGGTTGTTTAAAGGTGGAACCCCCTCCATTTATGGATGGGAGAGCGTCAGATTTTGGGTGCAGTCAAATGGTTAAAGGAACTAAGCTCCTTTAACCATCGTCATAAATTTAATATCCCCACGACAGAACCCCTTTTCCTTCACAAACCCAAGCTTTTCATAAAGATGGACAGCCCGGCTATTAAACGCCGCTACGGTAAGTCGGACCGGCACAACACCGTGCACCTCGTTAATTTGCTGAAGAATAAATGTAAAAAATGAAAGCCCCTTTCCCCGGCCGGTAAACTTCGGGTTCATTCCAAGCCCAACATCAATGTAACCATGTGGATAGGCCTCAAAATCAGCGCCAATCGGTACCTGAGCCGATTCACCAATGCAGAAAAATCCAAATACCTCATCTTGATTATCCAAAATTGCTGTGTAGGAGTGATTCAGCATTTCCTGAACAGCTTCAACACTATACTCATTATTATAAAAATCATAAGGTGCCTCGTACTTCCAACTTAATATCTTCTCTGCATAAATTTCATCCATTTCCTTAAGATAAAGCAACTCTCAAGTCCCTCCAAACAACAAATAGGTAATTATACCCAACTGATACAAAACCAGATATATCAACTATTTTATTAGTTTAATAAAATCATAACAGGGTATTTTTACCTATTTATTTAAAATTTTCAGAAAAGCAGTTCCAATTTTGAAAGTTGTGTTATATAATACAAAACGTAGATAGTTACTGTATTATAACAAAGGGGTGATCAAGTTCATGTCGACGCAAACGACTGGTATTGAAGTGGTTGGGGGAATGAAAGCCCAGTATGATGAGATTTTAACTCCGGAGGCTTTAAATTTTATTGAGGAGTTAGAGCAAAAGTTCGGTGCAAGAAGAGTGGAACTGTTACAGTACAGACAAAAACGCCAACAGGAAATTGATAACGGCAAACTGCCGGATTTCCTCCCTGAAACAAAGCATATTCGCACTGGGGAATGGACAATTGCACCACTGCCAAAAGACCTTCAAGACCGCCGCGTAGAAATTACCGGCCCGACAGACCGTAAAATGGTCATTAACGCCTTGAATTCCGGAGCGAAATTGTTTATGGCTGATTTTGAAGATGCCACTTCACCAACATGGGAAAATGCAATTGAAGGACAAATCAACTTACGAGATGCAGTGAAACGGACGATTAGTTTTGAAAACCCGAACGGGAAGAAATATGTGTTAAAGGAAGAAACAGCGGTGCTGATTCCAAGACCACGTGGATTACATCTGGATGAAAAACATGTGCTTTTAGATGGCAAGCCGATCTCAGGAAGCTTTTTCGACTTCGGCATGTACTTTTTTCACAATGTAATGGCACTGCTTGCTAAAGGTTCAGGTCCTTATTTTTACCTGCCAAAGCTTGAAAGCCATTTAGAAGCACGGCTTTGGAATGATGTATTTGTTTTTGCACAGGAAAAGCTCGGGGTTGCTCAAGGAACAATTAAAGCAACGGTATTAATCGAAACCATCATGGCTGCATTTGAAATGGATGAAATTCTTTATGAATTAAAGGAGCATTCCGCCGGCTTAAACTGTGGCAGATGGGATTATATTTTCAGCTTCATAAAAAAACTGCGTAGCCAAAGGGATGTCATTTTGCCGGATCGCGCTCAAGTCACGATGACTTCGCCGTTTATGCGCTCCTATTCGCTGCTGACGATTCAAACCTGCCATCGCCGCAAGGCACCGGCAATGGGTGGAATGGCAGCACAAATTCCGGTAAAAAATAACCCGCAGGCAAATGAAGAAGCTTTTGCAAAAGTCCGTGCTGACAAAGAACGGGAAGCACGCGACGGACATGACGGTACATGGGTAGCACACCCAGGACTTGTCTCGGTAGCAATGGAAGCATTTAATCGTGAAATGCCGACGCCAAATCAAATTCACACGGCAAAACAGCAAAAAATAACAATTACAGCGCAAGACTTACTTGAGGTGCCTGGCGGAACAATCACAGAAGCAGGTGTCCGTACGAATATCAATGTTGGCATTCAATATGTCGCTTCCTGGCTTTGCGGAAGAGGTGCAGCGCCTATCTATAACTTAATGGAGGATGCGGCAACGGCAGAAATTTCACGGGCGCAGCTTTGGCAGTGGATTCGCCATCCAAAAGGGGTTCTAGATGACGGCAGGAAAGTAACAATCGAAATGTATGAACAATTAAAATGCGAGGAATTAGAAAGAATCAAGCAGGAAATCGGATTCCAAAACTTTGAGAATGGCCGGTTTGATGAAGCTATTCGCCTATTTGACCACTTAATTTTAAATGATGAGTTTGTTGATTTCTTAACATTGCCTGGATATGAGCAGTTATAAAGAGTGTTAATTTTTTGAAAAATATTCTAATAGATTGATAGGAGGAGTTTTTAAAATGACTGATTCAAGAGTAGCTAGGTTGCAGGAAAGCTGGGAATTAGATAAGCGTTGGCAAGGGATTACAAGACCGTACACGGCCGAGGATGTTATAAAGCTGCGCGGTTCGATTGATATCGAACATACTTTGGCTCTTAAAGGCGCTGAAAAGCTATGGAAACTGTTAAATGAAGAAGACTATATTAATGCCCTTGGTGCCTTAACAGGAAATCAGGCAGTGCAGCAGGTTAAAGCTGGGCTAAAAGCCATATACTTAAGCGGCTGGCAGGTAGCAGCCGATGCCAACCTTTCAGGACATATGTATCCAGACCAAAGCTTGTACCCGGCAAACAGCGTGCCAAGCGTGGTCAAACGAATTAACCAGGCACTTCAGCGCGCAGACCAAATCACCCATTCCGAAGGTGACGATTCGATTGATTGGTTCGCTCCGATTGTTGCCGATGCCGAGGCAGGCTTTGGCGGACAGTTAAACTGTTTCGAATTGATGAAGGGCATGATTGAAGCGGGTGCCTCAGGCGTCCACTTTGAAGACCAGCTTTCTTCAGAGAAAAAGTGCGGCCACTTAGGCGGTAAAGTATTGCTGCCGACACAAACAGCGGTTCGTAACTTGATTGCGGCACGGTTAGCTGCTGATGTAATGGGCGTTCCAACCGTATTAGTTGCCCGCACTGATGCCAACGCTGCTGATTTAATTACAAGTGATATCGATATGAATGATGCACCGTTTATTACCGGCGAGCGGACTGGCGAAGGATTCTTCAGGGTTAAGGCAGGGATTGAACAGGCGATTGCCCGCGGTTTGGCCTATGCCCCGTATGCGGATCTCATTTGGTGTGAAACTTCCGAGCCGAATATTGCCGAAGCAAAACAATTTGCTGAAGCCATTCATGAGCAGTTCCCTGGCAAATTGTTAGCTTACAACTGTTCCCCTTCCTTCAATTGGAAGAAGAAGCTTGACGAAGAAACGATTGCGAAATTCCAAGAGGAGCTTGGAAAAATGGGCTACAAGTTCCAATTCGTGACCCTTGCCGGCTTCCATGCACTAAACCACGGCATGTTCGAGCTTGCCCGCGGCTACAAAGAACGCGGCATGGCAGCCTATTCCGAATTGCAGCAAGCAGAGTTTGACAGCGAGCAATACGGCTACACAGCCACACGCCACCAGCGTGAGGTTGGAACAGGCTACTTTGACCAAGTATCAATGGTGATAACAGGCGGAACTTCATCAACAACGGCTTTGAAAGGGTCTACTGAAGAGGCGCAATTCACGGGTTCTACTCAAAAATAATGATGTGTGTCCTTCTCTCCAAGTGGAGGGGAGGATTTCTTTGAGGTTAGGGCGAGATTAATTATGGATCATGGCGGGGGATTGACTGATAAGTTGAGTTTGGTGACGGGAGGGGTATGTTTACTGGCGGGAGCGGTGGGATTACTGGCGGAAGGGGTGGGGTTACTGGCGGGAGCGGTGAGATTACTGGCGGAAGGGGTTAGTTAACTGTCGCAAAGTGCGGTTCAACTGTCGGGAAAGGTGCGTCAACTGTCGAAAAGGTTGGGTCAACTGTCGGGAAAGGTGCGTTAACTGTCGTAAAGGTATGGCCAACTGTCGCCAAGCCGAATTTTTTCTCGTGTACGCAATTTTTTCTTGCAATTAAGCATTTCCCCGAGCCAAAATGCTGCCTTTATAGCTTAATTTTGGAAAGTAACACTTTTTGAGGTATCATCATACATAATAATAGCCTTTATATGGAGTTGATTTGTTTGAAAAAGCCAACCGTTGACGAGGTCTTACAGCAAGGCATCTTTGGCCCCTTGCAAACAAAACCGAATGAGCGGCGAAAATACTTAGGAACGATAAGAGAACGGATCATTGTTGCCCTCTACAAAAGACAGGTGGCAGAGACCGAAGTTTATCCGCAAATTAAGCAGTCAATGAAGAAATACCCTGGGGCACAGCTTCTTCTCAATGGAAACATGAACTATGAAGTGTTATCGAAATATGTAAAAATGGCTACTAAAAATAAGGTTGAGCATACGATTGTCACTAACAAGGAGCACGACACGGAAATCGGGTTAGTTTTAGCAATGAGTCATGCAATTGATAAAGAAGAAATCTTTATTTCAAAAAACGATCCCATCCCTGAAAAAACTCAAGTTAAAAAAGGTTTGTTTTCGAAAATTTTCAAACGGTAAAACTCAGAAAAAAGGGTGTAATTCATTTAGAATTATACCCTTTTTACATTTCAAGAAAAATTAAATACAAAAGTTGTTAGATTTATCATAAAATTAAGGGAGTTATAGAAAAGAGAGCGGGGATTGACATGATGCCAATCAAGCAGCCAATCAAACGTAATCAGCTTAGGATTTATTTGGGAACAAAATATTATCGCCTGAAACGATATTGGGAGTGGTATACGGACGGAAAAAGCTATGCAAAACAAAAAGAAACTGCAAAATTAAAACACGTCATTTTTACCCACAAAACCGTGTTGCTGCGACAATTGAAGGACGTCGATATGTGGCTGCAGCATAATAAAGTCAAGAACTTAACAATTGCTGTTAAGTCGTTAAATGGGATCATCCTCAAACCGGGGGAGACATTTTCCTATTGGAAACTACTTGGCAATACGAGTAAAAGCAAAGGTTATGTGGACGGAATGATCCTCCACTATGGAAAGGTAACCACGGGAACTGGCGGGGGCCTATGCCAACTTTCGAATCTAATATATTGGATGACCCTCCATACACCGCTGTCGGTAACGGAACGGTATCGTCATAGCTACGATGTTTTCCCAGATTCAAAACGTAGCCAGCCGTTCGGAAGCGGGGCCACCTGTGCCTACAACTACCTTGATTTGCAAATTGAAAATGACACAAATGCCACCTATCAACTAGTTATCTATTTAACCGATACCCATCTCGTCGGGGAATGGCGGGCTAATGTGCCACTGACAAGAACCTACGAGGTTTATGAAAAAGAACACTCGATGACGCAGGAGTATTGGGGCGGCTATGCTAGACATAACAAGATTCATCGCAAGGTATATAACTTAAATCAGGAATTGATCGATGATGAATATATTACTGAAAACAATGCGATTATGATGTACGAGCCGTTTTTGCCAGATGGAAATTCTTAAAAAATCTGATTAAATGGAGGATGAAATTGTTGAGTCATAAACTTTGGATCCCATCTTTAATAATCTCTTTAGGAATCATTATTGGCTGTTATCTTATCGCTTCTAAGCCTCTATCCGCTTCTTCAGCCGAGCCAAAAAGTAAAAGCACAGCGGAAAGCGGTGTCTTGATTGATTTAGACGGTGCATCTAAATTCCTTGGGTTACCAGCAGAAGAAATCAAAATGATTATTTCTAATGAAAAAAAAGCTTTGGAAGCTTCCGGTGTTTACGAGGGCATGATGCTGCCATATATTACAGTTGATAATAATGTATATTTTGAAAAAACAAAGCTATTGCTTTGGGCTCAACAGAATGCCGAGCAGCATAAGGAATACAGTAGGTGATGAAGGGAAAGGTGATCGTAAATTGATAAAAGGAATAAACCATTTGCTATTTTCCGTTTCCAATTTAGATAGATCAATAGAATTTTATCAAGAAGTTTTTGAGGCGAAACTGTTGGTGAAGGGCAAGAGTACGGCCTATTTTGATTTAAATGGACTGTGGCTTGCACTTAATTTGGAAAAAGACATCCCCCGTAATGAAATAAACCAGTCCTACACCCATATTGCTTTTACAATCGAAGAAGCAGATTTTTTTAAAATGTATGAGAAACTTAAGCAGTTGAACGTCACTATTTTGCCTGGGCGGTCCAGGAACGAACGGGATAAAAGGTCGATTTATTTCACCGACCCGGATGGTCATAAATTTGAGTTTCATACAGGAACATTGAAGGATAGATTGGACTATTATAAACAGGAAAAGAGCCATATGGATTTTTTCATATAAAAGAGAGCTTGAGTGGGGGTATATTAATCAAAGCTTGCGCTCATGAGGACAAAAAGTAAACCAAATTGTCCTCATGAATCTCCTATTGACCCTATGCTTTCATCCAGTTGCCACTTCTACCTTCGCCTCCAGCTCAATCTCCACATTTCCTTGAACAGCGCGGCTGATCATGCAGGATGTTTCCGCTTTTTTGGCAAGCCGCAGAGCCAATTCAACGTCTTTTTCAGAAGCTTCCGGCTTCAAGATAATACGAGGGCGGTGGATAATCTTTTTATAGGTAATTACTCCCTTGGTTACATCAACAATGCCTTCAGATTCCATTGTCAAGGCCACCTTCTCCAGACCGCTGCGTTCCATCATCGCTGCAAGGGTAATGATATAGCAGGTTGCTGCAGCCCCAAGCAGCATCTCATCAGGATTGGTGCCAACACCAGGCCCATCCATTTCCGGCGGTATCGAGACCTTAGTTTTAAGGTTCCCGGTCTCAATCTCTCCGACGTCATTCCGTAATCTCGGCCAGTTAGCCTTTAAGTGAAATACATGTTCTGCCATGCTATATTTCCTCCCGCATAAATTGAAAAATATGGTATGTTAAATACGAATCAGTGAAAATTGAAAATTAGCCTAATACTAATTCTTTGTTTATCCAATAAAAAAGTCAAGAAAACGCATTTCTAGTAGGGGGATAATTGAATGGCAAAAGGATTCGTTAAACTGTTTGCAAAAAACATAAAGAAGTCATTCGGGCCTGGTCAGTATCAGGCAAATGGAATCGAAGTAACCTGTGTTCATTGTCAGCATGATCAATTTGAGCATGGTTATGCCCAATTGAATACAGCATTGGCCACTTTGTTTAATCTCGATTTCGCCAATCGCTCTGCAACGATATTGACCTGCCATCGCTGTGGGTATGTTCATTGGTTTAATAAGAAGGTTAGTAGAATAGATTAGCGAGGAATCATCATATTTCGACCGTTGATGGTATGAGAGGGATTACCGCATTTAATAATAACGCTACAACCATTTCGAACCGAATTAAAATAAGTCGTGATAAAAGACCATTTTAACAATTATATCCAAAAATATATTGACTGTTCATTCAAACAAGAATATACTTCAATTAAATTGATTGAACGAACAAACAGACAAATAAATTAACTTGGAGTGAAAAACATGAAAAAAACGGAACAAACGGATGGACGCAAGGAAGCAATAATGGAAGCAGCCTATAGCTTATTTGGCGCTGTTGGATATGCCCGCACTTCCATGAAGGATATAGCAGCGAAGGCCGGCGTTGCCCAAGGACTAATAGGTTATTACTTTGGCACAAAAGAAAACCTGCTTGTCCAAGTAGTAAGAGAGTGGATGATCAACAGGGGGATGGCAGAATCTTCATCTCAATTAAAAGGTATGACCGAAAACAAAGATATTATTTCAAACGCTATCCAGCATGTAGTAACTTTCAGAAGGAATAATCCTGAGTGGTTCACCTTGCTCGTGAGTTTATGGATGGAGAGTCGTAAGAATCCGGATTTAGAAAAAGAGTTTGAGGCGATTTATTCTGAAATGAAGCTAGGGGTGCTACAGGTCATTAATGGATTGGAGACAACACTTGAACAGGAAGAAAAGGAATCGCTTGCTTCTATTGTGCAGGCTGTTATTGATGGTCTTACATTACAAGCGATGTCAAAAGAGCAGGATATGCTTAGATTCCAGGAAAATTGTATAAACGGCATGGAATGGCTTTTTAAAGGGTCACAAAAAAAACTTTAATAGGGAAGAGTTGAATAAAATGAAAAAGGTCAGCCGTTCAAAAAAGATAATCCTTTCAGTTGTTCTATCCTTTTTTGTAATAATAATCAGTCTTAGCTTTGGAAGTAAAAAAATTTATACGGAAGTAGAAATTAATGCATCGGAAGAACAGGTGTGGGCGATCATCTCAGATTTAGAATCCTATTCTGAGTGGAATCCCTTTATGAAGGAAGCACAAGGAAAACTAAATGCTGGGGAAAAGCTGCTAATGAAATTGCAAAACGGAAGCCTTAAATTAGATCCCTTTGAGCCTACGTTACTGCAGGTTAAACCTGGAATGGAAATAAATTGGATTGGCCGTGTGGCGAACATCCCGAAAATTTTTGATGGTAATCATCATTTAGTCATCCAACGATTATCAGATGATCGTGTTAAATTTATTCAGTATGAAGATTTTGATGGCATAGTCGTGTCTTTGACGAACATGTTTTATATAACCCTTTTTAAGGATACACGTGAAGGATTTATTAAAATGAATGAGGCCTTAAAAGCAAAGGCGGAAGGAACAAAGACGGATTCAAATTAACGAATTGTTTCCAAATACAGCGGCATTTTGGGGGATTCAGCAGAAGTGGCAAAAAGTTTGCAGACATTTCAAAACACCCGATGGATTCCTAATAGGCTCCACCGGGTGTTTTTTCGCTGCTATTCACTGGAATACTATCCACTAACAATTCCATATTTTTCGCTACTTTTGTGCTGTAGGTAAAATCACCATAGCAATAGGGATAACGGAAATTATTTTTATCGCCGCCGCATGTGTAAATGTTTGGCTTCTCTTTTACCCGAAGTAGGGAGAATTCTTTCGCTAACGCCTCACTATGTTTGCCGCCGTGCTGCGCGACATAGTCAACATAGCCCCTGCCCATGTTATATGCCTGAATAATGGTGGGAAAATCGACCTTTTTTTGATTTCCATAAGTAAGTACGCTCTGAAAATGTTTGACCCCAGCTTGAATACTTTGTTTCGGATCGTTAATCGTGTTTGGTGCTAAACCAGCCGATTCAGAAGCCTGCATCGGATCTCCGCCTTTGCCGCGGCTTTCCTGCTGCATGAGGGCAATAAGGGTATCTGTATGACTTTCAAGCTGATATTTCGCTAATTCATCGTGTATTATAGGTGTATATTTTTTTACGTCAGTAAATGGATCGTTTTCTACTATATGAGGGGAACTTTGTTTTTGGAAATGATTTTGAAACATCGCCAACGCGCAAAAAATAATAAATAGCACGAAAAAGGTTTTGAATTTACTCCGTCTTCGTTTTTTCATTCAGTAACTCTCCTAAACTCAATTATCTCTGACTATTATAAGGGAATGTTTCAGCAAAGTCAGTGATAAACCTATTGATATTTATGGAAAAAGGAATTGTGTGAGATTCGTCATAATCTAAAAAGACGAACTATTGTCCATACTGAAGAAGGAATCATTGCGGTAACGCGGAAAAGTTTGGTATCATCAATATTAAAATAGCGTTGGGATTGGGGGTCAAAAATTATGTCACGAATTTCAAATGACCAGGTGAAACATGTTGCCAACTTAGCACGCTTGGCGATTACAGAAGAAGAAGCGGAAAAGTTCACAAAGCAGCTCGATGCGATTATTACCTTTGCAGAACAGTTAAATGAACTGGATACAGAAAATGTAGAACCTACATACCATGTGCTTGATATGAAAAATGTCTTGCGGGAGGATATTCCACAACAAGGATTACCGCTTGAAGAGGTACTGAAAAATGCACCGGAGCATCAAGACGGACAGATTAAAGTACCGAATATAATGGGGAAGGAGGATTAAAAAAGTGAGTTTATTTGATTATAAAGTTTCAGATCTTCATGAGCTATTACATAAGAAAGAACTAAAAGTGACTGACCTAGTGGAGGAATCGTATAAGCGGATTGGTCAAGTTGAAGATAAGGTCCAGGCGTTTTTAACGTTGGATGAAGAACAGGCACGGCAATCAGCAAAATTACTGGATGAAAAACTTGCAGCCGATTCTCAAAAAGGATTGCTATTTGGAATGCCGATTGGTGTGAAGGATAACATCGTGACAAAGGGCTTACGAACAACCTGCGCGAGTAAAATTCTCGAAAACTTCGATCCAATTTACGACGCAACCGTTGTTCAAAAACTGCAACAGGCAGAAACTGTGACCATTGGAAAGCTAAACATGGACGAGTTTGCCATGGGTTCGTCGAATGAAAACTCAGCTTTTAAAAAAACGCAGAATCCGTGGGATCTTAACAGGGTACCAGGAGGATCATCTGGCGGTTCGGCAGCATCGGTAGCCGCTGGAGAAGTTCTATTTTCATTAGGCTCTGATACAGGTGGTTCCATCCGCCAGCCTGCTTCTTTCTGTGGTGTCGTCGGCATGAAGCCAACCTATGGACGTGTGTCCCGCTTCGGTCTTGTTGCCTTTGCCTCCTCCCTTGATCAAATTGGGCCGATTACGAGAACCGTTGAGGATAATGCTTTTCTTTTACAAGCAATCTCTGGAATTGACCCGATGGACTCGACATCAGCAAATGTAGATGTTCCGAACTTTGCGGCTGCCTTAACAGGTGACGTGAAAGGTCTGAAAATTGCTGTACCAAAGGAATATCTTGGCGAAGGAGTTGGCGAAGCTGCACGTCAATCCGTGTTAGCTGCTTTAAAAGTCCTTGAAAGTTTAGGAGCAGTTTGGGAAGAGGTATCACTCCCACACTCCAAATACGCTCTAGCAGCCTACTACTTACTTTCTTCATCTGAAGCATCAGCGAACCTTGCCCGTTTTGACGGGGTGCGTTATGGGTACCGGACACCAGATGCAGAAAGCTTAATCGATTTATATAAAAAGACACGTGCAGAAGGTTTCGGCGATGAAGTGAAACGTCGCATCATGCTCGGTACGTTTGCGTTAAGCTCGGGCTACTATGATGCTTATTATAAAAAAGCACAACAGGTTCGTACCTTGATTAAGAAGGATTTTGAAGATGTGCTTGCCAAATATGATGTGATTGTCGGGCCGACAGCGCCAACTCCTGCTTTTAAAATTGGCGAAAATATAGAGGATCCATTAACAATGTACGCGAATGATATTTTAACGATTCCTTTGAACTTAGCGGGCTTGCCAGGAATTTCAGTTCCTTGCGGCTTTGATGGTGGTTTGCCGTTAGGCCTGCAAATCATCGGTAAGTATTTTGATGAAGCAACAGTTTATCGAGCAGCACATGCTTTCGAACAAGCGACAGACTTTCATAAACAAAAGCCGGAATTGTAGGGGGTGAAAACAATGGAATTTGAAACAGTGATCGGACTTGAAGTCCATGTCGAGTTAAAAACAGACTCTAAAATCTTCTCAGCCAGTCCAAACCAGTTTGGTGATGAGCCGAACACGAATACGAGTGTAATCGATCTAGGATATCCTGGGGTTTTACCTGTTCTTAATAAAAAGGCGGTTGAGTTCGGAATGAAGGCGGCGATGGCGTTAAACTGTGAGGTTGCGTCACATACGAAATTTGACCGTAAAAACTATTTTTACCCGGACAATCCAAAGGCTTATCAAATCTCGCAATTTGACAAGCCGATTGGCGAGCACGGATGGATTGAAATTGAGGTAAACGGCTATACGAAACGGATTGGAATCACGAGAATTCATCTGGAAGAGGATGCCGGAAAACTGAACCATGGAAAAGGGTACTCATTATGCGACTACAATCGTCAGGGTACTCCACTTGTTGAGATTGTTTCCGAGCCAGATATCCGTACTCCAGACGAGGCCTATGCATATCTTGAAAAATTAAAGTCAATTATTCAATATACAGGCGTTTCCGATTGTAAGATGGAAGAGGGATCGCTCCGTTGCGATGCTAATATTTCCATTCGTCCGGTGGGACAAGAGGAATTCGGTACGAAAACGGAATTGAAGAATTTGAACTCGTTCAACTTTGTTCGCAAAGGTCTTGAATATGAAGAAAAACGTCAAAAAGAAGTGATTTCGGCAGGCGGGGTCATTGAACAGGAAACTCGTCGTTTTGATGAGGCAACTGGCGCAACCTTGCTCATGAGGGTCAAAGAAGGTTCCGATGATTATCGCTACTTCCCTGAACCTGACTTATTGGATATATTCATTGATGAGGACTGGAAAGCACGGATTAGCGCGGAAATCCCTGAGCTTCCAGATGAGCGGCAAAAGCGTTATGTGGAAGAACTTGGCTTACCTGTATATGATGCCAAGGTGCTTACAATGACAAAAGAAATGGCCGATTTCTTTGAAGCAACTGTGGGTGGCGGTGCCGATGCGAAGCTGGCTTCGAACTGGATCATGGGCGATGTTTCCGCCTATTTAAACGCCGAGTCGAAAGAGCTTAATCAAGTTGCTTTAACTCCAGAAGGCTTAGCGGGAATGATTAAACTCATTGAAAATGGCACGATTTCATCGAAAATCGCGAAAACAGTATTTCAAGAGTTAATCGAAAATGGCGGCGATGCCGAGCAAATCGTGAAAGAAAAAGGTCTCGTGCAAATTTCGGATGAAGGAACACTTTTGAAAATTATCACAGAAGTCCTTGATGCCAACCCGAAATCGATTGAAGATTTTAAAGCTGGGAAAAACAAAGCGGTTGGTTTCCTTGTTGGTCAGCTAATGAAAGCCACCAAGGGACAAGCCAATCCGCAAATGGTTAATCAGCTATTACAACAGGAATTACAAAAACGATAAATCAGAAGCTGGCAGATTTTTTCTGCCGGCTTTTTGTGTAGGGGAAAAAGTCGAGCGTGGTTCGACAAGAATTTTTTCAATTTCCCGGGAAAAAGTCAAAGGTGGTAAGAGGTCGCCCCCTTTTCAAATAAACGTTTGATTAATATTGAAATATAGGAATGCTTGTCGAAGTCTGTAATATTAGCGGACAAGTGCCATTTTTCGCCAAGGTTAGTGGATGAAAATTGAAAATAGCTCCCAATTGTCGACACTTTTCTTGCTGATTTCTAGGGGAAAACCCTTTGTTTAAAGTCTCTAATTCTATTTCAATCAAACGTTTGATTAGTTTTTTTCTATCCAATCAAACGTTTGATTGAAACTGTGGTTTTCGTTGATATAAGGGAATTTTCGTCACAAATCTTGTGAAAAATTTGTAGAAAAAAAAGTATTTGGTTTTTCCGTTGAAAAGTATGTTAATATTCAAAATAAACTAGTAATCAAGAGGGGGAGAATCATGTTCAGCCATAAGATTGACGAAGAAGTATCTCTGAAGTTAATAGAATTAAAGGATGCTGAAAGAATATTTGAATTGACCAATCAAAATCGAGAACATTTGCGGGAGTGGCTCCCGTGGCTTGATATGACTACTAAAATTGAGGATACAAAAGGTTTTATTCAAATGTGTTTAAAGGGCTATGCCGAGAATAAAAGCTTGAATGCGGTAATTTTATTCAAAGGTGAAATCGTCGGAGCTGCGAGCTTTAACACAATTGATTGGTCGAATAAAAATGCTCACATTGGTTATTGGCTTGCCGCGGAATACCAAGGAAATGGGATCATGACTAAAACAGCTAGAGCACTGACCGATTATGCCATAAGCGAATTAAAGTTAAACCGAGTTGAAATTAGGGCAGCAGTGGAGAATAAGAAAAGCCGAAGTATTCCTGAAAGATTAGGTTTTGTAAACGAAGGCTGCATCAGACAAGCCGAATGGTTGTATGACCATTACGTTGACCATATGGTATACGGGATGCTGGCTGAGGATTGGATTGAGGAATAATAGATTTCTAGCTAATAGGGTAGGGATCTTTATTTGAATTTTTATCGATTCGCTGATAAAATCTCGTATTCGCTGATAAAGTGGGGTAATTCGCTGATAAACTGACGGAAATCGCTGATAAATTCCAGAAAACCGCTGATAAAAAATATCTGTATATTTTTAAAGCTTATTTTAAGAAATCACCGCCTTTTTAGGAGTTGAATATCAATAAAACTGCAAATTTACTTAAGAAATAAAAAAAGGTATCTAAAAATACTTGTTAGATACCTTTTTAAAATTAAAACGAGATCATCGTCCCGTGCTCATCAAAGACAGAGTTCGGATTCCAGGCCACTTCCCAGAGATTATTTTCAGGGTCGGCAAAATAGGCGGTGCGGCCGCCCCAAAAGGCGTCACTTGGTTCTCGTAATATTTTCCCGCCGGCTTCACGGATTTCTTCAATGGTAGTGTCTACTTGTTCTGGTTTCTCAACATTAATCGCAAAGGTCACTGCGTGAAAAGTTTCGGTTGACTGTGAAATTTCGATGCCGGCATCTTTGGCCAGCTCCGCAATTGGAAATAAGGAAAGCAATGTGCCTGCTGTTTTAAAGACAGCGTATTGATCCGAGCTAAAATCCGTTTCTTCCCAGCCTAACGATTGATAAAAAACACGTAGTGCAGGTAAATTTCGTGCACCTAATGTTAATAAACTTACTCTTTGTGGGACCATTCTTAATTCCTCCAATAATTATTTTTGTTTCTTTACCTTTCTTCAAGAAATGATAATTCTCCTCCTTCATGTAGGGAAATTCTAAATTTAAGTAAAAACTGACTAACTTGGAAATAAGCGCATTGAAAAAACGCTCGGGTAACCGAGCGTATTCTAAACACTATTCCTGTTTTAATAAACGGACACTCTCATCAAATTCCTTCTCAATTGCTTCATTTTTCTTATAAGTGATTAAGCTGACAATGACAGCGACAAGCAGGTTGAGAACAAATCCTGGCACGATTTCATAAAGTGATTCCCCGAAGAAAACCTTTCCAAGGTTGCCATTTTTCCAGACGATGACGGTAACGGCACCGACAATCATCCCGGACAGGGCGCCCCAGTTCGTAATCTTTTTCCAAAATAAACTTAATAAAACGATCGGACCAAAGGAAGCGCCGAAGCCTGCCCACGCATAGGCAACGAGATCTAATATGGTGTTATCTTGTTTGAAAGCTAGAAGAGCAGCGACGACTGCGACAAGCAGGACGGCCATTCTGCCTAAAAAGACAAGCTGTTGATCCTTCGCATTTTTATTCACGACCATTTTGTATAAGTCTTCGACAAGTGCACTGGAAGTCACGATTAACTGCGAAGAGATGGTGCTCATAATCGCCGCTAGGATTGCGGCCAAGACAAAGCCGGCGAAGATTGGATGGAATAAAATTTGCCCCAATTGAATGAATACTGCTTCAGGATCATCCAGCGTAAATTGCGGGTTTTGTTTAAAAAAAGCAATACCGATAAGGGCAGTGAAAACAGTCCCTATAAGCGAGAAAATCATCCAGCCCATGCCAATCCGGCGGGCGCTCTTTATTTCTTTGATCGAATTGATGGCCATAAAGCGGACGATGATATGCGGCTGTCCAAAGTAGCCAAGCCCCCATGCTAGTGCCGAAATAATTCCTAAAAAGGTTGTGCCTTTTAAGAAGTCAAGTTTAGTCGAATCGATTGCTCGAATCGTTTCAAACGTTTCAGCTAGACCACCAGTGTGGAAAATTCCAATCGCCGGAACCAGCAGCAGGGCAATCAGCATCATTAACCCCTGAATAAAATCGGTATAGCTTACCGCGAGGAACCCGCCAAATAAAGTGTAGGCAACGACAACACCGCCCACAATATAAAGGCCTGTATGGTAGCTCGTGCCAAACGAGCTTTTAAAGAATACAGCTCCCGAAACCATCCCCGATGAAACATAGAAAGTAAAGAATAGAAGAATTACAATTCCCGAAACAATCCGGAGCAGTTTTGTATTATCTTTAAAGCGGTTTTCAAGATAGCTTGGAATCGTGATCGAATCATTGGCAACCTGAGTATATGAGCGCAGGCGCGGTGCGACTAAGAGCCAGTTTAAATAAGCTCCGATTGTCAGACCGATAGCAATCCACGCGTCTGCTAAACCAGTTAAATAGATTCCCCCGGGCAAGCCCATTAACAGCCAGCCGCTCATGTCAGCTGCACCGGCACTTAAGGCGGTGACGGCAGGTCCTAACGACCTTCCCCCAAGCATGTAATCCGTCAAATTGCTCGTTTTTCGATAGGAATACCAGCCGATAAATAACATCATCGCAATGTAAATTCCAATAGAAACTAGTTGTAGTGATACAGCGGACATAAATTTACCCCCTTTATTATAGGTAGAAAATAATTTAAATAATATTCACCTTATATAAAATATTCTATCAATTGAAAATATCTATTGCTAGTGTCAAATAATTACTTTTGTAAAATAGTGATAAATACTTATAAAATAATGTTACAAAATAACTAAAAGCGGTTCTTTTGTAACATTTGGTTAAAACGCTTATCATAAAAGAAAATGAAAGGAGTGGATGGTAAGATGGATTTAAATGCATGGTTTCAAAAAGGATTGACGGCGGATGAGTACATAAAGTCGATGAAGCAAAATAAAGAGGAAATGCACACGATTTATGAGCATTTTTCCTTAACGTCAGAGGATAAGGATCAACTGGAAACGTTAAGAACACAAAATCTCCGTGCTATTGTGCTAACAGAGGATTGGTGTGGGGATGCGCTGCTGAACAACCCAATTTTGATGCGGATTGCCGAAGCAGCGGGTATGGAACTGCGTTTTGTCCTCCGTGATCAAAATCTCGAGTTGATGGATCAATATTTAACGAATGGCACGTCACGAGCGATTCCTATATATATTTTTCTAAATGAAGAAGGTCGTGAAGTGGGAGTTTGGGGGCCAAGAGCGCCTGAAGTGCAAGCACTTGTGATGGAGCGGCGGGCAGCATTGCCGGCTAAAGAAGCGGAGGATTTTCAGGAGAAGCAAATGGCGCTCTATAAAGGGCTGGCGGCTTCTTACCAGAAGGATACGGCTATTTGGCGAATGGTTGCCAATAGTATTATGACCACTTTAATAAAATAAGAAAAATCCCCGGATGAGTATTCACCGGGGATTTTCGGTTAGAATCCGCTGTTTTTCGGAGGAATTCTATCGTTAATTAAATTTTTATCATTGATTTTCGGTTCAATACCAAGGATGAAATTTCGGATGTTGGAGCGGTGCAGATAAATTAATAATAACGAGAAAAGTAAAAGGATAAGTTCTAATTCTAGTTTTGGGGAGATAAAAGCAAAGACGAGCATGCTCAGGCCAACTGAGATGGAACCCCAAAATACATACTTTGTTAAAAAAATGACCAAAAAGAAGGTGAGATATGAAACTATGAATAACGGAAGGTTAGCAACCAACAGTGCCCCTGCTGTTGTCGCAATCGCTTTTCCACCTCGAAAGCCTGCAAAAATTGGAAAGCAATGACCGACAACTGCGATTAGTCCGAAGTAGAGCGGTTCCACATCAATGTTAAAATAAATTGGCAGGTATGCAGCAGAGGCGCCTTTTGCAAGATCAATGAGGAGCACAAACACGGCGGATTTTTTCCCAAGCACCCTCAAGGTGTTGGTTGCACCGGGATTTTTGCTGCCATGCTCGCGGATATCCACACCAAAGATCAGCTTGCCCACAATCAAGGCAGTAGGAATACTTCCTATTAAGTAAGAAGAAAGAAGTAACAACCACAACATAAGTACCATCCCTCATTAAATAAATTTCCTATTCTAATAGCATTCTATCACAATTAAATGGTATTATTTTGTTAAATTATCACCATTCGGAAATAAAGGGAGCGCCCAACATGAAACAGATTGATTTTGGCCAGGTTGCTAATAGCTATGCCCGTTCAAGAGAAGATATTCCGGTCACGTTAATGGACAGCTTGCAGCTGCGCAATATTTTTTTTGATGGAAAAAAGGTTGCTGATATCGGCTCAGGAACCGGTGCGTTAACACGGAAAATTGCGATGAGGAAAGCGGAAATTGTTGGCATTGAGCCATCAGTAGAATTACTGAATCAGGCGAAAACATTGAATCAGATAAAAAATTTTACGATTCCGTATTGGCAAGGAACGGCAGAGGCTACCGATTTAGAAGATTCCAAGTATGATATTGTCACTGTTATGCGGGCCTGGCATTGGTTCGACCGTTCTAAGGCCATTCAAGAAATGAAACGGATTTTAAAAGCAAAAGGGACGTTAATTGTTATTGATTCTGGTTTTCTAGCAGATTCGGCTATTGTAGAAAAAACCTTAGAGATATTGACAGAATATGTAGATGGGGGATTAAAGCCAGCTGGTTCGAAGGCAACGTCCAAGCAGCGTATTAATGGCTTTCCCGTTGAATGGTTCGGAGAATGGCAATATGGCGGCTTTGAGCTGAGAGACTTTTATAAGTTAAATTACTCGGTAAGTTTTGCAAAAATGGAATGGGTTGAACGAGTAGAATCGATCTCGTGGCTGGCAGGACTAAGTGAGCCGGTCAGGAAACAAGCGCTTCAGAAATTAGTTGAATTATTACCAGACCAAGAGCCATTTGCCATTCCGCATGAGTGCAATGTTTGTATTTTGCGATTGGTTGAATAACATTTTTTCGTGCGAGGCAGGTTCTTGCACGTTTTTTTATTCATTTTATTTCCATTAAATATCTAATTAAACATAAGGCTTCGGAAAATAGACAAAACCATATAAAAAATAGACAAAACTCCATCAAAAATGGACAAAACTCTTTTGAAAATAGACAAAACTCTTTTAAATAAGGTTATTTCCTGTTTTTAGCATTGTTTAAACTCATAAAAGTTCAAAATAAGGTGTAAAATTACTCTTTATATTGAACCCTACCATATATATCAGCGAATAAACAATTCTATCGGCGAATTCACGCACTTTATCAGCAAATTTTCATCTTTTATCAGCGAATCTCAAAAAGGTGGATTCATCAAAGAACCGGCTAATCCGTGTCCTATTTTTTTCAAGGAAGCATGGTATGATAAAAATAAATTTTTAAAAAAGTGTAGGGGTTTATAAAAAACTTTTCGTCTATTCATGTGATAGACAAAAAAGAAAGGGGGAGAGAACGATTAGTGACACAGCTTTAATCGAAAAAGTGCTTGGCGGCAATGACTATGCCTTTCGCCTTTTGGTTGAGAAGTACCGCAATGATGTGTTCCGGACCGTCTTTGCTGTTCTTCGTGATCAGAAGGAAGCGGAAGATGCTGCCCAAGAAGTGTTTATGAAAATATATACGGCTCTCCCCCAATATGAGAATCAAGGCTTTAAAACGTGGATGACGCGCATTGCCGTGAATCATGCGATTGATATGAAGAGGAAACAGGCGAGAAGAAGAGAGGAAGTTGTCGATGGCCTCGAGCAGCAAGCATTGGGAACACCGAAGGATAGTGTTGAGAAAGAGATTATCGAGCTGGATCGGCGCAGGCTGGTTAGGCAAAAACTGAATGAAGTCCCTGAGAATTACCGCGAAGTGATCTACGGCTTTTACATAGCAGAGAAAAGCTATCAGCAAATGGCCGAGGAACAAAATGTCCAGGTGAAGACGATTGAAACGAAGCTGTACCGGGCTCGTCATTGGATGAAAAAGAATTGGAAGGAGGACGATTTTTCATGAAGCATTACTGTTATGAGGAATGGGTGCAATACGTAAAAAACGAAATGAATGACCAAAAACGTGAGCAGCTTGAAAATCACTTGTATACATGCGACCAATGCCTTGAGCAATATATACAAGCAATGGCGGCAAATGAAACATCACTTCCGATTCTATCAAATGAGAGCAGCTTTACAGATATGGTGATGTCTGAGGTCTCGAAACAAAAAGAGGCGGTGCCTGACACCATTCCTGGGGTACGAAAACCTACAAATAGGAAGAAACCTTTTTATCAGCAGGCGGCGTTTCACTATTTGCTGGCGGCGGCTGCAACGCTGTTATTGACATTCTCAGGTGCTTTTCAATCGCTTGCATCATATGCGAAATCAATCGAAAGTCCGACGCAAGTTCAGGAAAAAAAGCCTTCAGTGACGGAAGGCGTTATTAATAAAACATTTGCATGGATGGACTCACTAGAAAAAAAGGAGGCAAATAAGAAATGAAAAGTTCAACGAAGGCACTAACATTATCCCTGTTTCCCGGCCTCGGTCATATATACTTCGGCAATATGTTTCGCGGGGTGATGTATTTACTATCGGTAATAGGTTTGGCGTTTGTAACTGTGATTTCCTTATTCGCGGGTAATCATAATGGGGAATTCGCGGTCCTAACCTTCATGGCCGGTATCCTCATCTATTTGATTAGTTTCATTGATATGGGCGTGCAGATTTCAAAACAAAAGAAGGCACTGACGGCAGCAAATCCCGACTACCTGACTTCAAAGGCAGGACAAGATTCAGAACGTTTTTATACGATTGTCCTATCCTTCATTCCGGGACTTGGTCATTTTCAACTTGGATTAATGAATCGGGGCTTAACGTTACTGGCCACATTTTTAGGGCTAGGTGTTATGGTCATCTTTATTACGGCACTATCAAGCCGCGGAGAATTTCTCGTCTTTTTAGCAGCGCTCCCGATTATCTGGGTGTACGGATTCTTTGATGCTGTGCAGCAGGTAAATAAAAAGCAGCGCGGTGAGGAGCTGGTTGACCGAACCATTTATGAGGATTTTGAATTACGCAGGGAAGACGGCAAAAAAAGTAAGGCCATTGCGACGTTCCTTTCGATTTTTCCAGGAGCGGGACATCTGTACCTTGGCTTACAGCGACGCGGCATTCAGTTAATGGCAGCATTCTTGTTTTCGGTTTATATCTTAGATGTATTACGACTTGGGATCTTCTTGTTTCTTATCCCGATTATCTGGTTTTACAGCTTTTTTGACGCGATGCAAAAGGTGTCAAGGTATGGGGAAGAAAAAGTGGAAGATATCCCAATCATTGCTTATTTCCTTAATCATCAAAAATGGGTCGGCATTGGGCTAATCCTACTGGGTGCCTACTATTTAGTAATGAACGTACTGCTCCCGGCATTTTCGCCGATATTAAGAAGATTAATTAATATCGACGTTATGTATTGGGTTCAAGGGTACTTCCAAACTGGACTTGTCTGTCTCCTGTTGATTGGCGGGGGGATCAAGCTTTTATCCGGAAGCAAACAAAAGAAGGAGGCTGGGAATCATGAATAAGTGGGGAAAAGCAATAGCAGGACTGGCCTTAATCGGAGCCGGAATTGGGTTTATGCTCCGAAAAAGAAAGGGGGCTGAAAAAATATGAGAACATGGCGAGTGGGTACGTTTTCGATGGGAGCCTCGCTCTTATTCCTTGGCCTCTTCCTTTTTTTCTCAAAGTTTCTCGGATTAGATCTTGTTCAGGTAATGACGGCATGGTGGCCGCTTTTATTGGTAGTCCTTGGGATTGAGATTTTGCTCTATATATTTTTATCCAGACAGGAAAAGCCGGTGTTAAAATATGACTTTCTCAGCATCTTTTTTGTCGCGGTGCTTGGGACTGCAGGAATTTTGTTTGCGATATTTAGTACCACAGGAATTATGGGCAAAGTGGAAGATGTCATGGCCAGAGAAGAGCGCTCGTTCGAACTGCCTGCTTTCGCTTATAAAACCAATGATAGCATCACACGGGTCGTAGTAAGAACGGTTGGCTATGATATGACGATTGAAGCGACGGAGGAAAAAGAGGTTTCGATGTTCGGAACGTACCGGATGCAGACGGCGAAAAAAGCGGGGCTGCTTAAAAGCGCAGATGATATTATTGCTGCCCAACAAAAGGGTGATACGCTTTATCTGAATGTAAAGACGCTGCCGAATGAGATTGGGCCGTTTTATTCGCATGGTGAAGTGGCGGCAACTATCCTCATTCCAAAAGATGTCAAGCTTGAAGTCATTGGCAATGATAACTCACTAACCTTGAAACCACGGATGCTGGCAAATGATTGGAGTATCGAAAGTACCTCCTCGATTGCCGTAGATGTCGCATCGGGTAGTAATTTAAAGGTGGCTGCGGTTGATGTCCAAGATGTAAGAGGGAAGGATGGCGACTGGAAGGTAACGGAGAAAGTAAGTTCCGAGGGTGATGATCAATCGAGGGCAAAAAATGCGGTGTATCAATCCGGTGAAGGTAAATATCGGATTAATATTGCCGATGCTTATTCAGTGAGCCTGAATACGATCGAATAATCACACCTAGCACATAAGAGTAAGCTTCGGAGGCGGAACGCGCGCTTCCGCTTTTTATTTTTTGCAAAAATAATAAAAAGAGTTATTATAGGTAATGGACTTTTTACTTGCAAGAAGTTTGGAAAAGTGGCGGAGGGCCGCAAAAGCGAAATTCTTTATCTTAGTTTAGTTATTAATATACATTTTTAGGAAACGAATGAAGTGAAACCTTGCTCTGCTCACACCGCCTTTATTGGCAGGAATGACTCTTGAATAATTTCCAATGGTAAATGGTGGAGTGGAACCGCTATCTAAGATTTGTAAGCAAGGATGATAATTGGTAGAATATAGAACTGACGGAGCCAATTGTTATTTCAAAAAATAGGATGATGAAATGATGAAAAGAGCAAGACTGATTTACAACCCTACCTCAGGGCGTGAACTGATTAAGCGCCATCTTCCGGAAATTCTTCAAAAACTAGAAGCAGCCGGATATGAAGCATCTACTCACGCTACGATTGGTGCAGGAGATGCAACGAAGGCAGCACGGATTGCTGTCAAACGTAAATATGATATCGTCATTGCAGCAGGCGGAGATGGAACGATTCACGAAGTGGTGAATGGCCTCGCGGATCAGGATTATCGCCCGAAACTAGGTATTATTCCGACTGGTACAACCAATGACTTTGCCCGTGCCTTGCACATTCCTAGGGACGTCAATACTGCAGTGGATATTATCACTAAAGGGGAAATGATCCCCGTCGATATTGGACGCATCAATGATAAATATTTTATTAATATTGCGGGCGGCGGCAGAATCACCGAACTTACCTACGAGGTGCCTAGCAAATTAAAAACGATGCTCGGCCAGCTTGCCTACTATCTAAAAGGCATGGAAATGCTGCCATCCATAAAGGCATCACACCTAAGAATCGAGTATGATGGCAAGCTATTTGAAGGCGAAGCGATGATGTTTCTTGTCGGCCTGACCAATTCAATTGGCGGGTTTGAAAGGCTGGCGCCTGATGCCTCGATAAATGATGGCTTATTTTCGCTGTTAATCTTGAAAAAGGTAAATCTTGCTGAATTTGTCCGAATTGCGACGTTAGCAGTCCGCGGTGAACACGTGAATGATCAGAATGTGGTTTACACGCAGGCGAACCGCATTAAAGTTTATTCCAGTGAAAAGGTGCAGTTGAATCTAGATGGTGAATTCGGCGGCTTATTGCCAGCAGAGTTTGAAAATCTATACCGTCATTTAGAGGTATTTGTCCCGCTTGCTGACATACGTCCAAATGACCGGCCAACAAATTGGCAATCAGGAAAAAAATATAGTTAAGAAGAAGTTCGTTCCTATGGAGCGGGCTTTTTTTTAAGGCTGTGTTAAAGAATATTGTTGATTTTGATCACAATGTTGATTGGAGTGGAAGGCGCGAGACTCCTGCGGGAGCAGCGGGACAGGTGAGACCCCGCAGGCGCTTTAGCGCCGAGGAGGCTCACCGCCCGCCCCGCGGAAAGCGAAGCGCCTGGAACGGAAATCAACATTCACTTTTAACACAGCCTTTTTTAAAAAGAGGTTTTGCTTTAAGAGTTAACGAATAATATATATAATGAATTAAAGACATCAGTCAAGACAGTAAAGGAGTGAAGGGGTAATGGTAAACAAGGCATTAATCAATATCGATTATACGTATGACTTTGTGGCGGATGCCGGGGCGTTAACATGTGGTAAGCCGGGGCAGGCGATTGAAGGGGAAATCGCCAAACTGACAAAAGGATTTATTGAGAATGGCGATTATGTTGTTTTTGCCATCGATGTTCATGACAAAGGCGATGAATATCATCCAGAAACGAAGCTGTTCCCGCCGCATAATCTTCGCAACACCGCTGGAAGAGACCTGTTTGGCATATTACAACAGGTTTATGCTGAAAATAAGCACCGTGAAAATGTGGCTTATCTTGATAAAACAAGATACTCCGCATTTGCCGGAACAGACCTTGAAATCAAATTACGTGAGCGGGGCATTACCGAGGTTCACCTTGTTGGTGTCTGCACCGATATTTGTGTTCTGCATACAGCAGTTGATGCGTATAATAAAGGCTTTAAAATTGTTGTCTATAAGGATGCTGTTGCATCATTTAATTCGGCAGGTCATGAATGGGCCCTCGGACATTTTGAACAATCGCTCGGGGCTATGGTTATATAGTTTTTTTAATGGTATTATTATTTGTAATGGTGAAAAGCTGTAATAGTACTCCGGAGGGCGATTATGAAACACATTTATCATGATGATAGTTTAACTTTGCATACGGATCTATATCAGATCAATATGGCAGAGACATATTGGAGAGATGGAATACATAATAAACGCGCGGTCTTCGAATTATTTTTCCGCAAGCTTCCTTTTGGCAATGGCTATGCTGTTTTTGCTGGCCTAGAAAAGGTCATTCAGTTTATTCAAGGCTTCCGTTTTAGTGAAGAAGACCTTGAGTATTTGAAAAATGAAGTAGGCTATAAGGAAGATTTTTTAGCCTACCTTAAAGAATTACGGTTCACTGGATCGATTCGTTCGATGAAAGAGGGCGAGCTCGTTTTTGGCAATGAGCCGATTATACGGGTTGATGCACCCTTGGCAGAGGCGCAGTTAATTGAAACAGCTTTGCTCAACATTGTGAATTATCAAACATTAATTGCGACAAAGGCGTCACGCATCAAGCAAGTAGTTGGCAATGAAGTGGCGATGGAGTTTGGGACAAGACGGGCTCAAGAAATGGACGCTGCTATTTGGGGTACGAGAGCTGCATATCTTGCTGGCTTTGAAGCAACAAGCAATGTAAGGGCAGGTAAAATGTTTGGCATTCCTGTTGCGGGAACCCATGCGCATTCGATGGTCCAAGCCTATAAAGATGAATACACTGCTTTTCATAAATATGCGGAATCACATAAAGACTGCGTCTTTTTAGTTGATACGTATGATACTCTCCGCCTCGGCGTGCCAAATGCCATTAAAGTGGCGAAGGAACTGGGAGATAAGATTAATTTTATCGGAATTCGTCTTGACAGCGGCGACCTTGCTTATCTTTCGAAGGAAGCGCGAAAATTGCTGGATGAAGCCGGTTTTACAGAGGCAAAAATTTATGCCTCAAGCGATTTGGATGAGCACACGATTATCAACTTAAAAGCACAGGGAGCCAAAATCGATAGCTGGGGTATCGGCACGAAGCTGATTACTGCTTTTGACCAAGCTGCCCTTGGTGCTGTTTATAAAATTGTCACGATTGAAGAAAAGGACGGCCATATGGAGGATACGATTAAAATTTCCTCTAATCCGGATAAAGTGACGACTCCGGGGATGAAAAAGGTGTACCGGATTATCAATAATACTAACCACCATGCGGAAGGTGATTACATTGCGCTTGAGGATGAAAAACTCCCGGAAAAGCGGTTAAGAATGTTCCACCCAACCCATACCTACATTAACAAGGTGGTTACAAACTTTACGGCAAAAGAGCTTCATGAGGATATTTTTACTGGCGGAGAGCTCGTTTATGAAATTCCTTGCTTAGAAGAGTCCCGCGAGTATCTAAAGCAAAATCTCGATGCATTATGGGACGAGTACAAGCGGCTCATGAATCCTGAAGATTACCCTCTTGACCTGAGCCAAAAATGCTGGGATAACAAGATGAAAAACATTCAAGAAGTGAAAGAGAAAGTTGCGGCAATGAAGGAATAAGTCAAAAAAGAAGCAGATGTCAAAAGGTTGTTTAACAACCTTTTGGCGTCTGCTTTTTTCTATTATTTTTGCTTAAAGAAATCCATAAAGGCATGGAATATTTCGATGCCTTGGTACGTTAGCATGCCTGCTGCTGATAACGAAAAGAAACCAATGATCACAAAGCGGACCCACATATTAACTTCCTCCCTTATATTTAGTTTTCTAAATATTCGAGAGGGAGGATCACGTAATTCGATTGATGAAAAATGGGGATAAGAAAAATATGTTTTCTGTCAAACTTTGAAGATAAATTTATGAGTGGAATCACTGTTGTTAGTAGGACCAATGTAAGTCCGAAGAGGATCTGCAGGTCGATTAGCTGTTTTTTCTCATCGTCCGATTGCGACTTCGCTACCGAATCATCAAGGTTGATGATTGCTTTAATTTCAGGATGTGAGCGCGGAATCGTGTTTGAAAAGTGTAAAAAGTTAAAAGCTAGGAAGGCAAGGAGTAATGGAATGGAAAGGGACATTAACTTCTTTATAGGTATCCACTCCTTCCAATGAGATAGTTTTAATGATATACACTTTTATTATATTTGAAAACATAAATAATCTGACAATTTTCTTGCCTTTTGCTGAAAAAAGGGCTGGTGGGACACAGAGGGCAGCGTTATTGGTATTTACAACATATGGAAATAACGGTATTATTATGTTATGCGATATATCGTAAGGCATAATATTGGTTGAAAATAGAAGGTGATAAAAAGTGGCAAATAACCAAAGGGCTCCAATGACTGAGGCAATGTATTATGTGCTGCTTGCTTTATATAATCCACTGCATGGATATGCAGTTATGGATGAGGTTAAAAAAGTTTCTAACGGACGAATTATCATGGGCCCAGGAACTCTCTATGGTATTTTGAAACGAATGCAGCAGGAAAACTTTATTGTTTTAGATGAATTAGATGGAAGAAGAAAAATCTATCACATTACCGAAAATGGCAGGGAAGCTTTAAAGCATGAGCATCAAAGACTTACTTGTATGGTAGACGATGGAAAATCCTTACTTGGAAACGGAGATTCTAATGAAAAATAAGGTGAAAAGGAAAATGCTGTGGCTAGATGCCTGGGATATTGAGGAACAAGAGGCATGGTTTTCTCATATGTCTTTACAAGGGTGGAAACTTATTGGAATTAGCAAATGGATGGCGGAATTTGAAAAATGCGAACCTCAAAAAGTGAACTATCGTTGTGATGTATTCAAATTAAATGACAAGCCCGAGAATAATAGGATTGAATTTTACAAACAATCAGGCTGGGAGCATGTAGCCACACGTGGATTCATCCAAGTATTCAGAGACATGAAAGGGGACAATTCGCTGGAGATTCATACGGATCCCATCGAACAAGCTGCAACATTATCGATTCTAAAAAAAGACATAACGAAAAGAGGGATACTTACTCTCCTGTTATTTGTTATTACCCTGATGTTAATTATTGGAACAAATCAGATTGACCCTGAAGGCAATTATCTAAATGATAAGTTCATAGAGACAATCGTGTTGATAATCGCATATATGTCCATTAGTATCACGATGGTCAATGGGATGATTCATATGTCTAAATTGATGAAAGAGTTAAAGTCGGGCAGCCTGCTTGAACATGAAAAGAACTATCATAGAAAAATCAAACGCAATAAAGTAGTTGGAATAACTGTTATTTTCATTCTTTCCCTTTGGGTGCTAACCGTTTTTTTAAATTTGATGAATTCATTGCAGGAAGATAGGTTTCCGGCAATCCCAAAGAAGGAACTACCTATTGTGCAAATGTCCGATCTTATCGATGAGTTTACCTATATCGATGAGAAAAGGTTAAACTATTTTAAAGAGAATTCAAGTATCCTAGTCCCTAAGCAATACGAATTGGAGCAAAATGTGGAAGTTCCGGGCGAAACTTGGGAAGACAACAGTGGTACATATAGCCCATCGATTTCGTCTTTTGGATATGAAGTAAGAAGTGAATGGTTAGCTAGACGGTTTGTACAAGATTTAAAAGAAAAATACACCTATTATTCAGAGAATTATGTGAAGGTACCAGAAAGTAAATTTGATGAATTGTGGCTTAGCCAAGGGAATTTTAATGCAGCTTTTATTGCAAGAAAACATAACAAAGTTTATCGTGTTTTATATTATGGGAAGGGCTCAATTGATGAAATAATCGAACGGACATTAGCTAAGGCAGAACGATAAAACAACACGAAAGGATTATTTTTTCATGTTAACAAATCGTTAAGGTGCGTTAATTTTTCAATAATAAAGGTTTTCACTTGGAAAAATAGAATTAAAGAAGGATAGGGGATGGAGGGGATCACATGTTTAACAATTGGAAAAAAGTGATTGAGGAAGAACTATCAGGCAGGCAAGCCTTTCGATATGCAGATCGAATAGCTCAATACCATCGAATTCAAGCATCACCGGGATATCGACAAGCTGCCTATGAGGTCATTCAGCTATTGAAAAGAGATGGCGTGAATGCGGAACTTGTATCTTATCCAGCGCGATTCGGAGAGCGATTCTTATCACATTTCTCTTTTCAGGAATGGAAATGTGAAGGAGCGGAACTTTGGATTGAAGCCCCGTTTCGAAAACGAATTGCCCGATTTAATGAGGAAGAAATCTCCGTCATTCAAAGGAGTATTTCAACACCGGAAGACGGAATTGAGGCTGAATTGGTTGTCATCGAAAATGCGGAAGAAGAAAGCAGTTATGAGGGGCTTAATCTTAAGGGGAAAATGGCACTAGTAAGAGGAAATGTTTCTATCATTCATGCGTTAGCAGTCGAGAAATATAAATGTGCAGGTCTTATTTTTGATAATCTTACAGAATACAAACCAATCCGCACCCGGATGGATTTACCGGATACAAGACAATATACATCATTTTGGTGGAACGATGAAGAGGAAGTGAAATCCTTTGGTTTTGTAGTTTCGCCAAGGATCGGGGAAGAGCTTAGAAGTCTTGCGAAAAAACAACCTGTCCAATTAAAAGCCTTTGTGAAAGCTGATTTGGAAGATGGGCAATTTGAAAATATAGAATATCTTATTCCTGGTAAAAATGAGAAGGAAATCTTACTTGTCAGTCATCTATGTCACCCCTATCCCGGAGGGCAAGACAATGCTTCCGGACCAGGTACATTAATGGAAGTGATGCGAACGTTAACCCGATTAATAAAGGTAGGGAAATTACCTAAACCAGAGCTTGGAATCAGATTTTTAATGATGCCTGAAATGACGGGAACGTGTGCTTATTTTCACCAGCATCCTGAGCGAATTCCTCTTACAGTAGCAGCTTTGAATTTAGATATGGTAGGGGCTGACCAAACGAAAGGCGGCGGTCCTTTATGTATTGAACAACCACCTATGGCCCTGCCGACATTTGTTGATAGCTTTGCTTATAAATTAGTTGAAGAGATTGCTAACAATACATCGAATTTTACAGGCACAACTGAATATAGCACGGTGCACTATGTGAAGACGCGTTTTTCGGGGGGAAGCGATCATTATATTATTTCGGATCCTGCGATTGGGATTCCATGCCCAATGGTCATTCAATGGCCTGATAAACATTACCATACAACAGATGACTCTACTAAAAATCTCGATGAGAACATGATGAAGCTTGTGGGAACAGTAACTGCTTTATATGGTTACGGTTTGGCAAATGGAGAAGAGTCGGATTGGCTTTCCTATACAATGCACCATTTGGGAACAGTCGGTACTCATCTTAGTCATGCAAAAGAATGGCTATTAAAAAGAAATCTACCTGAGGAGCAATTTAGAAATGCCTTTTCCCTCTATATAAAATATGAAGAGGGATCCTTATCACAATTAGATTCATACGCTAACCTTCGAAATTTTAAGAGTTTACAAGAGGCTATCGGACAAATGAAGGGGCTGATTCTTAAGCAGGCTGAGATTGTTTCGAAAATTGCCAATAATGAGTTTCAGCCAATACTGGCAAATCAGGATGTGTCACAAGATTGGATGAATGCCATTTACCGGAGAAATTATAAAGCCCCGATTCGTTTGGCGGATGAAATTAAACAGTTATCATTGCAAGAGAGGTATCATTGGTTAAAAGAAATGGAGCAGAACGTACCACTTGGATATGCTGACTTCCTTTTTTATTGGATGGATGGTCAGCGAACGGTGAAAGAACTACTTTACCTGACGAAATATGAAACAGGATATTTTTTTCCAGAGTATGCAAAAGAACTGCTGCAACTTTGTTTAACTTTAAATATAATAAGCGGGGAGATAGAGACAGGCTCCGTGTCGCAATATCATTCTTAAGATGTAACTGGGACACCGTGCCTATCCCCCTGTCCGAAAAAGAAGGAATAACAGGGCCGTGTCTAGAATAAGAATAGGTGGATTTGATTGGAGTGATAAGTATGTTAACAAAGGTAGAATTAAATGAAATAAAGGCTCTTCAGCAGGTCTGTGAGAACGAGGGCGGATTTGAGCTGAAGCTGAATTTTGAGATGCTTGAAAACCGGGAGGAAAATAAAACAGAAGACTTCTTCCATTATGAAGATGGGCGGCTTGTGGGTTTTCTCGGAAGCTATGGCTTTGGCAATAAGGTCGAGCTTTGTGGAATGGTCCACCCGGAATACCGAAGAAGAGGAATATTTTCTAGACTGCTGGAAATGGGACTCGAGGAGGCGAAGAATCAAAATATCGAGACGATTTTGTTAAACGCGCCAACAGACTCAAAGACGGCAAAGGAATTTTTAAAAACGATTCCGTGTACCTTTTCTGTTGCAGAATATCAAATGAAATGGCAGAAAACAGAATTGACTGAGGATCCTGCAATTACGCTTAGACCATCTATATCAACTGATGATCGGGAAGCGGAAATTCAACTGGAAGTCTCAGGCTTTGGTTTTAGTGAGGAAGAAGCGCGTGAGTATCATCAGACGATCAGAGACAACAGTGGTGATCAACGATTCATTATTGAAGCAAATAGAAAAACGGCCGGGAAAATGCGCGTTTCCGAAACGAATGGCGAAGCATGGATTTATGGTTTTGCTATTTTCCCCGAACTCCGCGGGAAAGGGATCGGGAGAAAGGCTTTATCAAAAGTGGTAAAAATGGCGGATCAAAAGGGATTGCCTATTTTTCTCGAGGTAGAGGCCAAAAATGCCCATGCACTGGGACTCTACGAATCATGCGGATTTAGAAGCTATCATTCCCAAGATTATTACGAATATCTTAAATAGACCAAGTGAGGAACCGTTCATGTATTATGGTATGAACGGTTCCTTTTTGCCTCTTTATTACCTCGACAAATTCCTACAAACTTAAGGGGTTTCCTTTCACCTTCTTTTTGATCAATATAGTAGAATTGGAATTCTTTAACTCGATAATCCTCTTTCGCAAAATCCTGTCATTTCTTATAATGAGTAAAGGGCATGAGTGTTTTGACTAGATTCTAATGAAAACGTTTGAGTATGGTCAGTAAAGGAGGGGAAAAATGCTCAATTTAGCTCCATTAATGCTCGAGAAGGTTGGAATTATTGTCATTGTTGCTTTTTTGCTAGCGCAGATGCGCTCGTTTCGTCAAGTTATTCAAAATAAGCACAGCACAAATGAAAAAGTTATGCTTATTTTACTTTTTGGTACCTTTGGAATCATTAGTAATTATACGGGAATTGAAGTCCATCATCATACTATCGGCAGGGCTGAGTGGCTTTCTGAAATGGACCAGGAGAGTGCACTTGCCAATACTAGAGTAATGGGGATTGTGATTGGCGGTCTGCTAGGGGGACCTGCCGTTGGCATTGGTGCTGGGCTCATTGCCGGCATCCATCGTTACACACTTGGCGGCTTCACTGCTCTTTCTTGTGCCCTTTCTACCATTCTAGCTGGTATTGTGGCTGGATACTTTGGAAAAAAGCGAAAACAAAAGGGAAAACAAATTACCCCAGCGTTTACAGTCATAATGGGAATGGTCTTGGAAGCGGTTCAAATGTTAATTATTCTAGTTACCGCAAAACCCTTTAGCCATGCCTGGGAACTCGTTCAGCTCATTGGTTTTCCAATGATTTTCGGCAATGGTTTAGGGACATTGCTGTTTATGCTTATTATTCAAATCATGAAACGGGACGAAGAACGTGCTCGCGCAAATCAAACAAACCAAGCCTTTCTGATTGCGGATCAAACCTTGCCATACTTCCGTCAAGGTCTAACCATTCACTCATGTAAGGAAATCTCCGAGATTATGCTAGAACTTACGAATGCCGACGCAGTATCGATAACCGATGATCAACAAGTTTTAGCACATGTTGGCGCTGCCTCTGATCACCATGTCCCTAATACTAAGCCTGAGACGGGCTTGACGAAAAGGGTACTCGATAGCGGGAAAATTTCAATTGCAAGAACGAAGCAGGAAATCTCCTGTATTCATAGTCAATGCCCGTTAGAAGCTGCGATTGTCCTGCCATTAAAGGTTAAAAAGAAAATTGTTGGTACATTCAAAATGTACTATACAGAGCCTGAAAAACTGGACAAGGTGCAGCAGGAATTGGCAGAAGGTCTGGCCAATCTTTTTTCGACGCAGCTTGAGCTTGCGGAGGCGGAAAGACAGACAAAGCTATTAAAGGATGCAGAGATTAAAGCCTTACAGGCACAGATTCATCCTCACTTTTTATTTAATAGTCTTAATACCATTTCAGCACTCTGCCGGACAGATGCAGATAAAGCACGTAAACTACTTTTGGAATTAAGCTCTTTTTTTCGTGGAAACCTTCAAGGTGCCAGGCAGATGCTGATCCCTTTGGAAAAAGAATTAGCAAATGTTAAGGCCTATTTATCATTAGAACAAACGCGTTTCCCTGACAAATATACCATTGATTTTCAAATAGAACCGGAACTCAAAAAGGTGCTGATTCCTCCGTTTATCTTGCAGCCTTTAGTTGAAAATGCCATCCATTATGGTTTTCCACGCAGTAAATCGCAAGGGCAAATTATCGTAACGATTTTTTCAAAAAAGAATCTGTTACAAATTATTGTAGCTGATAATGGAAAGGGAATACCTGAAGGTCAAATAGAAGTCCTCGGTCACCAGGTTGTCGATTCTAAAAAAGGAAATGGCACAGCAATTTTTAATATAAGTGAACGGCTAAAAGGAATCTACAATGGTCAGGCCAGTTTAACGTTAAAAAGCAAAGTCAATCGTGGAGCTACCATTACCATTTCCATTCCGCTCGACAGTAAAGGAGTGTTTGATCAAGATGTTGAAGGCTTATATATTGGATGATGAACCATTAGCGAGAGATGAATTAAAATACCTGCTGATTCGAAGTGAACAAGTGGATATTTTAGGAGAAGCTGATTGTGTCGAGGATGCAGTGGCTGCCATCATAGAGCTAAAACCAGATCTTGTTTTCTTGGATATTGAACTAGCTGAAGAGAATGGTTTGAGTTTAGCGAGGCAATTAGAACCACTTGAGCAAACTCCAGCGATTGTTTTTGCAACAGCTTATGATGAGTACGCTTTAGAGGCATTTGATTTAGATGCAGTTGATTATATTTTAAAGCCATTTGACGAAGAACGGATTCACAAAACCTTGGAAAAAATTAAGAAGATGCAAAATCTCGGGAAAAAGAATAACCTGATTCAATCGTCCGTGAAGCAGAACAATAATGGAAAAATAGCGGTCCTTGTTGATGAACGGATTGTATTACTAACCGTAGCAGATATTGTTTATTTAGAATCTAGTGAAGGTAAGTGTAACATTGTCACAATCGAACAAGCCTACAAAGTGGCTGAAGCTCTCGTTGTGTTGGAAAAAAAGGTGAATAACGCTAAATTTTTACGTGTTCATCGAAGTTTTATCGTGAACGTGGATCATATTGTCGAAATCGAACCATGGTTTAATTCTACTTATAATTTACATATGAGGGATGGCTCGCAGGTTCCCGTAAGTCGAACCTATGTAAAGTTATTAAAGCGGCAACTAGGTTTTTAGAAAATTTGCATTTCATTGATTGATTTTTGCAACTCACCCTTCTATTTCTGCATTTTATCTTGAAAACAAAGTAAATGCGCTTTCATTTTGTAAAATGGATAATGTAGAAACAATAGTAAGGGGGATTGGAGAAAAATGAATGCGATTACAATTGTTATTGCTTCAATATGTATCCTTTTAATTGTGTACCGTTTATATGGTACTTTCATGGCAGCAAAGGTTTTAAGGCTTAATGATTCAAAACCGACACCTGCTCAGAAGTTGGAAGATGGACGAGACTATGTTCCAACAAACAAATGGGTCGTTTTTGGCCATCATTTTGCGGCGATTGCAGCAGCAGGTCCGTTAGTTGGTCCGATTTTAGCAGCACAATTTGGATATTTGCCAGGCTTGATTTGGCTCCTAGTCGGTGCTGTTATTGGCGGCGCGGTTCACGATATGGTCGTTCTGTTTGCCTCTATGCGTAGAGATGGAAAATCTTTATCAGAAGTAGCGAAAGAAGAACTTGGACCTGTCGCAGGGTTCTGTACAGGACTAGCCATGCTATTTATTATCACGATTACGATGGCTGGATTATCAATGGTTGTTCTTGGTGCGCTTGAAAGAAACCCATGGGGAACATTTGCGGTAGGAATCACGATTCCAATTGCAATGGGGGTTGGTTTATATCATAAAAAGACCGGAAACTTAAAACTTGCTACGATTGTTGGCTTTGCATTAATCATGATCGCGATTATTTTAGGACCAAACATTCAAGGAACATGGTTGGGCGATCTATTAACCCTTGAGAAAAGTACATTAGCACTTATTCTTCCAATCTATGCTTTTTTTGCAGCAGCATTACCGGTTTGGTTATTGCTGGCACCACGCGATTTTTTAAGTACCTTTATGAAAATTGGCGTATTTGCTGCCTTAATAATTGGGGTATTCATTGTCAATCCAGATGTACAATTCCCAGCATTTACAGAATTTCTGAATGGCGGCGGTCCTGTTATCGCGGGTCCGGTTTGGCCATTTATCTCCATCACTATTGCATGTGGAGCGATTTCAGGTTTCCACGCATTCGTTGGCTCTGGTACAACACCGAAAATGGTTAATCGATGGAGCGATATAAAAGGTGTTGCTTTTGGTGCGATGCTTGTCGAATGTTTAGTAGCGATTATGGCATTAATTGCCGCTGTATCACTGCAACCCGGCGATTACTTTGCGATTAACTCATCACCAGAGAAATTTGCCACACTAGGAATGGAAACGGTTCACTTAGATGAACTTGGTAAAGAAGTTGGCATGGACCTTGAAGGAAGAACAGGTGGTGCCGTTACACTTGCGGTCGGGATGACATACATCTTCGCTGCTGTTCCGATTTTTGAAAAATTAGCTTCCTATTTCTATCAATTTGTTATTCTATTTGAAGCAGTCTTTATCTTAACTGCGATTGACTCAGGAACACGGGTTGCTCGTTACCTTATTCAAGATTTCTTAGGAGACTACATTAAACCGTTAAAACGGACAGATTCAATCGGCGCAAATATCTTTGCCAGTGCATTAGCCTGTTTCGTCTGGGGCTATCTTCTTTTCTCAGGTGACATTAGTTCCGTTTGGGCACTGTTCGGTGTATCCAATCAATTGATGGCATCAATCGGCCTCATTGTTGGAGCAACAGTTGTACTCAAGATTGCAGAAAAACGCTGGTACATGCTGACCTGTCTAATCCCGCTTGCTTACCTGTTTGTTACAGTCATGGTAGCTGGATATTGGATGGTGAAAAATGTCTACTTGAATGTAGCAAACCCTGGCTATAATGTATTAAATGGTATCCTTTCGATTATCATGCTGATCCTAGGCATCGTCATCATGGTTACTTCTATTGCTAAATGGATTAAGCTATGGAAAATACCACAAGATGTCTTAGTAAAGAATTCTGAACAGGAAGTCGCATAACATGACAGCACCCATTCATGTAAGAATGAATGGGTGCTGTTTTTCGATTTTAATGAAGTTTTGCGGAAATGGATTTTAAAAAGCTAAACCCGGATAATTTTAATTGGATTTTTTCCTTACTTCTAATATTTTTTTGTACATAGATGGAGAGATTATCGATTAAAATCTCATGATAATTGTTCAAAGTCTTTGGTTTTCCAGGCACAGCCACCAGTCCTTGCACCCCAGGAGCACAACAGGCTTTTACTTCCAACGTTTTTACTGTTAACTGATTTCCTTTAGATTCTATCCACTCTATTGATCCAGCATCTATTTCGATATTCAACCATCGTCCACTCCTTTATTTTCCAACATTTCAACTTATCTTGATTTTACTATACTTCTCATTTGAATGGGGTCAAAAAGCTTAAAACATAAAAAAGGGCATGTTTCGTAATCTCTACTAGAATGTGGTACAATTTTTCTAGTTAATTCGGAGCAAAGGAAGAAATCGATGAATAGACCAATACGAGTAACTAAAAATGATTATATAGATGTAGTTTTTGAAGATTTAACCCATGACGGGGCCGGCGTGGCGAAGGTTGAGGGATATCCTTTATTTGTCCCAAACGGGCTCCCAGGTGAAAAGGCAAAAATAAAAGTAATTAAGACAGGGAAAGGCTATGGTTTCGGTCGGTTGATTGAGCTTTATGAAAAAAGCCCGTACCGGGTGGATATTGCTAGCAGCGAGCGGCACAAGTATGGCGGCACCCAGCTCGAGCATATTAGTTATGAAGGCCAGCTAAAATATAAGGAAAATCAAGTCCGCCAGGTTCTGACACGCATTGGAAAACTGGAAGATGTAATGGTTCATCCAATTTTAGGGATGGAACACCCCTGGCATTATCGGAACAAGGCTCAGGTGCCTGTAGGGGAAAAGGACGGCAAACTGATTGCTGGTTTTTTCAAACCAAGAAGCCATGAAATTGTTGATACGAATGAGAGCTTGATTCAGCTGCCGGAAATAAATGAAGCCGTCCAAATAGTCAAAGAAATTGCCAGCGAGCTTGGCATTTCAGCCTATCATGAGGAGTCCCATAAAGGGGTGCTCCGTCATATTATGGCCAGATATGGGCAGCAAACGGGCGAGCTTATGGTGGTCATCATCACGCGAACAGCGGATCTTCCTCAAAAAGATAAGTTAGTGGAGGAAATAGTGGCGCGCCTCCCTAAGGTAAAATCGATTGTTCACAACGTGAATTCAAAGCGTACGAATGTTATCCTTGGTGAAAAAACGAAGGTCTTATGGGGAAATGAGGTCATTTACGATTACATTGGAGATGTGAAATTTGCCATTTCAGCTCTGTCCTTTTATCAAGTCAATCCTGTCCAAACCAAGGTGCTATATGAGAAGGCGCTAGAATATGCCGACCTTAGCGGCGAAGAAAAGGTGATTGATGCCTATTGTGGAATTGGGACAATTTCTTTATTTTTAGCCCAAAAAGCACAAAAGGTTTTCGGCGTTGAAGTGGTTCCAGAGGCCATTGAAGATGCGAAACGAAATGCTGCCTTGAACGGAATCGAGAATGCGGAATTTGCTGCCGGAGAAGCAGAGGTTGTGATTCCAAAATGGTACAAAGAAGGCAATGCTGCCGATGTGCTGGTCGTTGACCCACCGCGAAAGGGCTGTGATGAAGCATTGCTGCAAACGATCATTGAGATGAAACCTAAGAAGGTTGTATATGTTTCGTGTAACCCGGCAACCTTAGCACGGGATCTAAGGATTTTGGAAGACGGGGGATACAAGACCGTTGAAGTGCAGCCGGTGGATATGTTTCCGCAGACAACGCATGTGGAGTGCGTAGCAAAAATAGTATTAAAATAATTCAAAGAGCCTATTTCAAAATTGAAACAGGCTCTTTTTCTGCAAATGTATTTCTTTCGACAAAATCAAGCAAACTTCGGGTCGTGACAGGCACCGCAAATCATTTGAATATTAACCTTATTACTAAAAGAATGTGTGAGAAAATCTTTAAGTTTCGAAATTCTAGTAGTAAAATAAAAGTGGTACTTTATTCCAAGGGAAGGAGGATAAAAGAACGAATGCATTATTATCATTATACCGATCCGATTAGCACTCTAAGCTTATCAACAAGGGGTTATAATGCTCTTAAAAGAGAGGGTATAGATACAATTAATGATTTATTTAATTGTCCTAAAGAAGACATATTAAAAATTAAAAACTTGGGTAAAAAGAGTTCTGATGAGATTTTTTCTATTATTGATGAACTGAATAAAAACAAAGCAATTATCTTTTCTGAGATAAGCCCAAAAGAGCCCAAGGAAATAAGGTTTTTTATAGGCTCCGATGGTCATAAGTATAATGATATTTCCATAGAAGACTTGAATTTAAGTGTTCGAGCATATAATTGTTTAAGAATTGCAAAAATAAATTACTATTCTGAGTTACTTTTAAAAAGTGCCGATGAACTAATAGTTATTCCAAACATGGGTAAAAAAAGTCTTTTAGAATTAGAAAATGTAAAAAGTAATACACCACTTACTTTATTTAGTGAAATAAAAGATAATAAATATATTACCCCTGACACTATTTGTAGGAGTGTTTTTACAGTAATTAGTGAAAAAATTAATGTGAATCCAGCCCAGTTATCTGAAAAGCTTATTCCAGTATGTTCTAGATATATGGAAGATAAAGAAAATATTACGGATGTTTCACTTTGTCTGAAAGATAAGAATTTTATAAAAAACGTTTATGAGGTTAATTATATTCAACTCATTTTCGATGATTATGTTTTAAATATAATCAAAGAAAGTATTTATGGATGCGAAGAAAATGATATTTTGGAAAAAATGCCTCTCTACTTTAATAATGTAGAATTTATTAATATGCAGTTAAATAATTTACTTAGTAGAAATGAAATAGAGATATTTAATAATGACAAATTTATTGCTGTTTTCCCTTCTTTAATTATCGGTGCCCAAAAAGTATTAACTGATAAAGAATACGATATTCTTATTCAACGAACAAAAGGAAAAACATTAGAAGACCTGGGTAAAGTCGGTGGGGTAACTAAGGAGAGAATTAGACAAATAGAAGCTAAGGCCATTAGGAAACTTAACAATAATAATTCTCTATTTAAAGAAGATATCTATTCAGATATCTTTAAGAGATATTCAATAAGCCATGATGAGTTTATGATTGCATTCAAAAACACTGAAACTTACAATTACTTAGCACTAAGATATAGCCCCGGCAAAGGACAAGCTGATGATTCAAGACTTCCTTTACAACAAATTCTTGAAGATAAAAAAATACCAGTTGTTTTTAAAAGGGCTTGTGAAAAAGCAATTTATAAAAATTTTGTGCAAATTGCTAAAGAGTATGTACCTTGCACACGTGGCCATATAAGCAATTATGTGTTAAGGACTTTTGCAACAGATGAAGTTACTTTCGATGAGTTCTGTGTTTTGTACTTCTCTATTTTAGAGGATATTGGTAAACAAAATGACCCAAAGTTATCTTTGATGAGTCGTGGCTATGAAAACAAAATGGCGGCAAGTAAGACTACATTGTGGAAATATGGAAAAAAACTCAGATATTACAATATGGAATTATATGATTTTACGGAACTACTAACCACTATAAATTTAAATCAGTATGATAACATTGAATACTCTACTCTAAAGTTTTTCCGATTATATCCAGAACTTATGAAAACCTATGATATACGTGATGAATATGAACTACATAACCTTTTGAAGAAAATTTGTGATAAGGATAGGTATCCTACTATTAATTTTAAGAGAATGCCACATATTGAATTTGGGAGAGCGGATAGAGATAATCAAGTTATGGATTTGTTGTTATCATTAGCTCCTATCGATAATAATGATTTTGCAAAAGAGTATGAACGCGAATATGGTGTAGCAGCAAGCACTGTTTTAGCAAATTATATGAGCCATTTCGACCAATATTTTTATAACGGTGTTTATAAAATTGATTTTCCTGCTCTGCCTGATATTATAGCTCGAAAATTAAAGCAAATACTTATTGATGATTTCTATTTGCTATCAACTATTAGAGAAATTTATAAAAAAGAGTTTCCAAAATCTGATGAAAAGTTATTAAATCCGTTTTCCTTAAAAAATTTAGGATTTAAAGTATATTCAAATTATGCGGTAACAGATAAATTTAATACAGCGACAGAATATTTTAATTATTTGTTGACCAAAGATGATATTACTTACTTTGATAACATCCCATCTGAAATAAAAGGGACAATTTCCTTCACATCTCAATTATATAGGTTAAAGGCTGAATATGAAATAACCGAATTTTCTCCTAATAAATATATAAATTTCAGAAAACTGAAACAAATTGGCATTACAAAGAAAATGTTAAAAATGTATTGTAATGTTGTCTTGAATTTTGTAGGGGGAAGTAAATATTTTACATTAAGTTCTTTAAGAAAAGAAGGCTTTTCGCATGAGTTAGATGAACTTGGATTTGATGAATGGTTCTATACATCAATTTTGGTAGAAGATAAAAACAACTTGTCCTATCAAAGAATCGGTGGGAATAAATTGATGTTAAGCGGCGATTTTGATGTTATGTTTGAGGACTTTCTTGAATTTATAGTTTACAGCCAGGATTCACTATTCATAGATATTTATGAGTTATCATATCGGTTACAAGAATATTACAACATTAGAATTAGTATTTGGAAATTAATTGAAATAATTAAAAACAGTACTATGTTTTATGATGTTGTATCTGAAAAGGTTTATGCTGATTATGATATTTATTATGAGGAGGTATAAATGTGGATTTATTAACTAAAGGAATAGAAATTAAAGCCGTTATCCCTAATAATACAGATAAAAAGCTCGTTATTGATAATATTTCTCAGAATTATCCGGTTTATAAAATCAGGTTAGACCAATTATACTACAATGATCAAAATGACCGAATTGCAACTTGGATTTCACAATATAAAATTGATAATAATATTAACCATTTCGATTTATCAGACATAGAAAACTATAATAATATTATTCACGATTTTATAACAAGCAGCAATCCACAAGCTCTAAAAAATACCCAAAACAATATAAAACTTATTGGCCAACAAGAAACGGGTGTTGTTTTATCGGATGGCCGTATTATTGACGGAAACAGAAGGTTCACATGTCTGCGTAATATAGAAAAAGAAACTGGAAAAACACAATATTTTGAGGCAATAATATTAGATCATAGTATTGAAAATAATGCAAAACAAATAAAAATGTTGGAACTTATGTTGCAACATGGAGTTGATGAAAAAATTGGTTATAATCCGATTGACAGGCTTGTGGGAATATATAATGACATTATTGAAACAAAGCTTCTTACAGTCGAAGAGTATGCTAACAGTGTAAATCAAACTCCGGCGGAAATTAAGGTAGAGATTGAAAAAGCAAATTTACTGGTCGACTTTTTAGATTTTATTAATTCTCCTAAACATTTTTATTTAGCACGTACTATGAATATTACTGAATCCCTTAAAGATCTGCACGTTATGTTAAAAAAAGTGAAAGATGATGATAAAAGAGAAGATTTAAAAAATATTGTATTTGCTGAGTTACTTATGCAACCAGTTGGAGATATGAATAGATATATAAGAAAAATTAAAAAAATAGTCGATAGTAACAAGTTTTTTAACAATTTTATTGACGAACAAACAGTAATTGTGGAAAAAGTTTGTGATGAACTTGAGAAATTTCCCAAAGTTACAAATAAGGAAATCGCAAAAATTCGTACTAACGAAGAAATTAAAAGAGATTTTAAACATTCAACAGAAATATTTATAAATAAGGTAGATTCAGATACAACTCGCAGTCAGCCGGTAAAACAAGTAGAAAAAGCTTATGACTCACTTGATTTAATAGATACAAATATATTCAAAAAAATAAGCACTGAACAAAAAGATGATATTCAAGAAAAGTTGGATATGATCAATGAGATTGTATCTAATATTAGGAGAGAGTTAAATGTTTAGTGATCTAAACCTTAAGTCAACATACTCGACATATGAGAATGATATAGGTGCAGAATTTTATACTCCTGTATTAAGCCATTGTACTCATTATGATAGAGCTACTGCCTATTTTTCGGCGAAAGCATTAGCGAGTTATGCAAAGGGATTAGAATTATTTTCTATGAACGGTTATAAATATCGCTTAATTATATCTTCTGAAATTTCTGAAGAAGATTATGAAGAAATAAAAAAAGGGTATCGATTACGTGATACCCTAAGAAACGATTTGATTAACCGGTTAAACGAACCATTAACAATTGAAGAAGAATGTAATCTTTCTAATTTGGCTTTTTTAATATCAATTGGGACCATAGATATTAAAATGGCTTTCACCCAGAAAGGAATTTTTCATGATAAATTTGGCATTATGAAAGATGCTAGTGGAAATATCATATGTTTTCGAGGATCAAATAATGAAACAGAAGCGGCTTTTCGTTCCAATTATGAATCATTTGATATTACATGTAGTTGGAAAGCTTCCGATTTCGACTATTCAAAAATAACAAAAAGTATTGGGGTTTTCGAAAATTTATGGGCAAACAAAATCAACGGGATCCATGTTTGCGATGTTGATGAAATAATTTATAAAAAAATACTTTCTTATAACAAAGGTAATGTAACTTATGAACCTAATCTATTAGAAAGTAATTGTCTGATTTTGGACTATAACGATGAGAATTTGGAACTGAATATTAAAATTGACCCTACTACTATCTGGAATAATCAAGTATATAAGTTAAAACTCAAAAGATATTCAGAGGTAAATTCAAGTTGTGAAGAAAAAATGGTTTTTAAAAAACATCTTACCTATCCAAAGTACAAAAAAATAATTAATATTTTGGAAGCGGATTCAAAAAAGCGAAATTATAAGTTTTTTGTTTCTAAAAGATTAAAAAAGTACATTTCTTCTCGAGAAATATATATTTATGAAAGAGCTAATATCGGAATGGCCATTAAGCAGCAAAGTCCTGATGTATTTGAAAAGTTTAGTGAATATAAAAAGATCGTTGATAACTCAATGGATAGAAGATTAAGGGATAAACAGATGTGGGATTCTTTCTATATGTGCATTATGAGAAAGTCCGGAAATTTCTCTGTTCCGGGATCGGGAAAAACATCTTCAGTATTAGGCGTTTTTGCATATTTAACACAAAAAAATCTTGTAAATAAAATAGTAATGGTTGGACCTAAGAACTCTTTTGGTTCATGGATTGATGAATTCAACATTTGTTTTGAAATGCAAAAGGGGCTAAAACTTTTTAATATTCAATCATACAATAATTTGGAGGAAAAGCGAAAAGCTGTAAAGTATGATACAGGAAATAAAAATTTACTTTTATTTAATTACGAAAGTTTAAATTCAGTTTTGTATGAAGTTAAAAACATCGTAGACGATAAGACATTGTTGGTATTTGATGAAGTCCACAAAGTTAAGGCTATAAATGGACAACGTGCGGTAAATGCACTTGCAATTTCTAAAAATGCCTATTTCACCATTGCGATGACAGGTACTCCTATACCTAATTCTTATTTAGATATAAAAAATTTATTGACGATCCTTTATCATGATGAGTATGATGAGTTTTTTGGCTTTTCAGAGCAACAATTAAAAAATCCTTCCAGTGCTGACATGGAAGATATAAACAACAAAATCCAACCTTTTTTCTGTCGCACTACAAAACAACAACTAAATGTGCCTAATGCCAATGAAGATATATTCTTAACGATAAATGCAAGCGAAAATGAAAATAAAATTTTTCAGATACTAATATTAAAATATGCAAAAAATAAATTGGCACTTATTATAAGGTTGCTGCAATTAGAATCAAACCCGCAAATGTTATTAAAAGCATTAGACAGTAATGGGGAAGATTTCTCTGATATACTTGATACTTCTGGTGAAATTGAGGATATTGAATTTAAAGATTATTCCGAAGAAATTATATCATTAATCCAGTCTGTGCCCAATACAAGAAAGTTTTCTACTTGCATAGAACAAGCGCAAAAACTATTCAAGGAAAATAAACCTGTTATTATATGGTGCATATTTGTTGATTCCATATTGAGGTTATCTACCGAATTAGAATCAGAAGGACTGACCGTTGGATGTGTTTATGGTGCCATCCATTTAGAAGAGAGAGATGCTGTTTTAAAAGCATTTAAAGCAGGAAAAGTTGATGTTTTGATTACGAATCCTCATACACTTGCTGAATCAGTTTCCTTGCATTCAATTTGCCATGATGCCATCTATTTTGAATATAGCTATAATCTTGTTCATCTTTTGCAATCAAAAGATAGAATTCATAGATTAGGTTTGCCTCAGAATCAATATACTCAGTATTTTTATTTACAAAATAATTTTTTTACGCTAGATAATGAGATATATTCATTGGATAAACAAATATATCAAAGATTACAAGAAAAAGAAAAAAATATGTTAGATGCAATTGAAAACAACATTTTAGAGCAAGTAGCTACGGTTGAAGAAGATTTGGAAATCATCTTTAGTGATTTAAAACTATAGTATAAGTCAGTAATTAATTTTTTTTGCAATAATAATATAGCACCATCTATAAGTTTCGAATATGTGTATTATTTTTTGAAACTCCCAGGAGGAATAAAGTAACATCATAAGGATAAACCGTCAGACAGATAGTTCCATTGAAACGAAAAAGAGAAAAATGTCATGGAACGTATATCTGTCATTAATTTTGTGCTTTATGCATAATGAAAAAGCTGCCTCGATAATTGTTGGAATAGGGCCTTTCCTACCGAATTAAAGGAAAGGCTGAACATCAATAAAAGTGCTTAGGGGGAGGATAAATATGGCAAAATACAATTTAGAGCCAAGTGAATCAATTCTTATTCAGAGTACCGGTGTCCTTTGTGAAGGCGGCGGGCTTATGCCCGGATATACCGATGAACTTATTCTTACTAATATGAACATTATCCATGTTAGTAAGGGCATGTTTGGAAATACAAAAAGGGTGCAGAAATACCCACTCAATCAGGTGAAAATCATAAATGGCGAAGCACAGGCTATTATGGGAAAAAGCACAAATGGTACACCTGATCTTCAGATATATTTTGTAAATGGGCAGGTGGCTTTCAAATTTCAAAGTTCAGGTAAAAAAGAAATTGTGAAATATGTTAATGAAATTAGCAAGGTATTAACCGGGAATGAGTCTTCGAGAAAATCAACAGCAAATCAATTTGCAATTCCCGGAGCAGAAATGGTAGCAGAAACGCTTAAAGATACTGTAAATGTTTTTAAAGGAACATTCGGAATTAAATCCAAAAGCAAAGCTGCGGATGAACCGGTAAGGGTTACAAAAAAATGTATCGGTTGTATGTCACCTCTTACTGGAACCAAGGGTCAAAGCATTCGCTGCAGATATTGTGATACAGACCAAATTTTATGATGAGAGAGGTTGTTGACTATGGGAATTATAAAAGCACTTTCCGATTCGGTAGGAGGAGCCTTTGCTGATCAGTGGAAGAAACTAATTACTGCTGGATATTTTGATGAACATACAGCTGTAGCACCAGGAATACTTAAAATGAATAACAACGGGCGTGGAGTCAACACACATGGCTCAATGGATGTTATATCAAACGGCTCGAAAATATTTATTCCCGAAAATACTGCAGCCTTCATTTTTAGCCAAGCCGGAATTGAAAACATTATCACAACTCCTGGCGGCTATGAATATCAAGAGGGTGAGGAAAGCGTATTTAATGGAGATGGTATAGTAGCATCAATCTTTAAACAGGCTAAAGACAGAATCGGCTACGGTGGCATCGCTTCTTCGGAAAAGAGAATAGCATTTGTCAATTTACGTGAAATCCGTGATATTAAATTTGGAACACGTGGCCCTCAGGTCTATAATGATTTGTATTATGGTTGCGACCTCGAAATTTATGCATATGGTGGCTTCTCTATTAAAATTGTTGATTCTGAGAAGTTTATAAAAAACTTTGTGCCAGCTAACGTAAATAGCTATTCATTTGATGATCCGAAAGTGAGAGCACAAGTTCTTTCAGAATTTGTACAATCATTTATCGTTGCATTGAATTCACTTTCAACTACATATAGGATTTCTCAGTTGCCTTCGCAGGCAGTTGAAATTTCAAAGAGAATATCTGAAGATCCATATAATGCTGGCACATGGAAAGACCGATTCGGTTTTGAACTTATTAAGGTTGCGGTTGAAAATATCGAATTTTCACCAGAATCTAGAGAGCTTGTTAACCAGTTCTCTGCTAACAAGATGAATATGAGAGCCTATGAAGATGTTTCACAGAGAGCATCCAATATTGCTGCACAACAAAAAATTGCTCAGGGTATTCAAGATAATGGACTTGGGACCGGCGGTGGTATGCTCTTTGGAATGAATATGGCCCAGAATATTGGACCTAAATGCCAGCCTGCTTCAACGCCAAGTTCTTCAATGTCTTTCGACGAGCAGATCGAAACATTGAAAAAGCTAAAAGAACTAGTTGATATGGGTGTTTTAACACAGGAAGAGTTTGATGCTAAAAAGAAAGAAATCATGGGGCTGTAATAAAGCATCTCAAATTAGATTAATAAGTGGTATAACGTGCAAAAGCCGGTCATATTAGTTGGTCGGCTTTTTACTCTCATGTGCTGTGATGGAGTAGCGATATAAGTTTCTTATGAATGACGAGAAAGGAAACTATCAAATGGAAAACGATTGGTGGATGAAAGAAACGAGGAATTGCGCCTTCAAAGGTGATACTATGATAGCTTGCACTATGTTGATTTATATCCAGAAAATCCTGTTGAATATTATCAAGGTTTAAAGAACTGGTCGAGATTTAAAGAAAATTCAGCTTGTTTGAGTACTACCCTATGGTGTGAGGATCCGAATAAAAAAAGCATTCATTTCAAGAAACAAATAAGCTACTAGATAAATACAATTCTATCCATGTTGATCATTGGAACAGTGAGTAGATTGATCCTTACGTTTGTGATGGAACACAATGGGAGCTAGCTGTGAAATACAAAGGTCAAAGAGGTTTTGTGTTGGAAGGAAGTAATGTATATCCAAATAATTGGGTTAACTTTCTATCCTGCTTTGAAATTGAATATGAAGACGAAGATGAGGATGAGTAGATTTATTATATAGGATTTAAAAAAATTACTATTACTTTTTAAATTGGAGGAACAGTATTATGAGTGAATGGGATTTTCTTTGGGGATTAAGTGGTAAGGAACTTGATGATGCTATGTCATCTGGTATGACAAAAGAAGATATGCCATATATTGAAGAACAAGTGGGAAAAATTGGAAATAAAGAATGGGAAACGCTTAAGACCTTGAGAGATAGTAGTCAAATATCAAAAGAAGAATTTAAAAATAGGAAGATTGCATTATTTTCAAAATAACACCAACAACAAGTCTTAATAATGGGTGATCATCTGCTTCTAGTCTCTCTAAAATAAGGGAAGTATGAATTAACTAGTTTAAGGTAAACACTACTACTGTTACTGACGTTCTATTTTGGCAAGAAATTGACGGTATTATTTGTCCTAAATCTGACGGAGATATTGGCCGATAGAAAGGGGAAGCCAGTAAGT
>NZ_JBIVOP010000022.1:0-84464 GCF_044754175.1 Neobacillus sp. NPDC093127
ACCCTGAAAGATGATCAGGTTGATAGGTCAGAGGTGGAAGCGCGGCGACGTGTGGAGCTGACTGATACTAATCGTTCGAGGACTTAACCATTTTTTAAAAGCGAACTCGTTTTTACCAAAACTTCTTCTGCATTATCTAGTTTTGAGGGAATGAAAAATTTCTCTTGTAAAAATTCAAAAAGACATTATAATAAAATAGTGTCTAATAAATAGTCTGGTGGTTATGGCGAGAAGGTCACACCCGTTCCCATACCGAACACGGAAGTTAAGCTTCTCAGCGCCGATGGTAGTTGGGGCATGCGCCCCTGTGAGAGTAGGACATCGCCAGGCTGTTTATAAAAACAACATAAATATTTTTTATTGTCGCGGGGTGGAGCAGTCTGGTAGCTCGTCGGGCTCATAACCCGAAGGTCGTAGGTTCAAATCCTGCCCCCGCAATATGGTCCGGTAGTTCAGTTGGTTAGAATGCCTGCCTGTCACGCAGGAGGTCGCGGGTTCGAGTCCCGTCCGGACCGCCATTTAAAATTTGTACGAAACTAGATTTCGTCTTTTTTTATGTCTTTTATAAACTACATATGAAATAAGCATCCTTAGGAGACATCCTAAGGTTTTTTTTGCAGTTAATTAAGGGTAAAATGAAGATATGTTAAAGTGTAAAGGTGATTGGATGAATCAATTTGAACTGGATACAACGAATTCAGAAGAAACCTCGCAATTCGCAGCAAAATTAGCTGGATTTTTAAAACCAGGTGATGTCATTGCGCTTGAGGGGGACTTAGGTGCAGGGAAAACAACCTTTACTAAAGGGTTGGCCAAAGGGTTGGAAATTAAGAAAACAGTTAATAGCCCGACATTTACCATCATTAAAGAGTACAGAGGAAAGCTGCCCTTGTATCATATGGACGTATACCGCGTAGCTGATGCTTTTGAAGACCTTGGGTTTGATGAATACTTTGAAGGTGATGGAGTTACAGTAGTGGAATGGGCCCATTTAATTGAAGAGCAGCTTCCATCTGAAAGGCTGACTATTTTCTTGTACCGCAGTGAAGGAGATAAAAGGAAAATGGTGTTAACGCCAAAGGGCGAAAGATATGAGCACCTATGTAAGGAGATTTTTCGATGACCATATTAGCGATTGATACTTCTAACTATTGTTTAGGGGTAGCGCTGTTAGAAGATAATCAGGTTCTTGGCGAGTATATTACGAATCTAAAAAAGAATCACTCCGTTCGAATTATGCCGGCTATCGAGACCCTTATGAAGGATTGCGAAAGGGTGCCGGCTGATTTAACGAAGATTGTCGTGGCAAAAGGCCCAGGCTCCTATACAGGAGTTAGAATTGGTGTCACGATTGCCAAAACATTGGCTTGGACATTACAAATTCCGCTTGTTGGGATTTCGAGTCTAGAAATTTTAGCAGCTGGAACGGGAAGATACTTTGATGGCTATATATCTCCTTTATTTGATGCAAGAAGGGGGCAAGTTTATACTGGCCTTTATCAATTTGCAAATGGAAAGCTTGTAAATGAAGAGCCGGATCAGTTGATACTTTTAGTCGACTGGGCAGCAAAATTAGCTGAAGCGACTAAGCCCATTTTATTTGTCGGGAATGACTTGCAAATCCACCGGGCAAAAATTGAAGAGCTGCTCGGGTCGAAAGCAACTTTTGCTGGTATCACGGAACATAACCCTCGTCCGGCGGAACTTGCATTGTTAGGCAGTGATAAACAAGGGGAAGATATACATTCCTTTGTTCCGAATTATATTCGTTTAGCTGAAGCGGAAGCAAAGTGGTTAGAGGCAAAAGGGAAAATTTCAAATGGATAGGATAAGAGAGAAATGGTAGATTCTTACGTGTTTCGTTATATGAGGGAAGAGGATATAGATCAGATAGTAGAAGTGGAGCATGCCTCATTTACTACGCCTTGGAGCCGAGAGGCATTTTATAATGAATTGTACAATAACAAGTTTGCTGTCTATATCGTTTTGGAGGAAGATAACAAAATCATCGGTTATTGTGGAACGTGGCTTGTCATTGATGAGGCTCACGTAACGAATGTGGCCATTTTGCCGGAATATAGAGGAAGAAGGCTTGGGGAAGCCTTAATGGTAAAACTTATGACCGTTGCCAAAGCGAAGGGGGCAAGAACCATGACCCTTGAAGTAAGGGTAACCAATCATAGAGCGCAATCCCTTTATCGTAAACTAGGCTTCCAAAATGGCGGGATTAGGAAAAATTATTATGCGGATAACCAGGAAGATGGGTTAGTCATGTGGGTGAATTTATGAATAGAGACCAGTGGATATTAGGAATTGAAACAAGTTGCGATGAAACAGCAGTCGCAATTATTAAAAATGGCCGTGAAATTGCGGCTAATGTAGTGGCATCACAAATTGAGAGCCATAAACGTTTTGGCGGGGTAGTGCCTGAAATTGCTTCACGCCATCATGTAGAACAAATAACAATTGTCATTGAAGAAGCATTAAATCAAGCGAAGCTAACCTTTGCTGAGCTTGATGCTATAGCTGTTACTGAAGGACCGGGATTGGTTGGTGCCCTTTTAATAGGAGTAAATGCTGCCAAAGCGTTAGCCTTTGCTCATAACAAACCACTAGTTCCGGTTCATCATATTGCCGGGCATATTTACGCGAACAGGCTGATAACGGAGTTGAAGTTTCCGCTGATAGCACTAGTTGTCTCAGGGGGGCATACCGAGCTTGTTTATATGAAAGAGCACGGCCATTTCGAAGTGATCGGTGAAACGAGGGATGATGCAGCAGGAGAGGCCTATGACAAGGTGGCAAGGACCTTGAATATGCCATATCCAGGCGGCCCGCATATTGATCGTTTGGCACAGGAGGGAAGCCCGACGATTGATTTACCTCGAGCATGGTTAGAGGAAGGCTCTTATGATTTTAGTTTTAGCGGTTTAAAGTCAGCTGTCATTAATACCGTTCACAATGCCGAGCAGCGCGGCGAATCGATAGCACCTGAGGACCTTGCCGCCAGCTTTCAAGCAAGTGTGATTGAGGTATTAGTTAAGAAGACCGAAAGAGCGGTAGCTGAGTATGGTGTGAACCAAGTATTAGTCGCTGGTGGTGTGGCTGCCAATAAAGGCCTCAGGGCGGCATTAGAAAAGGCGTTCGCTGATCATGACAAGGTAGAATTGGTGATTCCGCCATTATCCTTGTGTACCGATAATGCTGCGATGATTGCCGCTGCCGGAAGTGTGATGTTTGAAAAAGGGATCAGGGCAGGGCTTTCCCTAAATGCGAATCCCGGACTGGATATTGAAATCTATAATGATTAGCCAACTCTTCTGAATAAGAAGAGTTTTTTTTATGGAAAAGGGCGTGCGGACACAATCAGTAACACCATTTACTTCCTTTGTGGATAAGATTTTATAAAAAAGATAGGAAAAGTAATAAATGTGGATAAGCCTGTGGATTATGTGGGTAATGTGGATAAAAACGTTGCTTATTGTGGATAATGTGGAAAAGTATAAAAACCTCCCGAAATTATTCTGTTTAAAGTGTGAATAAAGTTGTGGAAAAGCGAAGGGTTTCTTAAAAATTTGTTAATATCTCATTAAAATTTGTTAATAAAATTTTTACAACAGCAAAAAACCGGGCATCCAGCCCGGTTTCAACCATTATTCCGCTAACTCCGCCCATTCCTCCATTAATTGCTCGAGCTCGGTCTTCGCCTTTTCGCTTTTTAGATTGATTTCCAACACTTTCTCGTGGTCTTGAAAGATCTCTGGTGCGCATAATTGCTGCTCGTAATCGCTAATTTGTTCTTCAAGCACTTCGATTTGCTGCTCAATTTCATCCAATTTTCTTTTACGCTGCCGTTCAAGCTTTTTACTTTCCTTATCCTGTTGATAACTATTTTTATCGTAGGTTGCGGAATCGGCTGCCTTTGTAGCTAGAGCTTCCAGCGCCAGTGCTTCAAGTTCTTTTTGCTCCAGTTTTTTTTCTAAATAATAATCATAATCCCCAAGATATTCGCTGCTTCCATTCACGCTCAGTTCCAGTACCTTTGTCGCAATCCGGTTAATGAAATAGCGATCATGTGAGACAAACAAAATGGTGCCTGGATAATCGATTAAGGCATTCTCCAGTACCTCTTTGCTATCAAGGTCTAAATGGTTAGTAGGTTCGTCTAGAATTAACACATTTGCTTTCTCAAGCATCAGTTTAGCAAGTGCAAGCCGGGCCTTTTCACCGCCGCTTAAGGTTGAGACTATTTTCAGCACATCATCGCCGGAAAATAGGAAATTCCCGAGGACCGTCCGGATTTCCTTTTCATTTTTTAACGGGTAATCATCCCAGAGTTCATTCAACACTCGTTTATTGGAGGTTAACTCGGCTTGTTCCTGGTCGTAATACCCAATCGTAAGGTTTGTTCCATATTGAATCGTTCCGGCAAGCGCAGGCAGTCTTTTAATAATTGTTTTTAGCAGCGTAGATTTGCCGATTCCATTTGGTCCGACAAGGGCAATACTTTCGCCTTTATAGGCACGAAAGCTGATGTCCTCAGAAATCTTTTCATTGCCGTAACCAACGGCAAGCGAATCCACAGCCAAAACATCATTTCCGCTTTGTCTCTCGATTTCAAATGAGAACGAAGCGGACTTTTCACCGCCTAATGGTCGGTCGATTATCTCCATTTTCTCAAGTTTTTTCCGGCGGCTTTGCGCTCGTTTAGTCGTCGAGGCCCGTGCTAAGTTCTTCTGGATAAAGTCCTGGAGATCCGCAACCTCCTGCTGCTGTTTTTCATAAAGCTTCATTTCACGCTCATAATTGGCCGCTTTTTGGTCAAGGTAAGAACTATAGTTGCCCGTAAACCGCGCGATTTGTTTGCGCGATACTTCGTAAACTTGAGTGACTACTTTATCTAAAAAATAACGGTCATGAGAGACAATCAAAATGGCGCCATCATAACTCTGTAAGTATTGCTCAAGCCAGGAAAGAGTTTCGATGTCGAGATGATTGGTAGGCTCGTCCAAAATTAAGATATCAGGTTTAGTTAATAGTAATTTTCCTAAAGCAAGACGGGTTTTCTGTCCGCCGCTTAAACTTGAAATCGCAAGCGCGCTTTCGTGGAAATTTAACCCATGGAGCACGGAGCGAATATCTGCTTCGTATTGATACCCGCCAGTCTCCTTAAATTTCACCTGAAGCTGGTCATATTCTTTAAGAACTCGTTCATATCTTTCATTGTATTCAAACACATTGGGGTCCGCCATCTGTTCTTCAAGCCTGCGCAGCGATTTTTCCATCATTTGAAGCGGTTCGAAGACGGTCAACATTTCTTCCCAAATGGACAAATTCGATTCTAATCCGGTATTTTGCGCTAAATAACCGATAGTCACTTCTTTTGGCTTAATAATATCCCCGCCATCATGTGACAAGTGACCGGCAATGATCTTTAATAGCGTCGATTTGCCTGCACCATTGCGGCCAACAAGTGCCACGCGGTCTCGCGTTTGTAATTCCAGCTTAATATTCGATAAAATAAGGTCAGCACCATAATATTTTTGTAGTTGATTGACCTGCAGTAAAATCATTTTCATTCACCTCTTATACAAAACCAATATGGCGTTCCACACCATCATTTACTATGGAAACTTATTCAGAGAATCATTCCTGCCAATAAAGGCGGTGTGAGCAAAGCTAAGCTTCATCTATTCAAAGTAACAAAAAATTTTTTTTCACCTAAATCTGATAATCTGATAAATTTTTGCGGCGCTCCGCCCCTTTTCCATACAAATAGTGTACCGTATTACTAGAGTGTCGGCAATAAAGGGCTTGAAGAGCGGGTATCTTTCAACGAAAAAAAATGTCTCAACTAGTTCAAAGTTTCACACACATTACCGGAAAAATAGTGTATGATTTGAGAGGAGGATTATTTATATGGCAGATTTTACACATTTTAATGAAGAAGGCAGGGCGAAAATGGTCGATGTCAGCGATAAACCAGAAACAGCACGGACCGCTCTTGCCCATTCCAGCATAACTGTAAGTAAAGAGATTTATGAAAAGATAACCAATAATGAAATGAAAAAGGGCGATGTGTTAGCTGTTGCCCAGGTTGCTGCGGTAATGGCGGCGAAAAAAACATGGGATTTGATTCCGATGTGTCATCCGATTCCGCTTACAGGTGTGAATATTTCTTTCTCATGGGAAGCGGACCACCTAGACAACTATCACCTACATATTGCGGCAGCGGTAAAAACAAAAGGGAACACGGGTGTGGAAATGGAAGCGTTAACAGCAGCTTCAGCTTGTGCCTTAACCGTTTATGATATGTGTAAAGCAGTGGACAAGGGCATGGTAATCGGACCGACGTATTTAGTCGAAAAAACGGGCGGTAAAAACGGGGATTATAAACGAACCGATAAAATTTAACTAAATCATCCAAGGGGTGTGGGAGATTATGGGTAATGAAACAATGAAAATACCACAGGCGACAGCAAAACGGCTGCCCCTCTACTATCGATTTTTAAAAAACCTTCATTCTTCCGGTAAACAAAGGGTTTCTTCTGCAGAACTGAGCGAAGCAGTGAAAGTGGACTCGGCAACCATTCGCAGGGATTTTTCCTATTTCGGGGCTTTGGGGAAAAAGGGCTACGGCTATAACGTTAATTACTTATTAACCTTCTTCCGCAAAACCTTAGATCAAGATGAACTAACAAAGGTGGCCTTAATTGGGGTCGGTAATCTTGGTACCGCCTTTTTAAACTATAATTTTTTAAAAAACAATAACACAAAAATAGAATTTGCCTTTGATGTCGATCCGAATAAAATGGGAACGATGATTCGTGAGGTACCGGTCTACCATCTCGATGAATTGGAGACCGTCCTTGCCAATGAAAATATATCGGTAGCGATTCTTACCGTTCCTGCGCCGGTCGCTCAGCAGATTACCGATCGACTTGTGAAGGCTGATGTGAGAGGGATATTAAATTTTACACCGGCACGATTAAATGTCCCTCCGTCCATTCGGGTCCATCATATCGATTTAGCAGTAGAACTGCAATCACTGATATATTTTTTAAAGCACTATCCAACTGTCGAGATAGAAGAATAATGGTAAAAGGGCTTTTTTGCGAGCATCATCTCGTGAATGGCCCTTTTTTATTTTTTTACTTTACTTGCGTAACAGTGTTATGTTACATTATAAAACAGAAAGGGGTTTTCAAAAATGAGCGAGGAGTTAATTTCTAAGAAGGACTTATTAGATCTTGCAGGGATTTCGTACGGGCAGCTATATAGATGGAAACGAAAGGATTTGATTCCTGAAGAATGGTTTATTCGAAAGTCGACGTTTACCGGTCAGGAAACCTTTTTTCCAAAAGAAAAAATTTTAGAAAGAATCGATAAAATCCAAACAATGAAGGAAAATCTTTCGTTAGATGCACTGGCCGATATGTTTTCTCCGAATATTAGTGATTTGCAATTGGAAAAGGATGAATTAATCAAACGTAACATTGTTTCTGCTGCAGTGATGAATTTTTACCTAGAGAATGATCAGAGCGGTTTTACATTTAACTTTCCAAGAATTCTTGAAGTTTATGTGTTAGAAAAGCTGCTTCAGTCAGGTGAAATTAATTTGGATGAAGGGAAAATGGTCTTACAAGTATTAAAGAATCATGCACCGCTTATCAAGCAAAAAAGCTGTGAATTGGTGATTACCCGAAAGCTTGGAGTATCTTCGTGTCTATTATTAATAAATGCAGAAGCCGTTTATTTAGAACCGGGAACCAAAATGGTAGTGTTGCTGTCACTGATGACATGTATGGAAGAGATTAAGTCGAAATTATTATAAAGGAGAATGGCAATGGAATTAAAAAATAGAGGAGATTTGATCATTAATGGGATTGGGGCATCTAATGGCGGAAAATTCCAGCTGGTTACCTTGAATGGACGTGGAACGGTTAACAGCAATTTGGAGTGCAGTGACTTTGAATGCAATGGTTCAGGAACGGTTAAAGGCGATGTGCTAGCAAATACAGCGAAAGTAAGTGGGAATGCGAGTTTTAAAGGAACCATCGATAGCGAACAGGTTACAGTTGAAGGAACAGCAAAAATTGAGAAAAACCTATATTCAAAACATTTACAGGTTTCAGGTAAAGCCTCTGTTGGCGGCAAAGTGAAATGTGAGGAAATAAACCTTCATGGGATTTTAGCGGTGGGTGAAGATTGTGAAGCTGAAATTTTTACAGGAAAATGTCGCTTTACGATTGGCGGATTGTTAAATGCCGATCAAGTAGATATTGAGATATACGGAGAATGTAAGGCAAAAGAAATTGGCGGACAGTCAATCACCGTAAAACAACAAAAAGGGTCGTTCATCGGCACGTTATTCAAGCCTTTTCTTAAAACGCAGCTGGAAACGGACTTAGTTGAAGGGGACATCATTGAACTTGAAAATACGATCGCAAAAGTGGTCCGAGGCAATCAGGTCAAGATTGGGGCTAATTGTCACATTGGCGTAGTCGAATACACAGAAGAATTTTCGCAGGATAAAAATGCCGTTGTTGGTGAGTCAAAAAAGGCTTAATAGGGGGAGAAGTTGATGGAGAAAAGTGGAAATCTAATTATTAATGGTTCAGGAAGTTATCCAGGCGGCCATTACGATAAAATCAGCATTAGAGGAGAGGGGACAATTGTGAATGATGTTGAATGTTCCTTCTTTCATGTCTATGGAACGAGTGAAGCGGTCGAAAATGTTACTGCTGACTCCGTGAAAATCATAGGGGAGGCAGATTTTAAAGGGAATGTGGAGGCTGGCCAAGCGCTTGTCATGGGGACGATGAAGGTTGGAACCCGTGCCCAATTGAAAAAAGTAAAGATTCTCGGAATGTTGGAAGTCGGCGAAAGACTTAGTGGAGATGAAGCGACCATTAAAGGGAGTATCGCGGTTAATGGCGATGTGGAATATGAGACGTTCGATTCCAGCGGCGGGTTTGAAATCAAAGGACTTTTAACGGCGGAAACGATTAAAGTTTCATTAAAATTTGGAGAGAGCTGTGCTGAGGAAATTGGCGGCGGGAAAATCACGGTGAAAAGGAAGAAGAATTCGCTGCTTCCGTTTGGAAAAGATGCAGGATTCCTTACTGCCAAAGTAATTGAAGGGGACGACATCTACCTTGAAAATACAAAGGCAGATATCGTTCGTGGCAAAATAGTCAAAATTGGCCCTGGCTGCCAAATAGGGTTGGTTGAGTATACCAATGAGTTAACGCAAGACCCTTCAGCAACGATAAAAACCAAGACACAAATTTAAAGGAGAATGGGATGGTAACGAAGGAAAGCAAGTTAGGATTGGTTGTTGCTGGGTTATTACTGGGGATATTGATGGCTTCAATGGATAACACGATAGTCGTTACGGCGATGGGGACGATTGTCGGTGACCTCGGAGGGCTTGAGAGTTTTGTTTGGGTGGTTTCCGCCTATATGGTGGCGGAAATGGCCGGAATGCCGATATTCGGAAAACTATCGGATATGTACGGCCGGAAGCGGTTCTTTATCTTTGGATTAATTTTGTTTATGGCAGGTTCCGTATTGTGTGGTACAGCCGAAACAATTACGCAATTAAGTATCTACAGGGCGATACAAGGAGTCGGCGGCGGCGCGCTTGTTCCAATCGCGTTTACGATTATGTTTGATCTCTTTCCGCCGGAAAAACGCGGAAAAATGGGCGGCTTATTCGGGGCTGTGTTTGGGCTGTCGAGTATATTTGGTCCATTGCTCGGAGCGTTTATTACTGACCATATCAGCTGGCATTGGATTTTCTATATTAATTTGCCGCTCGGGATTTTATCACTGATTTTTATTGTCTTCTCCTACAAGGAATCACCGATTCACAAAAAGCAAGCAATTGATTGGTGGGGGGCAGTTACCTTAGTGGGTGCCGTTGTATGTTTAATGTTTGCCCTAGAACTTGGCGGACAGAAATATGACTCGGATTCTACGGTCATTTTAAGCCTATTCGCGGGATTTGCGGTTCTTTTTCTCATCTTCTTATTGGTTGAGACGAAAGTAAAGGACCCGATTATTTCGTTTTCGATGTTTAAGAATCAGCTTTTTGCCGGTAGTACGATTGTTGGTTTGTTTTACGGGGCAGCATTTATGGCCGCAGCGGTTTATATTCCGATTTTTGTTCAAGGGGTATATGGCGGCAGTGCCACCAATTCGGGGCTGATTTTATTGCCGATGATGCTCGGCTCCGTTGTTACGGCACAGGTCGGCGGGTTTTTGACGACAAAAATGAGCTACCGGAACATTATGTTTTTATCTGGTGTGATTTTGATTATTGGATTCTTGTTATTAAGCACCATCACACCGGATACAAGCAGGCTGTTCTTAACGCTTTACATGATTGTTATTGGTCTTGGAGTAGGATTTTCTTTTTCAGTCTTAAGTATGGCCGCCATTCATCCATTTGGCATGGAGCAAAGGGGTTCGGCGACTTCCACGAGTAATTTTATTCGTTCGCTGGGAATGACCGTGGGGATTACAATCTTTGGTACGATTCAGAGAAGTAAGTTTACCGGGAAACTAGAAGAATTATTCTCTGGGATGGGGCCAATGCCGAAGGGGCAATCTTTTGGGGATTCGCGTGCTTTATTGTCGGAAGAAGCAAGAAGCCATATCCCGCCGCAAATCTTAACGAAAATAACGGACGCCTTATCAAGTTCAATCGTCCACACCTTTACCTGGGCCCTCGTCCCCGCAGTATTGGCATTTCTGTTTATCTTTATCCTGGGGAAAGAACGAATGGTGATCCATCGGGGGGATGCTTTGAAATAATGGAAAAAGGGGCCCTGGTGGTATAGGAACGAGCTTTTTATTGTGGGGTGTATCTTCGTCGTTATTGTCCCATAGGCCGCTCCTATAGGACAGTTTCGCTGATTTCTTTGGTGAATTTGTCCCATAGGCCGCTCCTATAGGACAGTTTCGCTGATTTCTTTGGTGAATTTGTCCCATAGGCCGCTTCTATAGGACAGTTTCGCTGATTTCTTTGGTGTATTGTCCCATAGACTGCCTCTAATGGACAGTTTCGCTGATTTCTTTGGTGTATTGTCCCATAGGCCGCCTCTATAGGACAGTTTCGCTGATTTCTTTGGTGAATTGTCCCATAGCCTGCTACTAATGGACAGTTTCGCTGATTCCTTTGGCGTATTGTCCCATAGACCGCTTCTATTGGACAATTCCGCTGATTTCTTTGGTGAAATGTCCCATAGACCGCTTCTATGGGACATTTCCGCTGATTTCCTTGGCGTATTTGTCCCATAAACCACTCATTGCCCAAAAGGAGATAAATAGAAATAAGGGGACCCCTGAAATTAGGGATCCCTTTCTTTATTTTTTTATCTGGTTCTTATGTTTAAAATGAAAGAGTATCATTTTTAAACCAGAGCCAAAATCAAATGTCGCTAATAAAATTAGCAGGTAGCTAAAGAAGCCCCAGCCGTTTTTTTGCACATCATCGATAGCAAAGTAAGTAAATAATCCGCCAAGCAGGAAGTAAATCAAACCGGAAAACAAGGGTGAACGTCTCATAGGAAGCCTCCGATAAAGTTTTGAACGGCCTCAGCCTCTCGCCTTAATCGCTCAATATCATCTTTGTAAATAGACTGGACCAAGACAACCATGGTATTCATCGTGACATGGGCAAAAATCGGTACCCAAATCCGCTTTGTTTTGACATAAAGGAAGGCAAACGAAAAGCCCATGGCCGAATAAAGTAGTATATGTACAGGCTCCATATGGGCCAGTGCAAATACGACTGAGCTGACTAGCGCTGAGATAAAGAAATTAAAGCGTTTATGAAGGGCGCCAAAAATAATTTTTCGAAACACGATTTCCTCTAAAATCGGACCAATGATGCTTGTCACAATAATCGCCAAAGGAAAGGTATTAATAATGTTAAGAATATCTTGTGTATTTTCTGACCCCATTTTAATGCCTAATAGGGTCTCAATGATGGCTGCTGCGTACTGAGCAAATAACGCCAAGAATACTCCTAAGATAGCCCACATCACCGATTGGCCAAAAGAACTGCCCTTTTCACCGAAACTTCGAGTATTCATTTCCTTCCGTAATATAAAAAGGATGATTAACAGGGCAATTGAAAAACTGGCGATGAGCCAAATAGGAACAGCTAGATTTTGGCTGATACCTAAAAAGTTAAAACCAAGCATCAATGCAGGTAGTCCGATTAAGCTGGAAAACTGCATACCAATGTAAACAATAATGATAATCCAATATTCCCTCTTCAAATTATGTATCTCCTTTAATTCCATCCGTTATTTCCTTAGTATCTTTTTATTGTACTCTTAAATACAGGAAAGTTTCAATTTTGAAGATTAGTGCTCGCACACTCCTTACTTCAGTCGTGGGAGGTTCAAGAACATTATTAGGTTAATGGGTATAGAAACTTTCGATTTTCGCATACTTGTAAGGTTGCAAAAAAACGAAAAAAATTACGCTTCAGACTTGCAAAAGATTTTCAGATTTATTATTATAATAATTGTGTTAGCACTCATTAGTGGAGAGTGCTAATAAGTCAAAATTACATATATTTTTGAGGAGGTTGTTTGATTTGTTAAGACCATTAGGTGATCGCATTGTCATTGAGCTTGTTGAATCAGAAGAAAAAACTGCAAGCGGTATCGTATTACCGGATTCAGCGAAGGAAAAGCCTCAGGAAGGAAAAGTAGTTGCCGTTGGTACTGGCCGCGTCCTTGAAAACGGAGAACGCGTAGCCCTTGAAGTGGCTGTAGGCGACCGCATTATCTTCTCAAAATACGCTGGAACTGAAGTGAAGTACCAGGGTACAGAATATTTACTACTACGTGAAAACGATATTCTTGCTGTTATCGGTGAGTAAGCGATTTTTTTAAAAATAAACGATTAAAAAATATGAGGAGGTTTTTTGAACGATGGCTAAAGAAATTAAGTTTAGTGAAGATGCACGCCGCGCAATGTTACGTGGTGTTGATACCCTAGCAGATACAGTTAAAGTTACTCTTGGACCTAAAGGACGCAACGTGGTTCTTGAGAAAAAATTTGGTTCACCGCTTATTACAAATGACGGTGTAACAATCGCAAAAGAAATCGAATTAGAAGATGCATTCGAAAACATGGGTGCCAAGCTTGTGGCTGAAGTAGCAAGCAAAACAAACGATGTTGCCGGTGATGGTACAACAACTGCAACGGTTCTTGCACAAGCGATGATTCGCGAAGGCTTAAAGAACGTTACAGCTGGAGCTAACCCAATGGGTATCCGTAAAGGGATTGAAAAAGCAGTTGCAGCTGCTGTTGAAGAATTAAAAACAATTTCAAAACAAATTGAAGGAAAAGAGTCAATTGCACAGGTTGCTGCTATTTCTTCTGACGATCAAGAAGTTGGCCAATTAATCGCTGAAGCAATGGAGCGCGTTGGCAACGACGGCGTTATCACAATCGAAGAATCTAAAGGCTTCACAACTGAATTGGATGTTGTAGAAGGTATGCAGTTCGACCGTGGCTACACTTCTGCTTACATGGTAACAAACACAGACAAAATGGAAGCTGTATTAGAAAATCCATATATCTTAATCACAGACAAGAAGATTTCTAGCATTCAAGAAATCCTTCCAGTTCTTGAGCAAGTCGTCCAACAAAGCAAGCCATTATTGTTGATTGCTGAAGATGTTGAAGGTGAAGCACTTTCTACATTAGTAGTGAACAAACTTCGCGGAACTTTCAATGCTGTAGCTGTTAAAGCACCAGGCTTCGGTGACCGCCGTAAAGCAATGCTTGAAGATATTGCTGCTCTAACTGGCGGCGAAGTCATCACGGAAGAACTAGGCCGTGAACTTAAAACTACTACAATCGATTCTTTAGGACGCGCTACTAAAGTTGTTGTGACGAAAGAAAACACAACAATCGTAGAAGGTGCAGGCGAGACTTCAGAAATTCAAGCTCGTGTTAACCAAATCCGTGTTCAATTAGAAGAAACTACTTCTGAATTCGACCGTGAAAAATTACAAGAGCGCTTAGCGAAATTAGCTGGCGGTGTAGCAGTTATCAAAGTTGGTGCTGCAACTGAAACTGAATTAAAAGAGCGCAAACTTCGCATCGAAGACGCATTAAACGCAACTCGTGCGGCAGTTGAAGAAGGTATCGTATCCGGTGGTGGTGTTGCCCTTCTTAACGTATACAGCAAAGTAGCTGAAGTTCAAGCTGAAGGCGACGTAGCAACAGGTATCAACATCGTATTACGTGCGATGGAAGAGCCAGTTCGCACTATCGCTCAAAACGCTGGCCTTGAAGGATCTGTCATCGTTGACCGCTTAAAGCGCGAAGCAGTAGGCACAGGCTTCAACGCAGCTACTGGCGAATGGGTAAACATGATCGATGCTGGTATCGTTGACCCAACTAAGGTTACACGTTCCGCACTTCAAAACGCAGCATCTGTTGCAGCAATGTTCTTAACAACTGAAGCAGTTGTTGCTGACAAGCCAGAACCAGCTGGTCAAGGCATGGGTATGCCTGACATGGGCGGTATGGGTGGAATGGGCGGCATGATGTAATAATGCCCTCAAACCCTTGATATGAGTAGGTTTGTGAGTAAGATGAGAGTGGTTTGCTAACATTTTGCTAACATTGAGGATTTTAACGGAGGCTTCTCATGAGTTCACCGAACTTTTGAGAGGCTTCTTTTTTCATTTCTTGCGTTACGTGGAGATACACATTTTTCGTGATTTGATCATCGGAATGGCCAATACGGTCCATAATTTGTTCAAGTGAGACACCAGCCTCAGCAAGAAGTGACGTATGAGTGTGTCTTAAACTATGCGGTGTTAAATCTTCGTTAAGACCAGCGATTGCAAGCAGCCGTTTCATTCGATCTCGTACGTTTTTAATCACAATGGGATAACCATATTGCCGTTCCATTTTGGCAAAGATAAAGTCTTTGTTATGGTAAGCGTCACCTAACCGCTTGATAACTGCATCTTGAAACTTTTTATGTTCCTTTAAAGCGTTAATCACCTCTTCATCCACAATAATTTTTCGTCGTGATTTTCTCGTCTTCGGTGTGACTAGCTGATATTCCAAGGCATTATTATTTGGATTGTAATACGTTGGGGTAATGCTGATTGTGTGGTTGTTAAAGTCTACATCCTTCCACTTAAGAGCAACTAATTCGCCAACCCTAATTCCCGTATAGGCTAATATCAAAAAAACTAAGTAATCATGTTCTAGGCCATGGGCTTTGGCTGTTTCTAAAAGTAAGGCAAGCTCTTCTTTTTCAAGATACTTAGGAATTTCTTCCTCTTCCAACTGTTCAATTGTTTTCTTATCCTTTTTCACATAAGCGAATTCAGTCGGGTCCTTTTTATTAACTCCAGTTCTAGTGCCTTTCGGAAAATCATTCTTCCTGTACGGTTAATTCCATCTCTAGTACTATCAGAGTAACCTTGGTCCTTTAGATCATTTAAAGCATCTTGATACATCTTTCTTGTAATGTCTTTTAACTTTAGTTTGGAAAAGTAGGGCAATAACTTCCCGATTTCATGAAGGCGTACTCGAATCGTTCCAGGCTTTACATCTTTTGAATCACTGTAAATAGGAAGCCATTCAATTGAAAAGTCACTAAACGTTTTTTCTGTTTCCTCTAAATAGGTTCCTTGGTTTAATTCGTGGATTAGAGCGGCAGCAGCTTCTTCAGCTTCCTGCTTAGTATTAAAGCCGCTTTTTACCTTTTGCTTCCTTTTGCCGGTAACTGGATCTAATCCAATATCAACGGTGAAAGCTCATTTTGAACCACAAGTGCATTTTTTCCTTTTGCACGTACAGCCTCTTCTGTAAAAATGTCCTTTCATTTAACAGCCTCACTTTCAAATGTATATTTTTGTTACTGAAAGAACATTATTTCCAAAGGGAATGTCAAAAATTCTTTTTAAGACAATTTCAAAATTTTAAATTATGATAATAGTTGGATTTATTAAACCTTGTAGATGGTGAGCAGGGGTCTTTTTAGAAAAAATTCCAAAAAGAAAAACAATCAGTTGTGAATTCAATTATGTATGTAAATTAACTTAATTATAGAGGAGCGCTGAAAGTGTATAGTAAAGAGTTCAAAAAAGAAGTAAAAGTGATACAAGAACAGTTAAAAGCGAACATAAAAGACAAGGAGCTATATAATTTAATTGAACAAATCGTAAAAGGAGATCCGGAATTGAAAAAATGAGTAGAAGAGGAGTGAATTTGTTTGTGGGAGGTATATCAAAACAAGCATTAGAAAAACAAATAATGGCATCAAAAATTTTTTACAAGTGAAATACGGAATTATTAAACTTGGTATATTTGGCTCATATGCTCGTAATGAACAAAAAGCTACAAGCGATGTAGATGTTTTAATTGAATCTCAAAAAGGAAATTGGCTTTGTATATTAAAACTTGCAACCCAATACTCATAAATAATATGGTTATTTGTAGATAGGAGGGAGAAAAATGAATTTAGCAAACAACGAATTTTATTTAAAAATACAAGAGCTGGCTAATATCAAAGGATATTCAATTACAATAACGGACTTCATCTCAAGTGGCGAAAATGAGAGGGGGCTTGCATCACACTATGTAGATTATCAACAAAGAAAAATAATAATAAGCATTCCTCAGGATCATAGTGAAAAAGAGGCATTATTTGTACATGAACTGATTCATGCGGAACTTTTTTTAAATGGGTATCCAAGAATACTTAGAAGTCCGGAATTTAAATATTCCGAACAAGACAATATGCTAGCCGACGAAATAGAAAATATGGCGCATCATTTTTTACTGTATCCCCGAATGAGAGAATTAGGGTACATGCATTCAAAGGAAAACGATAAATTCTTGGAAAAAGTAAAAAAAGAAATAGATATAGTTAATAAGGGACCAGCTGCGATAGAGGCTGCATTTAATGTACTTGAAGCAGATTATCGAGATTACGAGAAATTTAAGGTTTTAGACCCTTCTTTTGAAAAAAAGAATCCGCAAGTTTACTCGTTGTATAGAAGATTTAAGCGTCTGTACTCTATATCCAATAATCCGAGTAATATGAGAAGAGCAATTCTAAGCGTTATAAAGGAAGTTCAAAATAAAGCCAAAAAGGAAGCGGGTATCACTCTTAACTATAATTTTCTATTCAGTGTACCACCCATTCCTACAGACTATGAAAAAGAACAATTTTGTTCAAAATTTTATACAATCGGAAAAATACCAAATACAAAACATCACTATATTTTCGATAAAAGAGATAATCAATGTTGCAATATATTAAATGGTAATACTTATTCTCTTCAAGAAGTTCAAAACATGCTTAATGAGAAAAAGGTAAAAGAACTATTTAATTAATCAATTATCCTTAAATAAGGGGAGAAAAAAGCTCCCCTAATCCTCCACAAATAACCTCATATAACATTAACTTAGTGGTTTTATTTAGTTATTAGGGGAAAATATTCGGTATAATTTACATATATAGAAAGAGAGTGGTAATATGACGATACTCATGGCTTTTAAACTTAATGATGGAGTAGTTTTTACCGCGGACAGAAAAAGAAGTGACATTACTCCAAGCGGAGAAAATAAAGGTACTTTTATTTCTACGAAAAAAGTCCATCATGTACACCCTCATATGGTCATCGCAACAGCTGGTCTTGGAAGTTTGGGACAAGCTACTGTAGACTTATTGACAAGTATAATTGGCATTAACGAATCAATAACTGTTCCTGAAGCTTTACAAGTAGTAAAAGATGCCTTTCATTTTAATCATAATATGTTTAAAAAAGCAAATCCTACAGTACCATACCTAAACTTAGTTGCTATTATTGGTGGATATGACATAGACCAGAATGAATCCTACTTATATACTTTAAGTTCTGATGACGGTTTTACATTAACAAAACAAGAAGGAAATTATCTTTCTATTGGACCTGGAAAAGAGATTATAGATAAAGAAGTTAAAGAAAAAATACCGTTCTGCAAAGATTATGAAGATATTATAAAAACCTTCTCAGCTGCAATTAGAAAAGTTGATTCTGTTGATGTTTCAAAGGATACATTTTCTATATGCTCTTTCTACCAAGATGGTTATAAAACAGGAAGTTATGAAATAAATGAAAATGGTGAAATTATAAAATGAATACATTTGAACACATTAACGAATAGTAAAAGGGAACGCCAGTGCCACAAATGACGAGTGACACAAAACTACTGACTATGTAATGCCTATTTTATAATATATAAGATAGAAGCTAAGGACTTTTGTGTCATTATTTTGGATGCAACAGTCCTTAATTCTTTGTAAAAAAACACAAATGTCCTTACTACCTTGAAATAAAACAGATGCGACAATGACACTCAACAATCGGGCGCAATTATCGAGAGATGATTGAGCTCATTTCATGTTTGGGCCAGGTTGTTGAATAACGTGAATTTAAAAATTTTTATGGAATGAAGAGATTGTGAAATTTCTACATAAACTAACCGTATTATTCGAACGGGATAGTTGAAAGAATGGGTTAAAAACTGTTGAGTATTCAAATTACTTGATGTTGGTTCACGAATTAACGTAAGAATCAGCGTTAGAGCGGTGTCATTTTATCCAGTCAAAAGTTAAAAAAAGGAATGGTAGGGTTTCTTCCTGCCTGCGAGATGCTTTAAATTTCCGTTCCTTAGCTGTGAACCGAGTATCATCTATATTCATTCTGACAACCTCTAGCAATAAAAATGACTGTGCTATGAGAATTTTTGATACCCAAGTAGAAATTATTATACCGGAGTATATCAATGAAGCAATCAATTAATACGGTGTTAATAGCAGCAGCTGGCTCTATTTATTGGTAAATGAGAGGAGCATTAATAAATGAGTTCTATCCCATATATTGAAAAAATTTTGAGTTGGAATATAGATCTTTTAAAGACTCATTATGAAAAATCCAGAGACTTATATGAAAAAATGGAAAATAGGAAACTTATTTCTATAGATGAATACGGCCGATATCGTGAGGAAGCGTGTAGAGAGTTCATTGCGATGCTTGTTCCTGGGAGGTTTGCTATAGGTGAAGGGTTTATTGTAAATGCTACAGAAGGTGATAGAAGTATCAGCACTCAGACAGACATTGTAGTGTATGATAAATCCACATCGCCATTCACGAATTCTCATATTCGGTTCTACCCAGTAGAATCTATTGCTGCAATTGGGGAAGTGAAATCAACATTAAAACCAGAAGAGTTAACAGAAGCTTTATGTAAACTTGCAGATCAGAAAGCAATTAGGACGTTAGGTTATACTCCAGGTGATTCGTTACCTATATATAGGGACAAGCACCTTATAGAAAATCAGAGTTATTTCATTAAAAAGATACAAGAGACGATATACAGGAAAGTTGACCGTAAGTATGGGTTAGAAGAAGAGGGAATTCTTCAAGAAATTGCTACTGCAAACAAGATTTTGGAAGCGCAAGGGTTAACGAAATTATCAGAAAGTGAAGAAGAATATTTACGTAAGCTAATAGAATATGGTTTTGAAAGCGAGGCTGAATTAAATGAAGCATTCGATTCAGTATTAAATAATATAAGCTTAATGCGAGATACTTATTATAATCCAGAAAAACATCACTTTGATCATGTCATGTCTTTTCTAGTATGTAAGAATATCGATATGTCCAAAAAGGATGAAGGTTACAATTTTTCGAATCTTTTAATTGATATAAATAAAGCATACGAAGAGAAGGGTACTTTACCATTTAACAGACACAATTTAATTCTAAGTATTGATGATGGTGTATTCCTATATTTTGATAACGAAAGGAAGCATGAGCACATTGCTTATCCTCTAATGCCAAGAAGAGAAATTAAACAACGGTTTATTCCTGTTCAAGATAAGGATAAAGAGTACCATTTTAAGCAATTTGCCCACCATCTATTTATTGGTGTGCAAAATGCAACAATACTTCATCCTGAAACTTCTTATTATCTTAATTGGAATGTTGAACAAACTGCACAATTAAATCTGGTTGATGAGCAATAATTAAACTGTAACTCTTGTTTCCGAAGAATATTTGGTTAATAACTTAAACCGACAAATCCGGAATAATACCAAAGCTAAATTTTGTATTATTCCGCTGGATAATGTTTGTGTACATAAATTAAATTGCTAACATTTTGCTAACGCAATCCAGTGAAAAACGATTAATTCCCGTTAAAAATGTTACAGTCAGAAATTAACAAAACCTTGATTTACCGCACTTTTATCACACAGCGTGTAAGATATTACACACTCTCACCTTAGGGGGGCGATTCTTCAAAAACGGAGAATCGCCTTTCTTATTGAACAAACGAGTCAGGATATTTGAAAAAGAATATGTTCAAAACTGTTGAGTATTCAGATCACTTGATGGTGTTTCATGAATTAACGTAAGAATCAGCGTTAGAGCGGTGTGATTTTATACAGTCAAAAGTTAAAAAAACTCTAGTGTAAAAAAAGAATGGTAGGGTTTTTCTTCGTGCTTACTCTATGCTTTTATTTCCGTGCCGTCCTTAGGTGTGTACCGAGTATCATTTTTATTTATTCTTTAATAGACAGATCTAATAAAGATGGCTTGGGATATATTTCATTAATTAGCAGTATCAGAGCCTCATTCAATTCATACCGTGCAATTTTTCCGGCGTACTCTGACTTACGCATGTAGTCAATTGCACTATCTTTGTTTTCAAATTCGCGTTTCTCTGTTCGTTGTGGTGATACAGATATAAGGTAAAGGTCGAATAGACAATGAAAAAAATTAGGGAATCCCTCTGCCGAAAGAAACTTGTTAAAAGATTCTCGCATATCTTTCCTCATGTAGCTGGCTTCATTTTCAGGATATGTAATTCCTCTTAGGGCTTTTATAGATTCGCCATTCAAGCCTATATAAGAACAGGTTTTCTCTAATGAAAACGAATCTTCATCAGTTTCACCAGTGAGATAGCCAACATCTACACCTAAAAAATCTGCAACTAAAATCATATTTTCAAAATCTGGAAAATATTTTATTCCATTTTTGGCATCCCCCAAATTCACCCATCTACTAATGGTTTTTTGAGTGAACTGAGTATTGTACATCTTATTTAAACCACATGCAAATGACTCTTGTGTGTATCCGTTGTCTTGAATACATTTTTTTAGCCTCTCATTCCAGCAAAGCTGCTTTCTATTAATTATGTCGTTCATGGGATAATATCACTCCTTATATTGCGTATTATAACCCATTTTTATCCCTTGAAGTAACAAATGTTATGGTGTTTAATGATGATGTGCCTAGAAGATCTACATTACAGTAAGATAGAAAAACGAAACAACCAAGGAGCAGTTTAAGAAAACGGGAGGATATATATGAAAGATAAAACGATTTATGCTGAGAATAGGTCAACAATTCAAAAGAAAAAAAGTTTCTTTGAAAAGGTCAAGGAGTACAAGACTGAAATTATCATCGCTGGTGTTACTATTATTTCAATAGCCGGAGCTGTTTTGACTGCAAAAAATCGGAATTCATTTAGGGGACATAATGTAACTAACCTTTTAAAGGAAGGCGGGAAATTAAATAATGATAGCATTCCTCATGTTAGCGAAGCCATTGAAAATGCTGTTAGTAGCATTCCGTCCAATGGAAGATTCATTGATGTTAAAAAGCATATTCGAAATCTCCCAAAAGGTTGGAAAGTATCTTCTGAAAAGTTAGATTCAGCAATAAACGCTGGAATTATACTTGGAGCTCATCAGACATGGGTCGATGATTATTCCAAGTTATGCGCATGAATATTTTTGGAGGTTGAAAAGATATGGTAAAGTACATTGTAAAAATGATTGACAAATATTCGGGTGAAGTATTGGATACCGATGATGAAAAGTTTGACACCTATGAAGATGCTGAAGACTTTAGCCTCGAATGGAGTTTAAATTACGCTACTGGTGCAGAAGTATTGGAGCTTGCTGGGAGATCATTCGATAGTCCAGATGATATCGATTTTGTTGTTGAAGAGGTAGAAGTATAATCTATAACCATATTATTTCCTATTCTGAGTGAATTTTGATAAAATAACTCGCCTCACCGCTTTCATAAAAACAAGTAGTGAGGCGTTATGTTTAATTTATATATTGATTTCCGTGCTCTCCTTAAAAGTTAAATAGCGTGGAGAGACAATTGATGATTTGAGTTTAAAAGTTACTAATATGCTTCATGATGCAGATGACCCTGAAAAATGTGAATATATTGTTAAAGTAGAATGGGGTAAGACTGTCCCAAAGGAAGATGCTTATTGGATAAAGGGCTTGAAGGCTAACCAGAATAGTGCTTACAAATTGAGGAGCCAATACACCATTGATAAAGTATCTGAGTTCTTTGGCATTGATATTGATAAGTAAAATAAAGAGACAATCCAAGAGACAATCCTAGAGTTTAGGATTGTCTCTTTTCTATTTATACTTGAAAAGTATTTAATTAATTAAGCTTTCCCAAATGTTCATAGGAGAATAATCATATTAAAGGTCTGCCTTCATTAGAAAAACAGCAAAGGTAGACCTCTTTTTAGTAAAAAATAACTAAATTAGAGGGAAGAAAGTTCTATTTTCCTACAATTTTCGACATATTTCTTCCTTCGGAAGTATTAAAATAAATATATTAGGGTTCCAAACTAGTTGCCTTTGAAAAAAAGAAAGGGTGTCCTAAGTGTTCACAGTTGAGGAAATATTTGAAAGGGCAGTATTTTACGAGAATCGTAATCAAATCAGCGACGCAAAGTGTTTCTATGATCAGCTAATTGATTACGACGAAAATATATCGCTTAAGATTATAGAACGGGCGGCCCAGTTTTACTGCGGGCGCGGAGATGTAGAAAAGACCAATCACTATTCAAAAAAGGGAATCCTTCAAGGGGGCAACATTGGAGTTTTTGGAGAGTTACTGACTTGTAGCTTTGAATTAGCAGAAGTTCAAAATAAAAAGGATTTATCCTTTATAGAATTCCTGAGCGAGCAACCCAATGTTAAATTTTATCCTTCCGTACACTATCGAACCGTCAAAATCTTAATGAAGAATGGTAAGAATGTCTACCATGAGCTTCTTACTCTTAACCAGTCAGTAGAGCAGCTATTTCTCTTAAACAGTAGTGAATACGCATCATTATATGTGGAAATAACTTTACTATTAATAGAATTAGAGTGGAAGAAAGGAAATATACCACAAAGTCGTTTTTACCTGCGTAAGTTATTAGGTCTCCCCTTCGATTACCTATCAAATACTGAGGAAATCTTTGCGTGGGCAATTCAACTAGACTTGTTGTTCTCGGAACTTCAAACGCGAAAGGATTTTATCCGTTTAAGAAGCCAAATTTCCAGAGAAGTTAACCATATGATTGACGTTATCATAAAAATAGAAACAGGTACTTTCTCCCTTGAAGAAGCAAATCTATTAAGGGGATGTTCATTCAATCAACAATTTTTGGAGAAAAAGAAGCTTCTCTACCTCTTATACCTTAAAAGCCTAATAAATAGGTTAGCACCGAAAGAGATAGAGGCCTTAATCTGCTTTCCTAAAGATTGGCTGGCTGTAAAGCTATATGTGAGCCATACCGGGCTTGAAGGGCTGCCATTTTTTAATAAGGTATTTACAGACCATGCGGATTTACCAGAAGCCGTTAAATGGTATCAACGCCTAATAGCCACAAAAAACTCCCAAGTTGTCCAAACGTCTCTAAAGGGCAAAAATACTCAGGAGATAAGCTCGAACACCTCGCTTGAGGAAGTTTCTGTCACGGTTTTCGGGGGTGGAGAAAAAATTGGCGGGACCTCTATCCTTGTTTCTGTAAAAGGACACCATATTTTATTAGACGCGGGTATGCATTTAAACGAGGAAACCTTCTTTCCTAATTATTCCCTTCTAGATGAAATGGGACTTTCATTTCGGGATTTGGATGCCTTACTAATTAGTCACGCGCATTTAGATCATACCGGAGCAGTTCCATACGTACACGCTATCAACCCAGAGCTCCCTATATACGCAACAGAAGAAACCAGGGCAATTATGCGCGTGTTACTGAAGGACCTTTGGAAAAACAATCATGGGGAAGAAGGCTTTTACAGCGAGGCAGTACTACAATCAACACTTTATAGTATTCTACCGATGAAACAATCCTTTATAATCCCTTCAAAGGGTTCTTACTGGAAGGTAACGGTTTTTCCATCGGGTCATATTTTAGGTGCCGTCAGTATCTACCTAGAAATGGAAGGTGTAAATATTCTTTTTACAGGAGACTATTCCATCGAGAACCAATACACCGTTAAGGGCATGAGCCTACCTGAGGACCTGCCCGTTGATGTGTTAATCACTGAAGGTACTTATGGATATCAGCCGTCGAATACTCGCTTATCAAGGAAAGAACAGGAACAGGAATTAATTAATCAAATTGAAACCGTCATGGAGCGAAAAGGGACGTTGCTCATACCAGCCTTTGCAGTAGGGCGTTCTCAAGAAATCGTGTTAATTTTAAAAAATTACTTTAAAGACAAACCATATCTACCTTTTTATGTATATCTAGATGGGATGGTACCAGAGGTTTGTAAAATATATGAGCAGTACTCGGAAGCAAAACAAAAGGATTCCTTGTTTTTTGGTGGAGGAATTTTGGTAGCGTCTCAATTTTATCAAAAGGGTCAGTTTGATTCCTTTTTTAAGCAATCTATTGAACAAGGGCGGAATGTGATTATATCCAGCTCAGGAATGTTAGCTGAGAACAGTGCATCCGCAAGATATGCGGAAAAGCTAGTAACAGTTTCCGAGAATTCCATTGCCTTTACAGGATATCTTGATGAAGAAAGTCCCGGATTTAAGCTTTCACAGTTAAAATATCATAACGAAAAGAACCTTGTAATTAATGGAAAAGAGAAGCCAATCCAAGCAGAAATCGTGAATTTCAGACTTTCTGCTCATGCAAGTAGGGAGGAAATTATTCATACGGTTTTATCACTGAATCCAAGAAGGGTCTTGCTGGTACACGGTGAGCACGAACAGATTTATCAAGCACCACGCTCCGACCGAAAAGCCTACTTTACTCTATTGGATTTACTAGCAGACCTGCCAATGGAAGTCATTGCTGCCAAAAATGGAACAATTTATTTATTGGAGGATCAAGGATGAAAAACAATTTAATCGAACTAATGGTCAAGCATAATGGTTCAATTTTTCGAATGGAAAAGGAAACAGGCTTAAGTAAGGATGAAATTATTAAAGGCTTTGATGAACTTAAATTAAAGCAAAATACTCGGAAAATATTTATTTGGAAACTGGCAGCATTGACAGAGAAAATGATTTATGAGAATCCTTTTTCCTCTAATTCGGATATCGCCGAAATCGTACTTAAAGAGTGGAATGCAAAGGAAGAAATAAAGATTACAAGAGAAACGGCACAGGCTTATTTACAGAAATCCTCACTTCGTTTGGATAACAGCAAGCGGGCCTTTCAAGCACTTTGTCATGAAGATATCGAAAGCTATAAATTATTCTCACAGAATGATGCCTTGTTTTTTAGTGAACTGTTAACCCGCTTTGGACTTTATTTTACTGATAAATTCTCAGATACTATGCCTCTTGCTATCCTAGTGTTACCAGCATTATTTGAAAATCCTGAGGTAGAAAGCTTGATGAATAAAGCACTTAGCAAGTTAGGTTTTAAAGGAGGCAAAAACAAAATAAATTTTGACGCAATGAAACTATACAAGAAGAATTTCGATATAAAAGAGGCTGTTTTTGCAAAAGGTCTTTATTCTATTATTTTTCCAATCTTAGTAGCGAACCACGAGAAGGAAGAAGTAAATAAAATCTATGGAAATCTTAAAGCATTTTGTTGGAAGCAAGAGAATGAAGGCGGAGAATCAGATTACAGTGTCGATTTTCTTGATTTTGATGCTGAACTAGAGGCAACACCTGTAGAGGTTATCCATGAGGTCGCACCAAAAGCTAAGGAGGAGACAGAACTTAAGCAGGAACAGGAGGTTGACCCGCAAACTCCAACAAAACAAGAAGAACCTGAAGAACTAAAGAGACAAACTCACGATACTCTTATGGTAAAGTTATCTCTTTTATCTGCTGCTTTCCAAGAAAGTGTGACAGAAGCTGTTGCAGAATATATCCAAGCTTCGCCACAAGAAGAAAAACAGGATTCCTATATCGCACAGCTAGAAGAAGAGAATAAAAGACTTTATGTCCATATTGACAAAATGGAACAGGAGAGGGAGGTGCTTCAAGATAGAAAGATTACAGAGTTCTTAAAACTAATAGGGGGACAGGAATCTCGTTATCTACTTTCTGACCTATATGAAGACAGTGTCAGTGAAGTACACTTTGGGAAAGTGAAAAATTTATTTAACTTCTTCCAAATGTTTGGAATTGAGCCTTTCAACTATGGGTTTAAGCTAGGTGAAGAGGTTACGGTCACCAAGCAAGAGCTTGCCCAAAAATATAATCTTAGCGGTGTTTTAGGCGCTGTTGAACAGGAAATTAAGGTGAGAATTGTACGTCATGGCTGGTTATTAAATGATAAGGTCATCGTTCTTCCGTTAGTAGAAGAAGTAAGTCCAATTAAACAATAAAAGAATGGGGATGAACGTAATGAAAGGTTTCAGCCGTTATGTAGGGATTGATTTAGGAACGACGAATTCAACCGTCTCTGTTTCCTATAAGAATCCAAAAGGAGAAGTTTACGCAAAAACGTTACAAGTAAAGCAATACGATGAACAGGGAATCAACATTACCTTTGATGAGGTTCTTCCTAGTGTGGTTTACTTTGATGAACACTCAACGCCAAATGCAGGTCGTTTTGCAAAAAAAATGTTAAGTATTGATCCGAAGCAAACCATGTCTAAAGTAAAAAGACATATCGGAAAAGAAGTAGAGTGGGAGACTGCAAACAAAGAAAAGTATAGTCCAGAGGAAATCTCTGCGTTTATCCTGCGTACTTTAAAAGGAACAGCCGAAGATCATTTTCTTGGTCAAGAAATTGATAGTGCCGTTATTACGGTTCCAGCCAACTTTAATTTTCAGCAGCAGGCCAAAACCAAAATTGCCGCGGAACTAGCAGGGTTTGATAAAGAAAAAATACATATGATTCCGGAACCAACTGCAGCCTTGATTGATTTTCTAAATGAGGAAAGACAAAAGGATCCATCAACAAGATCCTTGGATATAACGCAGAAGCCACAAACCATTCTTGTGTTTGACTTGGGCGGGGGGACCTGTGACGTAACCATTAATCGCGTAGGTTCTACTCCTGACGGGGGACTAGATATTAAAGATTTATCCATTTCGCAATACACGGAGCTTGGCGGCGCTGATTTTGATGATGCTGTCATGAAATACATGTTTACCAGCCTGCTAAAAACGAAAGGAATTCCAGCCAAACAGCTTGCACAGAAGTATACCCAGAACCAAGTGCGGCAAATTCGTGAGACGTTATCTGATGCGGCTGAACAGGCAAAGAAATATTTCTCCCGCAGCATTAACACAAGGATACTAATGGGAGGAATGAATCTTTATGAAAATCAACATGCGTTTGATGATATTACGTTTTCCATGATGCTTCTTGGTGTCCCGGAGGAGTTCCAGACGACGATATCCATCTCGAAAAAGGAATATGATGAGGTCATTAAGGGACTTCTTTATGAAAGCCAGGGAAGCCGCGGGAAAAATATTGAATATCCCATTATGAATGCCATACGTTCAGCTGTTGTTCCATTAAAGATTGAGGATATTGACCAGGTATTCCTAGTAGGTGGTATGACAGAATTCCCAACTATTAAAGGACGAATTTATGAATTATTCGGCAAGGCTCCTATTTCAGCTGTGAACCCTATGCAGGCGGTTTCACGCGGTGCAGCCATTTACCACTACTATCAAGGCGAGATTCAATTAGGTAAAGCAGAGGCTGAACGTGCTCCATTCGGTCAGGGTGCACGCATCTATCCGCAGAATATTTTTATCAATGTATTAAAAGGAACGCCGGTAACTCTATTGCCAAAGAATGCACCACTTCCATATGACAAGACCTTTGACAAAGGATTCTTTGTCACAGGACATTCAGAGTTTGTCAATGATATGGAATTAGAGTTGTTTACAGCGGAAGACCCAGAAGCAATTCTACAGCAACAGCTAAAGAGCGCACGTCTTGAATTTGAACAACCGGTAAGAGTGGGAACACAAATCGTAATCCATGTGAGTGTAGATTACGAACGAAATGTAACGGTTAAGGCTTGGTTAAAGGAGGATGAGACGCAAATGATCCACGTTAACTTAGGTGTACGTGAGTATACAGCCGAAGAAAAAGCTCGAATTCTAAGGAAACAAGAAGCAATGAAAATGGAAGAGGTGAAAACATGGTAAGTTTAGAGGATTTACTGGCAGAAAAGATTAAAAGTCAACTGAATGAAAAAAGACAGGAGGAATATAGACCTGCTGTCTATAACCTGCCGGATGAAAGTGAAATTGAAGATGCATTAAAGAGTCAGACAGAGCAATTGAAAACACAACTTGGAGACGATGATACAGATGGTCTGTTAGATGGTCTTGTTGATATATTTGAGATGGATCAACCTACCAGCAAAGAAGAGGATGATACTAGAGTAAAGGTTACGTATGAAAGGACAGGAGGAGTCGGTTATGTTGATTTAACGTTTTCTGAATTGGATCAAGAACTGCTTCAAGAGGAGTATGACCAAATCAAGGAACAACTAAAAGTCATCAGTGCGAGTGAAAATGAGTATACCGCTTTGACTGCTACCAAAGAAATTGAACGCTTTGGAGAAAAGGCCATAGAAGTGCTTTTTCGCCAAATTCGCTTGTTCGATTTTAAAAATAAACAAGAAAAGTACAAACTCACTGCTCTTGTTCAGCTTGGGACCCGCTTAACCATCTTAAGTCTTAAAGGTAGAATTCTGTTAAAAGCGATCCTTCTTTATGCCAAAAACAAGCAGCATATTGAGCTTGCAATTCGAATTGCTGGTCAGATAAATGAAAAAGAGGTGATTCCTGAAATCCTTGGGCATGCCAAAGACCCGGATGTATTTAATGCGGCCTTTGAAGCCGTGTTAAATATGAAGGATACAGCTGCAGCAAAAGACCTTCTCAAAATTATTGATGCTTTGGAGACATCTAGAAAGGATATAATTGAGGAAGCCATTCAGCTTGCGAGAAACTTTAATCAGCTGGAGCCTCAAATTATTAAAGATGTTTTCTATGCGTATCTAAGATGTACCAATCGCACTGTTAGGCCAATTTTTTCTGTAGCTCTGAAATCCTTTAAGGACGAAGTCGTTCCGGTCCTATATGAAATCATTGAATTTGAGTACGATTCCCATATGGTTAGGGAGGCCTGCAAGATGCTTGGTGGTATTCGAAAGCCTATTGCAAGTCAGAAGCTGAAGGAAGCATTAGAGAAGTTTCCGGCTAAGCGGGCTTCCATTATCGAAGGGATAGGACATACGCAGGATCCAAGTCTCGCTCCAAGCGTAGTTTATGAACTGAAGCGGGCAACAAGCAGACATATCAAGCAAAACTGCTTAAAGGCACTTGGTTCCCTTGGTGGGAAAGAGTTTGTTCCTGTGGTCAAGCCTTACTTAGAGGACAAAGAAATTCATACGGAGGCGATTTTTTGTCTCGTAAGACTAGGAGACTCTACTGGGTTTCAACAGTATCTCCATTTATTAATCAACGGTACCCAAGAGGAACAGCAGAATTTAGGCTCTTATGCAGGTTTGCTTTCCTTTAAGGATTTAATCAATCTTGCCAGAAAGATTGTGGAGATCCCTGATGCACAGGCAATTCTGTTATTATCTGCTCTGCAAAGACCGAATGTGCTTCCGCGTGAAATTGGCCCATTGTTAAAAGATAAGCTAAACCAAAAGCCCAGCGTGCCTGTGAGGTTGGAAATCTACCGTTTGATTGGAAAATTTGTTAATACTCGCAATGAATTGCTACCGCAGCAGGTGTTATATAATGCAAGAACGAATGAACCTGATGTCATTGTGAAAAGGGAAATCGATGCGATCATTAACAAGATTCAGAAAAAGGGAGGAGCTTTTGGCTTTAAACTTGTAGGGGGAGAAAATTAATGGCGAGAAAAAGGAAAGAAAACAAACGGTACCCGTATATTTCAGTGAAGGGAACCGCCAATCAATATTTAGATGCATGTCTTCTTAGTCTTCTTGATGGGCCAGCCTTATGCAAGTCTTTGGTGGATGAAAAAGCGCTGATTAGCAAAACGAATCTCTCGCTCACCCAGATTTTAAAGCAGAATGTCTCCAAGAAGGATCTTGTCAGAGAGTTGAGTCCCTATCTTTCTGAGCATTATACGATGTATAACTTTTTAGTGCAGGTTGCTCACGGCAGATTCCAGTTGATTGAGGAAATTAATGAAGGGGAAGAAGATAATCTAGTCCTTTGGATGGAAAACATTGAAGATGCCATTAAATATGAGCAAATAACCATTTTTACCTATATCAACTGGCTGCGATTTGATCCTCGAGGGCACCAATACTTAAAGCAAGTATTTGAAAAATATGGCCACGAATTTGAGCAAGAAACAGGTTTAATCTTAAGTGATGATTTTCAATTAGAGGAACTTGTTGTGGAAAAGTCTGAAGAAGAATCTATAGACGCTGAAATCAATCGTGTGATTCAACAACTGCAATCCATTAAGGCAGAGCTTAGTAAAGAAAATTTGAAGCACCAATATGAAGAAGTGCTGGAACAGAATAAACTGCTTCTTGATTCGAATAAGTCCTTGCATGATGAAATTAAGACACTTAAGGATCAAGTGAAATCTAAAGAGCAGGTCACTGCAAAAAAGGATCGGGATTTCAATAAGTTAAAAAAAGAGTTTGACTCTGCCACGAAGAAGCTAGATAAAAGTATGAAGGAAGCTGGTCAATTAGGCGGTGAGGTTGGCAAACTTCGTCAGAAAGTGGATGAAGTCACAAAGCAAATGCATCAATTTGAGTCCGAAGTAAAGAGATATAAAGAGGAACGTGAAATCCTCAAAAGTCAAGTAGAAGAGCGGCTTACACAACAATGGAGTTTGGAACGCGCTGCTTTAAAGGATGATTATCAGCGGGACATATATAAACTTCAGATTCAAAATCAAGCTCTTCAAGCTCAAGTGGAAAATGGAGTACTCAATTATAGTAAGCAGGATGAGTATGAAAATGAAATAGATATTTTGAGGAAGCAAATTTCATTATATACACAGCAGTTGAAAAAGCTCGAAGAAGAGAGCCAAAAAGAAATTGCTAAGTTGCGGAAGCAGTTAGATAACTCTGCTGAGCAACCAGCGAGTTCTCATGTAGTTGAGCCACTGAAAAAACAGGAGCCAGAGGACGACTTCGATCTCGATGACATTCTAGGCGAACTAGAAGAAAACGAACCAACACCGATTTAGTAGGAAAATGTCGGTGGTTGTTGGAATTTAAGGGAAAAGAATAATGCTCTCGTGGGCCTAGGACTTGCGGGGGTTTTTAGATTTCGGATTTAGGATAATTAACGAGGTATTCTGCTGAAATCTTATAATATTTAGAGATGAAGCTCCATAGGGAGGCAAAATGATATGTTAGAGGTTCTCAAAGGCAAATCCTCAAAATCGTACGAAAATGAATTTTTTAGGAAAATATCGGTTGAGTTGTCACAAGTTTTTGAGCAAAGACAATGGGATGGTGTTTTACTAGGAATGCCAGAGTGCGTTGTGCGAGAAGATTTGCAAATAGACTGCTTGTTGGTTACTGAAAGTCAAATTATTATTATTGATTTTAAAGATTATAGCGGGACACTAGAACTTCCATCTGAGGAAAATTTCGGATTTGGTAGATGGGTGTTAAATGGTGATGTAACTGTTAAAGGAGGAAGCTCCCCGAATCCATTTAGTCAACTTGGCAAGCAGCGGATAAAGCTGATAGATGAACTTAAATATCGTTTACACGATTTTGAACGTAAGTCTATATCAACCGTAGTTTGTTTTCACGATAACATAGAAGTCGTAGGTAGAATTCCCCGCCAGTTCCAAATAAGTTTTTCGATTGTTGATTCAAACAATTATCTCAACAAAATTGTCGACATCCTTGATGTAATGGCTGATAAGAATATGAATTATTTGTCGGATAAGGGGAGACAAACTTTTACAGAGACTTTGTTTGTTGCGAATGAATACCAGTTTGATATTCAATTTGAAACGGGGTTTCACGAACCGCGTGTTGAAGAACGAACTAAAAATATTAATTCTTTGCAAGAAATTCGTGAATTTCTAAAATCTGATAGCAAAATTATGACCTTAACAGGTAATACGAGAAGTGGCAAAACTGCGCTAATTCCTGATATTAGGGAGTTTGCTTTCGATTTAGGTTTTACAGATGCCCCAGTATTTGCTTACTCTAATCGATTGAGAAGGAAGATGCTGAGGAACAATCCCGAACTAGAAGAAGTCGATTCACTATTTAATACGGTATTTGATTTCAATAGTGAAACAATAGATGAATTTTACAAAAAGACTATTCCAATAAAAGGACATGATGAAATCCATAATCAAGATAAAGCCTTGTATATTATCGATGATAGTCAGCTAATTACTAATTCGGATTTCGATACAGATTTGTTGCAATTTGGTTCAGGGCTTTTATTAGATGATGTCCTAAATTATATCGATTTGAAATCCAATCCAAAGAGAAAGGTTATTTTCATTGGAGATAAAAATAAGCTAAGTTATGGGTCGAACACTGAAAATGCACTTAATCCAGAATACTTGAAAGCGCTTCTTGATATAAAAGGTATCTTTTCAGAAATAGGGAATACAGAGTTTCCGGATAATGACGGGGATTCTGAAATCATTAAAGTTTGTAATAAGATTGCAAATAATATACGGGAAGAACGGTATAATGAGTTATTTATATACTCTAGCGAAGAGATTACCATCTGCGAAAAGAAAAAACAAACAAACATATTGAAGGAAACCTGGTTGAATCCAACCAGCCGTAAAATCCTTGTTTTTTCCAATAAGCAAGCAAATCAAGTGAATACTTGGATAAAGAAGCAATTAATTAAAAATGGCGGAGAAATAGGGGCAAAGGATTACATTGTTTTTAATTCAACGATTCAAGCTTATGGACCAAGATTGGTGGAAAATGATTTCTCTCCATTTGCTAATAATGAACAACCTTTTTCTTTTGTTGAACCTAAAAGGGTGGACAACGGTTATTTTGGCGAAGTTATCACTGCTGATCATAATCATATAATCGAAAAAACTGTGGTCATTAAAGACGAAAAAGTAATATTGCGATTTATTCCTTGCCAAATAAAGCTTCAGGATGGAAGTATCATTGAAACTTTTGTATTCGATAATTACTTGAAAGCTACAAAGAATGAGCTGGATAGAAACGAAATTATTGCCTATCAAATCGTATTATCGAGTTATGAAAAGGAGGTTTTTGATAAAGAGCCTTTTGAAAGAAGTGTGGAATACCAAGAAATGTTACAACATCCTGATCAATTTATTATATCCAAAAAAGATGGGAAAGAAATTTATAGGAATTCCAAAGACAAACGGAAATTGACTCGTTTTGAAAAGGCGTACAGAGATCGGGTATTAAAAAAATTAAAAGTGCCAAATAGCGAATATTTTAAGCTTTTAAATGCAGCGAGAGTAAAGTTTGGCTGGGCGATGACAGTGAATAAGGCAATGGCTTATTCTTTTGAAACGGTGTTTTTTAATACAAATCAAGATGAAAACCGAGGTAAAACGAATAAGGGTTATTTCAAATGGATCTATACTGGGATATCGAGTGGATTAAATAATGTTCAACTGGTCAATTGGAGACCAATCTCTCCTTTCTTAAAGACGGAATTTAGTGAGTCAACAACCATAACAGCTCCAAATAAAAGTAACATCATTTTATCACTCTCTAATGGGGATCAAACTTTTTCCGAACAGCTTCAAAACTATTTGGAAACCCAACTGTCAGGTGTGGCGACTATCTCAAATATAGCTTCAAAAAATTTTTTAGAGATTGTCATTTTGGAGATGAATGACAAAAAAATTGAATTGTTCTTTGATTACAATGGGAGAGGAGAAATGAAGATTCCAAGGTTAAAGTTAGGTGAACAGGAGGATTTTGCACTTATATTGTCTTTATTAAAACCAGTTTCAAAGGATGTTCCTAGTGGAGTAATGCAATCGTCTTTGCAAGAGTTTGCTGCTATCTTAGAAAATCATGATATTCAAATGAGAGTTTTGGACTTTCATGATTGGAATTTGATATTAAGTTTTTCCAATAAAGAGAATAACGTACGTATCCAACTTTGGTATACCGGTGATGGCATGATTTCTAAATTCTATTACATTGATGGAAGTAAGGAACTTTTCTCAGAAATTGTTGGATTGATAAAAGAAATCTATGTTCTTGACTAAAGGAAGTGAACAGAATGTACACAACCAAAAATTTTAATGATGACTTGTACCGAATTTGTACCAATTACTTTGTGAAATTCAATTTGTTGCAAGATTACGCATATAATCGCATCGACCGTAATAATTTCGTGCAGCAATTAAAACTTAAAAAAGAGTATTCGGAAATAAATGAAATATTAGCCGAATTAGATAAGTTATTTAATAAAATTGCTCGGAACGGTGGGAAACTGGACCCAGACCCAATTGAAGAAGCAAAGCAACTGAGGAAAACAGGGAAGCGAAAAGAGGCATTTATTGCACTCCTTCCGTATCTTAAAGCAAATCAAGACGATGAGGATGCAGTAATCACTTTTGGCTGGATCATGTATGATTATTTGAAGATGTCGGAAGGAGTTATGGACCGATACATCAACAATTTTAGAATTTTGAATGATAATGCAAAGATATCTTTTGATAGCCATTCTTTCAATGTGTTTACAACTAACGATCCAAAGAAAAAGTTAGTCGATTATATATTATGGTCAATTCGAAGGGTTGTGATGCAAGGAGAGCTGCATGCTAATAAAGTTCTTCAGCAGTTGTTGAGGTTTTGTGGCAATGAAGCGAAGTTTATTGAGAACAGAGGGTTTTATGTTAATAATGAACCTTCAGCATCGCGTTCACTTATAAAAGAACTTCAAACCAAATTAAACGATACAAACTATCTTACATTTATGGACACTATCGGATTCTGTTGGTTTGACAAAGGAGATTATAAAAAGACTAATTTTATTAATGATAAAGGTGAGAATGTAGAAGTTAGGTCATTGGCAGAAGAGGTACTGAACTTTTATGCGAAAAAACTGTTATTATTGGATATTTCTATGGCAACGGAACAAAGGATTAACTCATTAATCGACGTGCTGAATACTCAAATACAAAGTAATCCTTCTTTTGAATGGCTCCCGTATTATAAAGCGAAATTATTGATGAAAGTGAACAGGAAAGATGAGGCTCTAGAAACAGCTACTTCATTTGCAAGAACGAAAAGCAAGGATTTTTGGATTTGGGATTTAATTAGTGGACTTGTAAATGATGAAGAAAAATTCAATTGCTTATGTGCAGGATTACTTTGTAAGTCAAAACCAGATATGATTGTTGGAATACAGGAAAAAATTATCCCGATTCTTCTGGAGAAAGAGATGTTTTCAAATGCAAAATTTGAGTTGGATGAAATTATTACTACTCGAATGAAGAAATGGGGTAAGATATCTCAGCGACTTGAAGAATGGAAAAATGAAAGTTGGTATATTGAAGCGAAGCCGGCTAAAAGTAGAGATGACTTGAAAAAATACGCTGACAAAGCTGAAGAAATTCTGTATCGAACGCTTCCGTTTACCGATATTTTTGTCACATACATTAACAAAGATAAAGGTGTGATTAATTTTGCATACCTTGGAAATAGCAACCTTTCACCTATAAAAGCAGGGTATTTCTACATGGATTCCATTAAAGAGGCTCATCACTGGATAGCTGATGAAGCTTTAAAAGTAAGGATGTTTGAAGATAATAAGAAAAAAGATTTATTTAAGATTTATAAGATTGCACCGGGGGATGAAACATTTCTATCTAATTTTGTCCAAACCGGGGTCGGTCATGTTGACAAAGAATACATGAATCCATTTGCATTTGTAGATGATGCATTTATCTCTCCTAAATTGGTTGAGGAACATAAAATTCAAAATTATGACAAGGTGGATTATATCAAAAAGAGAAGGTTCAACAAGAATAGAAACGAATGGGGATGGTCAGTTGAAAAAATAATGTCTATAGAGAGGAATGAACAAACGGAATATTTTTATGAAGAATATTAGGATCTATTCCTACATACCAACAAAGCAACCCAGGTATAATATCAAGCTAAATTTTGTATTATTCCGTTGGATAATGTTTGTGTATATAAATTAAATTGCTAACATTTTGCTAACGCAATCCAGTGAAAAATAATCAAATCTCGTTAAAGATGTTACAGATAAAAATTAACAAAATCTTGATATACCGCACTTTTTGCACACATCGTTCAAGATATTACACACTCTCACCTTAGGGGCGGCATGATGTAATAAGCCGCTTCACCCCTTGATATAAGGGTTTTATGTAAGATACGAGTGTAAGGTTAACATTTTAACATAGAGGATTTTAATCGAGGCTTCTCATGAGTTGTGCAAACTTGTGGGAAGCTTCTTTTTTTATCTCTTGGGTAACGTGGAGATAGACATTTTTGGTGATTTGATCATCGGAATGTCAAAGTCTATCCATGATTTGTTCGAGTGAGACACCAGCTTCAGCAGCAAGAAGTGAGGTAAATGTATGCCCTAATGAATGAGGTGTTAACTCAGGATTTAAATCTGCAATCCCTAAGAAGCCTAGCTATTCTGATTTGCACGGTCTTGATAACGATGGGATAACCGTATTGTCGTTCCGTTTTTACAAGATAAAGTCCTCATTATGGTAAGCATCCCCTAACCGCTTGATCCTTCATAAAGTACGTATATTATGAAGCGATAACTCGCGACAATCAGGAGGAGGAGAACAACCAAATGTTCATTTAGAAATAAGGGCCGAGGAAGCAAGGTGACGGTTCTCAGGCTTCCCAAAATACTAAAACGGCTGCCAATGAAATTGACAGCCGTTTTAGTATTTTCCAATTAAAGAACATCTTTAATCCCATGTAGTTAATAACTTTGAACAATCCTTAGCAACATTCGAGCAATTTCAACACTCCACTTATTAACTAATTTGATTAGATCCCCTGTAAATCCCTTGATATAGCTATTTCAGCCACGTAATATGGTAGAAAAATGTTAACGAACAAAGATTCCAAACAGTATCGTCCATTCATTTTTTGAACATTTACTGAAAGAGGGTTACCAATCTATGGAGGAGGAAACAGTCAGAGATATCAGCACTAACACAGCATCCGTCGCTGTAACCGAGTATTACACACTTGACGGAATGTTTGATAAATAGTAACATTACTATCGTAAATAAATTGTTTAATTGATTCTCTAAATAAATAGATTACTTTAGCATAAGGTTAATAACGATCTATTGGCACTATGAAAAAGTAAATCTATAATAATGAGGGTAAACTGTAAATATACTTCCTTATTGAAAGGAAGAAAGATTATATAATTAGGTAGACGATTAAAAGGCCTGATTGGGCCCGTTAAAAGTAAACCGACAATTTTCAAAGTTTAATGGTTTTGACCATTATGCTTAAAAATTGTCGGTTTTTTTGTTTTTAAAAATAAACAGAAAGGAATGCGGTGTAATGAAGGAAATAGTTAGAATCATCTTTTCGGAATGTTGGTTTCTTCCATCCATAGATGGGGGGAAGTAGAATGTTAATTTCTCTGCCAGAAATATTTTTCATATTGCTTGCAATATCGGTGCTCAGCGCGCTATTGCTGTTATACCCAAGGGTTCCGCTGTCTTTTGTGCGGTTTCACGTCGGTATCACATTGTTGCCCCCGATTGCTGCCCTGCTGGCCCTTGTTACGACCAAGGAGACCATGATTTATGGCCCTTGGCGGTTTGATTCTTTATCATGGCTGCTGGCATTGTTTGTTCTAACCATTGGTTTTTTCGTGCAGCGCTATTCTGTTTGTTACTTACTCGGTGATCGTGCCTATCGAAAATATTTTGCCCTGCTGACTATTACTACTACTGTTGATTCAGGTGCCTGGCTGAGTAATGATCTTCGTCTGTTGCTGGTTTGCTGGGGGGTTACACTCCTGGGACTGACACTGCTTATAAGATTAAAAAAAGAGTGGAGTGTGGCTAGAAACGCAGCTAAGCAATCTGGCCGTCTATTTGCACTAGGCTGGCTTTTCCTAATGGGAGCTGTCATTTGGGTAACCCAAGCCACAGGGCATTGGCAGCTATCGCTCATCCTCACCAAAAGCAGTCTTGCACAGCTTGATTCATGGGAAAAGACTTGTATTAATTTTTTGCTAATCCTGGCTGTAGTGATTCCAGCAGCACAATGGCCTTTTCAACGCTGGCTGTTAGATTCAGTAGTGGCTCCAACGCCTGTATCCGCGGTAATGCATGCGGGATTAGTGAATGCAGGCGGAATTATCCTGACTCGGTTCTCACCGCTTTTTAGCGGTGATATAGCCCAACTTGTTTTGCTTCTATTGTCCAGTGTTTCAGTCATCATAGGGACCGGAATTATGCTGGTTCATGTTGATTATAAACGGCAGCTGGTAGGGTCTACGATTGCTCAGATGGGGTTCATGTTAATCCAATGTGCATTAGGTGCATATTTGGCAGCCATTATCCACGCTGTTTTACATGGTCTATTCAAATCAACCCTTTTCTTACAGGCTGGCTCTGCACTTCATCACGACGCGGTGCCTGCCCCTGGGACGCACCAGCCAGCGTCATTATTTTGGACCATCACTGGGGGTATTTTAGGCCTCATGGTCGCACTAGTTATTTATCTGTCTTCTCCTGGAGAGAGTTATCAATTGATAAGCGCTCTTACGTTAGGATGGTCGGTTTCTTTAACCTGGACTAAGCTCGTGGCTTTTGGGTATGGACGTGTTGGGCGTATTGCAGGATTTTCTTTGGTTACTGCAGCGGCAATTGTATACAGTTTGGTACATGATGCTTTTTATGTTGTGTTACAGGATTCAATCCCAAAAGGAATTCAAGCACAGGCACCGGCGGCCATTTTGCTCTTGATTATCCTATTGGCCGGAAGTACTGCAGGTGTTTGGCTGGCTCGACATCGTTCATCAACTGCCTATGCTGTCATTTATCTTTGGCTTGTACAATTGGGTGAGCCTCAAAATGATTTGGTCGAAAGTCATCCTAAGTATTTGACACAATCATTCTTTAGAGGAGGTCATTTACGATGAATACAACTTTAGCAAAAACATTACATTGGGGAAATCTGCCCGATATCATTGATTTTGATCTTTTTGACTTGGTGAAATCCGCCAGCAGCGTCATTGCACCGCTTGGGCCAATTACCACGTTTGCAGCACGCAACCCCTGGGTAGGTTTAGAGGGACAACCCTTTGAAAAAACAGCGCGGTGGCTTAAGGATACTTGTGATGTAGATATCTACCCCAATGATTCCGTATTTCTGTCTGCACGGGATCGAGGCCAAATTCATCAGGATTTATTAGAAGAAGGGCTTCAACAGTGGTTAAACTCACAATCTTTGGAGCTTCCGCGTGAGGCAGCAGAGCGATTCTGCCGGACTGCACTTTTACAGACTCAACCATCTTCCAGCATTTTGGAAGCACCTGAGATAAAAAGTATTGCAAGAAAACTTAACCGTTTTACATCACAAATGACTGAAAAACACTCAGTTAAAACTTATAGCCAGCGCTTGGAACAGCTGGGAAGTATGAATGCAGCCCACGAACTTAACCGCCATATGATCAAGTGGTGTAAATTGTTTTTGAATGAGTCCCAGGCTGTCTGGTCTATGCCCAATCGAGAAGAAGGTTTCTATCATGCGTGGCGGAAACTAGTCCGGCATGACCCGGCACTAAGCCGTAAGATACGTAAAAAACTAAGTGAGCTGCCGGAAGAACCTGATGCTGCCTTAATGGAAGTTTTGCTCGAACTCGAAATTCCCTTTTCAGAAATTCAAGACTATTTTGAGGCACATTTCCTTGCTTTACCAGGATGGAGTGGTATGATGCTTTGGCGCTCACAGCAATCAATGGAAGAAAGTTCACTGCTTTATGATTATTTAGCTGTTCGGATTTGTCTGGAATGGGCCTTAGTTAAACCCTCTCTTCCCTTACCTGAAAAAAGAAAAGATAAAGTTCATTTAGAACCATTGGTTGCAGCTTGGACCGAATGGGGAAACCTGCCAATCGATGCTTGGTCACCATTATCTTCTACGGAAATAAAGGCACGTTTGACCCTTGCCTATCGCTTTGATAAGATTCTACGCAATCGGATTTGGCTTGAAGCCTGGGAAAAAACATATGAAGACCAATTAAAGAAAATGATTACATCCCAACAGTCTGCTGGAGCTGCTGAAAACGTAAAACCTTCACTCGCCCAATTTGTATTTTGTATTGATGTGCGATCAGAGCCTTTTCGCCGAAAACTTGAAATAGCAGGTGATTTTGAGACTTTTGGAACAGCAGGATTTTTCGGATTACCGATTGAAACCTGCGAGCTTGGCAGTAATCACAAGCATAGCTCTTTGCCGGTAATGTTTAAACCGCAATACAAAGTAAAAGAGTTTTCACTGGATTCTGAATCCTATCAACAACGGTATCAAGCGGTCCGTTCACTCAGTGATACGTTTAAAACAATGAAACATAATCTGGTTTCCAGTATGGTGTTACCGGAGATTAGCGGTCCTTGGCTAAGTCTGCAAACGCTGGCTCGCAGCTTTGTTCCGCGAAGTGCAGGATGGACATTAAGCAAACTGTACGAATCATGGCTGCACAAACCATCCACGAACCTCTCGCTTGACCATACGGATACATTGGAAGCAGATTTGCCAATTGGCTTTTCGGAGAAAGAAAAAGTACACTATGTACGGCAAGCTCTAAAAATGATGGGACTGACTGATCACTTTGCACCACTAGTGGTTATTTGCGGACATGGTAGTCACAGCACGAACAATCCATATAGTTCCGCACTCGACTGCGGCGCTTGCGGAGGGGCATCAAGTGGGTTCAATGCGCGGGTGCTGGCAGCCTTATGTAATCTTCCAAACGTAAGGAAGAGCCTTGAAAAAGAGGGAATTATGATTCCGAAAGATACCGTTTTTGCAGCTGCCGAGCATATTACCACACTTGATGAATTGCGCTGGCTTTATGTTCCAGAACTATCAGAAGAAGCTAAAGAATCGTTTCTTCGTGTTCAAGCCGCGTTGCCAAAGGTTAGTGAGAAAGCCATTGCCGAGCGGATTGTGCACTTGCCAAATCTCGGAACCCATTTCAAGAATCCAAAGGCTGAAGCGCAGCGTCTTTCAGAAGATTGGAGTGAGGTCCGTCCGGAATGGGGCTTGGCACGTAACGCTGCGTTTATCATCGGGGAACGCCGGCTGACCCAAGACTGCAATTTGGGAGGAAGAGTTTTCCTCAACAATTATAACTGGAAGAAGGATAAAAACGGTGCTATTCTCGCCAACATTATTTCCGGGCCGGCAACGGTAGCCCAATGGATTAACTTGCAATATTATGCATCTACTGTTGCCCCTCATTATTATGGCAGCGGGAATAAAACAACTCAAACTGTGACAGCCGGTCTCGGGGTCATGCAGGGGAACTCCAGTGACTTATTATCCGGACTTCCCTGGCAGTCTGTTATGAAATCGGATGAAGAGGCATATCATGAGCCACTGCGATTGCTGGTGGTCATCCAAGCACCGGGGGACTATGTGAAACGGATGCTGGACCACGATCATGCCTTTCATCAAAAAGTGAAGAATGGATGGATTCGGCTTGCGTCCATTGATCCGGAAGGACACTGGGAGAGTTGGTCTTAACCTCTTTCCCGGTATATATATATGTCCTTGTGTGAAGGCTGCTTTTCTTTCCGGCGCTTTTGTAGCAAAGGTACAAAGCTTTCCGAAAGAAAGTCGTCACATGGGCGGAAAAGATTGTTTTTTAGAATATTATAGGCAATATTTGGACATCTATGAATGTAACTTTGAAAAAAGGAAAAGGAATCAGTATGGAAAAAACAAAAGGAACACTTGAAGCTGAAATTAGCAAATCTTTAACACATTGGGAGAAAAATTATCTTGGACGAGGCTCTGTATCTGTTAAATCAGATATCATTCGGGATATGGTGATTGTGATACTGACCGGAATATTAACTCCTGCTGAATATACAGTATGTCTGGATAAAGAAGGATTGTTATCCGTAAAAGAACATCGCAACAGTTTAGTGGAATCCGGTCTGGATGATTTAAAAGAAATTATCTTAACGATAACAGGGGAAGAAGTAGTAAGTTTTCACACCGATATTAGTACACAAACTGGAGAACGAGTAATGGTCTTTAAGCTTTCCAGTGACCTGCAAAGCAAATTATGTTAAAAACAAAAGAATATGTGCGGACTCGCGCATTTTTCATATAAGAAAGAGTCAGGAAACTTATTTGGAGGAAAATTCAAAATATTTATGGGGTGAATTTGATGTCTAGAGATGAAAAGAAAAAAGTGCTATTTGTGATTGGAATGGAACAGAAATTAGAACGATTCATTAAAGAAGAAACCAATGTCAACCCGGAAAACATGATCATCTTACAAACATTTCAGCCAGTCGTTTCACACCCCTACGACGATTTAATGAGGGACATCATTATTGCTGTGTATCAGGATAATGTTGAGGAAATCGTTGTGGTCTCTACAAATGATTATCAAAAGAATACTGGGGATATTCTGAACAAAATATATAAAAACAAAGAATTACAGGACAAGATTCAAACATTAGATTATCTTTTTAAAAATTGCATGCCGGAATTTCCTGAGGGTACAGTGAGTGTATGGCTACAGGGAGGTAAAACTTTAACGGATAGCGTACAAAAAACTATCAACATCATACGCAATCATCCGCTGCTGCCGTCACATGTTAAGGTCAAAGAATTATATATTGATCAGGGGAATGAAAAGCTATCAGAAATTGTCTAAGAAACTATTGCTTATGTATATAATGAAATAAAAGTCTTAATTCCTCCAATTATAGGGATTAAGACTTTTTGTTTTGTATTTTAATTATTGTTACAAGCTCTCACACTGCTTATCTTCACACCACCGCGGCTATATGTTTTTAACCAATCCTGGGCGAATTGCTCAAAAGTCATATCGGATTCTTTGGTGAAAGTCACATTTTAAATTTCTCCTGAAACAATTGTAACGGGTATTAATTTCCTCATTGGCCAATCCGATTGCGAGCTTATAGATTATAAAGGATATACAGTTAAAGGAAGAACGCCTTGTGGTAATGAAGAAAGCCTGCTATAATTGCAACCTTACCACTCGAGTGGTTACTAACTCAAGTTACGCAGAAGAAATCAGGCATTAAAGCCTTGATATACATAGGCTGCGAGCTAAACCAAAACATCACGTGCTTAAAAACGGATTAAACCGGTTTTTTGGGTGCATACTTGAGTTATCAATATTAAAAAATTCATCTAAAAGGGGAATACATCATGAGCGGCTATAACGCAGTATCAGCAAAAAATACGGAAAATGCTCCAAACGGTAACGGTTTGTATTCACAAACTGTTGCTTTCTCGCATTACAATAATCTTTCAGCTCAATTACCTATCGAACCCACAACTGGTAAATTGGTAGCTGGTGGTATAAAAGAGCAGGCTGAACAGTGCTTTAAAAATATCAAGGCAATTGTAGAAAGCATCGATCATGTTATGAGCGATATTGTTAGAATTACTGTATTCGTTAAGGATATCAAAGATGTTGATGCTGTAGACGAAGTTTATAAAACGTTCTTCCCAACCTATGTTCCTTCACGGACAACAGTTGCAGTTGCAGCTTTACCTATGGATGCTTTGGTGCAAGTTGAAGCACTTGTTTCACACGGTGAAGGTACAATTCCAAACGCACCACAAGCAGGCGACCTCATTAAGCTTACAAATAACACGGCAACTGCACCAACAAGTTCTCTATCTACACAAACTGTAGTTTTCTCTCATTACAATAATCTTTCAGCTCAATTGCCGATCGATCCAAAAACTGGCCGATTGGTAGCTGGCGGTGTAAAAGAGCAGGCTGGACAGTGCTTGAAAAATATCAAAGCAATTTTAGAAAGTATCGATGTTCCTTTTGACGATATTGTTAAAATTACTATCTTCCTTAAAAACCTCTCGGATACTGAAGCCGTAAATGAAGTTTATAAAACATTCTTCCCAGACTCGGCTATCGCCAGAGCCGTAGCCTATGCCCCTGCACGGACAACAGTTGTAGCTTCAGCTCTACCTATGGATGCTTTGGTACAAATTGAAGCAGTGGTGTCACACGGAGATGGTACACCTCCACAAGCTGTTGAAGACAGACATGGAATCGTTATATGGGCAAACAACACTGAAAATGCACCAAAGAATTCTCTATCTACACAAACTGTAGCGTTCTCTCATTACAATCACCTTTCAGCTCAATTACCTTTGGAACCAAAAACTGGCGAATTGGTAGCTGGTGGTGTAAAAGAGCAGGCCGAACAGTGCTTGAAAAATATCAAGGCAATTGTAGAAAGTATCGACCACGTTATGGACGATGTAGTTAAAGTAAATATCTTCCTTAAGAACATTGCAGATATTAATGCTGTAGACGAAGCTTACAAAACATTCTTCCCAGGCGGTGTTCCTGCACGAAGAACAGTTGGTGTATCGGCTTTACCTGAAGATGCTTTAATCCAAATCGATGCAATTGTATCAAACGCTGAAGGAACACCTCCAAAAGCATAACAGGCATTTGTTTGTAATACAGGAACTATCAACGTTACTTGTTAATGCCGATGATTAATGCGGAATCGCATATTCTATTCATAAAAAGAGGCTGTTGCAAATGAAAATTGAGACAGCTTCCTTCTTTTAACAGCATAAATGAAAAAGCATCGAGTTTTCAGCCGATTATGGCAGAAAGCTTGATGCTTTTTTAGTTTCCGGGCATAACAAAAAACTGGCTTACAGCTATTGGACCCCAGTTGATTTTCTATTGACGACGATCATTTAAATTTCTAAATGTAATCGTTTTATTTGGTCTATTTAAATATGTACGCTAATGGGAGTCCATCCTAACAAACGCGAGAGAGGAAGCAGAAAAGATTGCAAATCAATTTAGATATTTTTCTTTAATAACCTATGGAATATATAACATATTAGGGGCTATAATGAAGCCAATCAAGTAAAAACATTTGGAACCGAATCCATCGATTACGATTTGAATGGCAATCGAACATCGGATGCCTCCTATAATTATGAATGGGACACTGATAATTAGTTAACAGCCATAAAGGGATAAATCGGGTAATGAACTCCTATCGTTTAAGTACGATGATAAAGGTCGACGAATTGAAAAGAAAAACGGACAAACACAAACCGTAACGAAATATTACTATGACGGGGATAGCATAGGTGAAACATGCAGTATATTCTTATTATTTTTCTTCAAACATTTTGCATAGCATCGGCACCTGGATATTTTATAGAGTTTAATAAATCTAAAATGATACGTGTATTTAAGTATGGATACTATATTTTATGTGTACTGAATACAATGTGGTATTTTTTTGAAAAAGCAACTTGGATACTAATTTTAATAGTATTTAATTTGCTCATGATTGTTTACTTTAACAGAGTAATAAAAAAATATGATAGTAGTTTGGAAGATCCCAAGGATAAATTATTCCCCTTGGGAAGCGTTGCTCTATTTTCTGTGGCGATACCTTTAAATTATATAAGAGGGATGCTAGACTTAGAGGGTGCAAGTGATTTTTCTATTTACTACTTAATATGCTTTTCTTTAATAAGTTTCTTTTCTAACACATTTATGTTTGTAAAATTCTATATTCTTTATAGAAAAAAAAAGAATAGCAATTGAGTGAAGTGTTTGCTTAACGTAATGTTAAGTTATTAAGTAAGAATGAAGTTTTTCATAAGTTTTCTGTTTAATTTACACTCTCAGAAATTAGGTATCCAACGAGCATTTTTGCTCACAGGATACCTTTTTCTTTATAAGCGCGTACTAGCAGGAACGATCTTTGTTCAAGTGGGAGCGGAAAGAAATTTAAAAAATGTTGTGGAAAATAATATCAACTTATTTTTATATAGAAGTAATTTGTTACAAAACAAATTGCTTGAAGTTAAACCAATTTATCGATATGGTTAGCATACTAACTAATTGCTACTGGAAGTAGGTGAACTTTTGATTGAGGATGAAATTCGGGAAATGCTTGATGAAATATCGACCAAGAAGCGTAGGAACTATTCAGAAATGCTGCGTCAATTAGATCTTCATATAGGGCAAGATCAGTTATTATGCCGGTTATGGAAAGAGGATGGCATTACACAGACCCAGTTAAGCGAACGTTTGAATTGTGAACCTCCAACTATTGCAAATATGGTAAAAGCATTGGAAAAATACGGTTTAATCTACCGGCAGCGTGATGCATTAGATGCAAGAGTCAACAGAGTCTATTTAACACCAAAGGGACAAGACATAAAAGAGCCAATTGAAAAAGTTTGGAGAAAGCAGCAGGATAAGTTATTGGATGGAATGTCATCCGAGGAGCTTTTATTATTAAAAAAACTCTTAAGAAAAATGGCTGAGAATCTATCATAAGTTCGGCTTTTTTATGAGAATGGTTAGTTGAAAGGGTGTTGAAAATGAGATTAAGTATTTTGGACCAAGCCCCTATTACGAAGGGACATAAGGCTGCAGATGCTTTGAAAAAGGCAGAAGAGTTGGCTATTTTAGGAGATGAATTAGGCTATCATCGAATGTGGATGGCAGAACATCATGGAACAAACGATTTTGCAAGTTCAGCTCCGGAAGTAACGGCAGCTCATTTGGCTGCTAAAACGAGAAATATTCGAATCGGCACCGGCGGAGTGATGATGATGCATTATTCTCCATTAAAACTAGCTGAGGTTTTTAAAACGTTAAGCGCATTTTCGCCAGGCAGGATTGATTTTGGCGTTGGCCGAGCTCCGGGTGGGGACCAGCGTTCCATCTATGCTTTATCTGAGGGACGTCAGCCGCTCCTGCATAATATGTATGAAAAATTTGATACCGCATTACAGTTAATCAATGATGAAGTACCCGAAAATGAATTATATAATCATACAATCGCCACACCATCCCAAGTCGTTTTGCCAGAAGCTTGGCTGTTAGGTTCGACTGGTAATAGCGCTATTCAGGCTGGGATAAGAGGAGTTGGCTATTCATTTGCGCAGTTTTTCAATGGTGAGCTGTCCAAACCAATTTTAGATGCATATAAAAAGAACTTTCAACCTTCTGTTTTTATGGAGAAACCAAAAATCAATATTTCCTATATGGTGACAACAGCTGAAACAAAAGAAGAAGCTGAATTCGAAGCAAAACCTCAAGATATTTGGCGTTTACTGTTTATGAGAGGCAGGATTACACCACTGTTAACACCAGAGGATGCCCGTGATTTTCAATTGACAGAAATGGATCGTATGACTATTAAAGAAAGTCGTAACATCCATTTAGTTGGAGATGCGAAAGATATAGCTGCGTTGCTGCAAAAAGAGCAGGAGCAATACGGGTTTGATGAAGCGATGATTGTCAGTATTCCCCATTCACAAGAGAAACGTCTCGATGTTTATCGATTATTGGCACGGGAATTGTTGTAAGTTTGATGGAACATAGGGCTTATGAGGTCAGTCCCCCGGCGCAGTAAAGCTTTAGTTCAGTTGGGGACTGACCCCAATGTCCAAAATCCTACCCACATATTCATTCTAATAAATTCGAGAGAGAACCTCCTCAACATTCTTAATTGAGGAGGTTTATTGGTTTATTACCGATTTAGAGACAGATTTGTCAACATTATAGAATTAATAAGCTATACTTGAATAGTAAGGTAATTCTTAGGCATATCTATAAAAATGAAAGTCTAAGATTCCAATAAAAAGAAAGGTGGAAGTAAAATGAATACGTTAGTAGTTCAAGAAAGAAAAGACTTTAAAAAAGGTTCTTTGAGGAAATTGAAAAATAATGGAGAGATTCCTGCAGTTGTTTATGGTAGGGAGATAAATACAAAATCTATTTCTATTAAAAACGCAGATTTACTAAAAGTGATAAAAGCAGTTGGTAGAAATGGCATAATGACTCTTAATCTTGATGGAAAATCAACAAATGTTATTTTAAGAGACTACCAAAATGACCCAGTCAAAAAGGAGATTCTTCATATAGACTTCCTTCAAGTTAATCAGCACACTGAAATCGACACTAAAGTGAGTGTAATTCTAAAGGGAACATCGAATGGCGAGAAAGCCGGGGGAATAGTAAAACAATTTCTTCACGAATTGAATATAACTGCTAAGGCAAATGATATCCCTGATAATATTGAAATTGATATCACTGATTTTGAAATCGGTCGGACTGTACGAGTAGCAGATCTTAAAAAGGATTATAATAACATTACGATCAATAATGAGAATGAAGAAACTATAATAATGATAGACTATATGAAAACCACAGAGGAAGAAGAGGATATAAGTGCAGCTGAAGTTTAAAGAGTTCGTCTTAATACTTTCTGCAACAAATATCCCTCTATGCTAATGCTCTGCCAAGCTTAGCAAATTTCAAATTACCGTTTAGAATTATAAATAAACCGAAAAACTATGTCAATACGTTTAAAGCATTTAAAATGAATGTTTTTCCAATAAAAAAAATCAAAGCAGCAATACTTTAGGTATAGCTGCTTTGATTTCTTTATTAAATGATACACATATTGATTTATCGCTTAACAGGAAACCAACCTTCAACCTCTAAAATTAATTTCCATAAAGGAGTTGGAATGACAGCTTGATGCTGTTCGTTTTGATTTAACTGTTGAGAAATTGTTTCTTCTTTATGATTCTGTACTTTTTCAACCCAATGCGGATCAACAATTAGCGCTCGTCCAATCGCCACAAAATCTGTTTTTCCTTTTTCTAAAAGGTGTGCAGCATCATCAGGCGTATGAATACTACCTACACCAATCAACGGTACACGCCCGTTAATATATTCAGCAATTAATTCGGTACGTGATTTTTCACTCACAATACCTCGACGTGGTTTTGCCCAGGCATCTGTTGTTGCAATATGAAGATAATCAATATCTGCTCCGATTAACTCATCAATTAGAGAAAACGTTTCCTTCATTGTAATACCCGGTGTTTCCGGCTCTTCTGTAGAAAAACGATAGCCAATTAAAAACGGCTTTTTTGCATGTTCTTGAATGACTTTTTTAACTTCTTCGATAAGTTTTAATGGGAAGAGGAACGGATTTTCAAATTCATCCTTTCGTTTATTTGAATGGGGTGAAACAAATTGTTGAATTAAGTAACCACTCGCCCCATGTAATTCAACACCATCAAACCCAGCTTCGATAGCTCGCCGTGTTGCATCCCCAAAATTAGTAATAGTATCGTATACCTCTTCAGTCGTTAATGCTCTTGGTGCTTGTTTAATGCTATAAAATCCACGGTCTTCAAGTGGAGCAATGGCACTAGCACTTACGGTTTCCTTATTTGGAATAAGTCTTGGCACGGCTAAACGGCCGCCATTATAAAGTTGAACGACTCCTTTAGCGCCCCCAGAGTGAATCACATCGGCTAGTTTGGAAAGACCTTCAATTGTACCATCATGATCAATGCCCATTTGCCCATCGAAGCCTTTACCATTTTTCGAAACATATGCACATGCCGTAATCATCGTACCGACACCATTTGCACGTTCTCTGTAATAATTAAGTTCTTCCTGTGATACATAGTCATTCTCGTCAGCAGAAAAAGTTGTCATTGGTGCCATCATGAGACGATTTTTTACATGGACACCACTTTTAAATGTATAATCTCGAAATAATTTTTGATAGTTATCCTTCATTTAAATTCTCCTTAATGGATTCCTCTTTTAAGCTTCTTAATTAATGAATCGTTTCTAAAGCTTCGATTTCTTTCGTAATGGCTTCGCTGCCTATATTTAACTTTTGGGCAATGTATTTTATATTGCCGCGTGAAATTTGTTCTGCAGGTGCAGCTATAGCTAATGCAGCAATGACTTTTTTATGACGAAATACAGGAACGGCTACACAACGGATACCGACGATTCGTTCTTCATCATCAAATGCATAGCCCTCTTGACGAATTGCCTTTAAATGATAATGAAATAGTTGAGTGTCTTGGAACGTATTTTCCGTCGCGGGTTCGAGTGACATTTTACTGAATAAAGGCGCTAACAGCTCTTCATCTAAATGGGCCAAAATGACTTTTCCTAAAGCCGATTGATGTAGCTTTGAACGATTTCCGATTTCTTCGTCCGCTGACTTTTTAAATGGAGCATGTAATACCTGAGTCATGACAAGATCGGTACCATCCACCTTGCCTAAATAGGTACTCATTTGTAAATTTTGTGCTGCTTGATGGATGGAATGTAATGAGGCCCAATCCTTATCGGATCGTTTTTCGAAATTGTCACAAAACATTTTATGATTAATAAAATATTGAGTTTGAATTTTATAGATATATTTCATCTCTTCTAACGTTGTTAATAATCGAAATGCCGTAGATTTACTTAGGTTGAGTTGATTCATCACTTCTCTCAACGTAATGCCTCGATATTGTTTGACTAATTCTAAAACGAGAAGTCCTTTTTTCAGTGTTGATACTTCATTGTTTGCCATTTGCTCACCTCATCTTCTAATAGTATAGATCCTTATACTTTTTGTCTCAAAATATGTAGAAGGAGTTTCATTATATGAACCTTGACCACGATAGTTTGTGGATTTTATTTTTGTTCCTTATGATTAGGCTAATGAATGATAGGAGGGAAAAGACATGAAATATACAACATTAAAAAATACAGAACTTAAAGTATCAGAGATTGGACTTGGCACCAATGCTGTTGGCGGGCATAATTTGTTTCAAAATTTAAATGAAGCGGATGGAAAAGACTTTGTAAGAGCAGCATTGAACAACGGGGTAAACTTTATTGATACAGCAGATATTTATGGTCTTGGACGTTCTGAAGAATTAGTAGGTGAAGTATTAAAAGAATTTAAACGAGATGACCTTGTGATTGCAACGAAGGGAGCGCAACATTGGTTCCGCGATGGTTAAGTAAAAACAGACAATCGCCCTGAATATTTTCGAGACGCAGTTGAAAAGAGTTTACAACGGTTACAACTAGATTATGTAGACCTGTATTATTTACACTTCCCAGACAATGAAACACCTTTTGCAGAATCAATTGGTGAATTAGCTCGTTTAAAAGAAGAAGGAAAAATTCGTGCAATTGGAATTTCGAATGTTTCAATTGAGCAATTAAAAGAGGCGAACGCTGATGGTAATATTTCCGTCTTACAATCACCATATAATATGTTAGAGCGTTCAGCCCAAGCAGAATTATTACCGTATTGTGTTGAAAATAATATTTCCTTTATTCCATATGGTCCATTAGCATTTGGATTGCTAGGCGGTGGTTTTACAAAAGACTCTAAGTTAGATTCACAGGATTGGAGAAATTCTCTTCCTTTATTTCAAGGTGAGCAATTTCATCAAACCCTTGAAGTAGTGGACAAATTGAAGGAAATTGCTGCTCAAAAGGAAACGTCTCTTCCTAATTTAGCGTTAGCTTGGTTACTTGCTCATGAAGGTGTTGATGCAGTTATTCCGGGAGGCAAAAGGAAAGAGCGCATACTTGAGAACATCCATGCGAGTGAAATTATTTTATCAAATAAAGAATTAAATAGTATTAACGATATTTTAAGTAACAACTAATGTATTGGGTTTAACTCAGGTAAAATTCCTAAAAAGTGGCCGCAAAGGAATGATTTTTTCGTTATCACTTTGCTAATCAAATAGTTCTTTTGTTATTTGAATAAATAATTGGTCAGTTAATAGGCTGCTTAATAGAGAAGGTCTTTCATCAGTTTGCTAAACTGCTGGAAGGCCTTTTTTTCTATGTTAGCCGTCATAAGAGCATTTATGTTATGGTTTCATAGTTGTCTTAATGGATGTCTGAATCAGCAGGATCAAGAATCGGGCTAAAAGACTCTTTTTTTGTTTCGTATCGCTTGGCGATATAACTTGCAAATAAATCTAAAAAACTTCATATATAGAAAAAGGGGTTCGATATGTCAGATTCGTATCGCAGGGCGATATACCCTGCAATTAAAACCCAGAACCTTCATCTTTTAGAAAAGGAAGTCTGATATGCGATATATATATGATGAACGAGCATTCTCTTCCAAGGAAGTGGGATGCAATACCCACTGTTCAAAAGTATGGCCACATATTAGAGTGAAAAGGATATGAGTTCATAAAATAGGCAATCCGCGTATCTTTGTTCATTCCGACATCGGAACGCTTATAGCGTTACCCGATATGGACAAGACCATAGACGATACAGGTAAAGACCTTGTGTATCAACAAAAAGAAAATTAGAAGCAACCAATGAAACGGAAATTGCGATACCTTATACATTTGAAAATCTACCACTCGACCCCATTAGTTAAAAGAAATCACTATTTTTCAAATTTCAACAAATTCCCGGGAAATATCTACAAATTTCGAGTAGAAATCGACAAAATATACTAGTAGTGTATAGTATGTCGATTCTGATAAAGCGGTGTGATTATTACTTTCTGGTATTAGAATCACCTTCGAATTGTTATTGAGATTATATAGAAAAATAACATGGCTTGCCGACCGTCAATTAAGAGATAATTTCTCTTGGTTGACGGTTTTTATATCTAGTGTTTAACAATTAAAATCATTCTCATATATTTTTATAAATACTCATTGATATCTTAGTCTATAAGTTATAGACTGAGGATAGGTCGATATTGTATAGACCAAGGAGGTTTATTATGAAAGAATATAAACTAACAGAAAGTGAAGAAAAGGTTGCAGGTTTAATTTGGCAGAATGAACCGATTGGCTCTGGCGATCTTGTAAAGCTATGTGAAAAAGAAATGAATTGGAAAAAGTCCACAACATATACAGTACTGAAAAAATTATGTGAAAAGGGCATTTTTCAAAATGAGAATGCTGTAGTTTCGTCTCTAATTACAGAGGATGGATATTACGCTAAGCAAAGTATACGTTTTGTTGAAGAAACCTTTGGTGGGTCCTTGCCTAAATTTCTAACAACTTTTATTGGAGCGAAAAAATTAAGTAAGCATCAAGCGGAAGAGTTGAAAAAATTGATTGACGAGCATGAGGAGGGTTAGCAATGAGTGAACTATTTCTTACTGCTTTAAATATGAGCCTTACAGCAAGCTATGTTATCCTTTTTGTGATACTTATCAGGATTCCACTCAAAAAAGCTCCAAAATTCATCTCTTATGCACTATGGGGTGTGGTGGCATTTCGTCTTATAATTCCATTCTCTTTTGAAAGTATGTTTAGTCTTATGCCACGGAATACGAATACTGTTCCTATCCCCCATGATATTATCTATCAGGAAACTCCACAGATTAATAGCGGGATAGAAGTAATTGACTCTTTTGTAAGCGGATTCCTTCCTGCACAGAGTATTGGCGCTAGTGTAAATCCATTGCAGATTTATACAGAAATAGGGGCATACATCTGGGTCTTAGGAATAATAGCATTGCTTGTTTATAGCCTTGTATCTATTTTGATCTTAAAAAGACAGCTTAAAAGTGCACAATTAATAGAGAAGAATATCTTCGAAGCGAAGAATTTGAAAACACCATTTGTGCTTGGCTTAATAAGACCAAAGATATATTTACCGGTTGGACTGAACGTTGAAGAAAGAGGCTTTATTTTGCTACATGAACAGACCCATATTCATCGAAAAGACCATATCATAAAAATATTAGCCTTCTTAATATTATCCATACACTGGTTTAATCCTCTTGTGTGGATTGCGTTCAAGTTAATGAGTACGGATATGGAGCTTTCCTGTGATGAACAGGTACTGAAAGAAATGAATGAAGATATTAAAAAGCCTTATGCTAATTCGTTATTGTCACTTGCTACCAGAAAGCATATTTTCAATGGAAGCCCGCTTGCATTTGGCGAGGGCAATGTAAAAGAGCGGATAAAAAATGTGTTAAATTACAGGAAATCTCCCTTTTGGGTGATTGCTGTATCAATGATAACTGTAATGATTGTAGGAATTGCACTAGTTACAAATCCTAAGCAGGGGGAAACAATCCAACTAGAAGATACTGTGGCAGAAAGTCTTCCAAGTACATCAGAAACGGCATATCATACTGAGTATAACAGAGTAAAAATCGAGTTTCTCTCCGATATGATGGGCTTTGAGTCAGTAAACGAGTTCGAGACAACTGATTCCAAAGTAGTTGAATTCATAGATTCAACGCTACGAACCAATCTAACACATGCGAAAGAAGAAGACTTGGACAACAATTATACTTATCAGTATACGATAGAATTGTCTAATGACATTGGCGGATATAGCTGTAGGCTTTACTACGATACGCTGTATAATAAAGCCTATATTGTAAAAGACGGTGGTCTTCACGAAGTAGGGGCAGATTTTGCACGTTATATCAATTCGTTTTTTGGAGAGCACAAACATTAATGTCCATATAGATGACGCCGATGCCGTGGCGCTATTTCAAACAAATGGATGGACGCCGGATTATCAGATTAGCGTAATGAAAAACACATCGTTAAGATATTACACACTTAAATCTTACGGGCATCATGATGTAATAAGCCGCTTCACCCCTTGATATATAAAGGTTTTATGTAAGAAGAGAGTGGAATGTTAACATTTTGCTACATTGAGGATTTAAAAGAGGCTTCTCATAAGTTCACCGAACTTATGAGAAGCCTCTTTTTTTCATTTCTTGCGTGTTTTTTATTTTTAGGTAAACGGTCAAGATTTTATTATACCATAGTATTCATGTAATCTGAATATCAAATTCACAAATACTTAATAAATCTTCGGTACTATTAGGGAGTAAACAAAACTAAACACGAGGAGGCATCCTTTTGAAAATACAGCTAAGAGATATCACCATGAGATTTGATAATGTTACCGCTGTTGATCGTTTAAATGTGACGATTGAAGAAGGTACGCTTGTTTCTTTATTAGGGCCAAGCGGATGTGGAAAAAGTACTACTTTGTTTATGTTAGCAGGCCTTTATCAACCAACCGAAGGTGAATTATATTTTGGCGAACGTCTCGTAAATAAAGTGGAACCAGAAAACCGTGAAATTGGAATGGTGTTTCAGAACTACGCACTATATCCTCATTTGACCGTTCTCAAGAATATCATGTTCCCGTTAAAAATGGCGAAAGTACCAAAAAAGGAAGCAGAAGAAAGAGCTAGAGAAATGGCTGCCCTCGTTCAAATCGATCACTTATTAGATCGTAAACCAAGTCAATTATCAGGTGGACAGCAGCAACGTGTGGCAATTGCTCGAGCTTTGGTTAAAAAGCCGAAACTGCTCCTGTTAGATGAGCCGTTGTCCAATTTAGATGCCAGACTACGTTTAGAAATGAGAGAAGAAATTAGACGTATTCAGCAAGAAGTTGGAATTACAACCATTTTTGTTACTCATGATCAAGAAGAAGCCATGAGTATTTCAGATAAAGTTTTACTAATGAAGGATGGGAAAAGCCAGCAATTTAGTCCTCCGCAAGATATGTATGACTATCCTGAAAATCAGTTTGTCGCACAATTTCTTGGAAATCCTCCGATAAATTTACTATCGGTTAAACTTCGCAATGATTTGCAAACAATCGTTTTACCCGATACGGAGGATACCTATCGATTAGAATCAATCGTAAATAGTTATGTTGATACTAATGGGAAATTTGAGCTTGGTGTTAGACCAGAAGACTTTTATATTGAGCCCGATTTAGCAAAAGCGGGGATCACAGTGGAGGTCATGATGGTTGAGCGAATTGGAAGAGATAATTTATTGTATGCAAGATTGGGACAAACAAACCTGCGTGCCATTGTTTCGCCAGATGTAAAGGTTAATCGAGGAGATATCGTGAAATTAGCTATTCGTCCTAGACGTACTCATTTATTTGATATGAGCAATGGTCAAAACTTGCTGCAATAAAAAGGATAGGAGGTACTTATTTTGAATGATAAACCAACAATGAAAAAAACAATGAAGGCGATTCTTTATCTTATTCCTGCATTGTTAATCATTGGAACTTTTAGTTTTTATCCAATTATTAAGTCCTTTTTTATGAGTTTTTATACGGATTATGACTATTTTAAAGACCTTGTTTTTGCAAGAGGGTTGGATAACTATACATTTATTTTCCAGGATCCTGAATTTTGGAAATCGTTACAAAATACGATGATTTTTGTGATAGGCGTTGTTCCGCTTTCTATTATCATTTCATTGGTCATTGCTACATTCTTACATCAAAAAATAAAGTTTCGCGGGTTGTTTCGTACCATTTACTTCATCCCGTTTGTTACATCTGTCGTGGCCGTATCAATTGTTTGGCGCTGGATTTTCCACAGCCAATATGGGGTGCTGAATTATGCCCTTAGTTTTTTGGGGATATCACCGATTAAATGGTTATCTGACCCTGATTGGGCCATGCCTTCCCTGATTATCTTAGCGATATGGAAAGGTCTTGGCTACAATATCATTATTTTCTTATCAGGATTACAAAATATTGATAAACAATACTATTTAGCCGCTAGAATCGATGGTGCAGGGGCTTGGGAACGATTTAAGAATATTACGGTCCCATTACTATCGTCGACGACATTTTTTATTTCGATTGTTTCCATTATCAACTCCTTTAAAGTGTTTGATGAAGTCTTTGCCCTTTTTGGCGGACAACCAGGCCCTGCAGGAAGTGCAGAGACGATTGTTTACTATATTTATAATAAGTTTTACGGGGAATGGAACTTTGGGGTTGCCTCAGCAGCGGCCTATGTCTTGTTATTTATTATTTTTATTTTTACTCTGATTCAACTATATGTTGGTAAGAAGAAAGTAAATTATTAACACAAGGGGGGAGAATATTGCAAAAAGAAGCACTTTCTAAAGGTTTTATTTATCTATTGTTAATCCTAGGCAGCCTATTGATGCTCTTGCCTTTTATATGGATGATAAGTACCTCCTTAAAGGCAGCAAACGAAGTGATGATTATGCCTCCAAAGTGGATTCCTACTGATATTCAATGGGGCAATTATATAAAAGCGTGGTTTTCAGCTCCTTTTGCTACGTATTCGGTTAATAGTGTGATTGTTCTCATCGCAAGTACTATAGGTGAGCTAATCACTACAATTCTCGCTGCCTATGCTTTTTCAAGAATTAATTTTTATGGCCGCGATATTATTTTTTCTATTTTGCTTGGAACCATGATGGTCCCTGGTGAAGTCCTATTGATTCCTAATTTTGTCACCTTATCGAATTTAGGATGGATTGATCATTACCAGGCATTAATCGTTCCATGGCTAGCAAGTGTTTTTTCCATCTTTTTATTGCGGCAATTTTTCCTTTCGATTCCAAAGGAACTTTCCTTTGCTGCAAAAATCGATGGCTGCAGTGATTTTCGTTTTCTTTGGTCTGTCATGGTTCCACTTGCAAAGCCAGCATTAATAACGATTGCCATACTTAAGGCTATTGGCAGCTGGAACGCTTTTATGTGGCCATTAATCGTTACGAGTTCTGAAAATATGCGAACTTTACCAGTGGGATTAATCGCATTTAGTACAGATACCGGTACGAAATATGAATTATTAATGGCAGCGTCATCGATGATTATCTTGCCAATGATTATTCTGTATATCGTTTTACAAAAATATATCATTGAAGGTGTTGCTAGAGCGGGAATTAAGGGTTAATTCAAAAATATTGAAGGGGGGTGATTGTCACTAAGTGATCCTGTTTTAAATAGAACGCTATTATCATATTTTTTATAAAAAATTGGAGGTTAGACACCATGAAAAAAATCGTACACGTTCTATTCGTTTGTTTGTTGGCTATTAGTCTTGCTGCCTGTTCAAATGCAACGAAACCATCTAGTCCTGAAAAGCAAAAAACGGCAGATATCCCAACGAAAATTGATAAGCCTGTAACCATTGAATTTTGGCATGCCATGACCGGTAACTTAGAAAAGACGTTACAAACGATGACACAGAAATTTAATGATTCACAATCAAACATCACTGTTAAACTTGTCAATCAAGGGACATATGATGATTTAAACAAAAAGTTAATGGCTGCAGCTAAATCACATACTTCACCTGTAATGGCACAAGCATATGAAGATTGGATGCAGGATTATATTAATAACGATTTAATCACGGATTTAACCCCATATATTCAAAATAAGACAGTAGGTTGGTCTGATTCCGAACTTAACGATATTGTACAAGTATTCCGTGACGAAAATAGTTGGAATAATAAATTCTACGGTGTTCCTTTTAATAAAAGTACGGAAGTTCTTTACTATAATACAGATATGTTTAAAGAAAATAATTTAAACGCTCCAACTACTTGGGCAGAACTTGAAAATGCCGCTCAAACACTAACAAAGGGAAATGTAATTGGGATGGGCTTTGAAAATGCAATTGGTCTCAATTTCCCAACTTGGGTACAACAAGCTGGCGGCCAATTTGTAGATGTTGACAGCAAAAAGGTAACCTTCGAATCTGAAGAAGGCAAAAAGGCTCTAACTTTCTTAAATGATATGGTTAACAATAAAAAGATTGCAAGACTAGCTGGTGAAGATAACTATATGTCTGATCCATTTAGCCGTGGTGATGTAGCAATGTATATCGGATCATCGGCAGGTATCTCTTTCGTAGAAGCTGCAGCGAAAGATAAAATTAACTGGGCAACTGCTCCACTTCCTGCAGGCGAGAAAGCATCTACGCAATTCCAAGGTACAAATTTAGTGACGTTCAATTCAGCAGACGATCAACAGAAACTTGCGGCTTGGGAGTTTATGAAATTCCTTTCTAGTAAAGACCAGACTATTTATTGGGCTCAAAACACTGGATATGTACCAGTTCGTGAATCAGCTTTAAAAGACTCTGTATGGTTAAAATATATTGAAGAAAATCCAAAATACGCTGCTGCAGAAAAACAATTTGATGCTGGTTACTTCTTCCCGCATCTTGACGGTGCATTTGCAATGAAATCAGCGTATTCTACTGAAATTCAAGCAGTATTAGTTGGGAAAAAGTCAGTTGATCAAGGACTTCAAGATGCTGCAAAGAATACTCAAGATGCTTTAGACAAGGCTAATAAATAGAAAAAGCAGAATTGGGGGCCAGTCAATGGTTCCCTTCTTCTTTAAAAATAGACAGTTCAATCGTTGAAAATATTTTACGAGGTGAAAAATTAAATGACTAAAGATTTACATCATACCAATATAAGATTTTGGGGCGGCTTGAAAACAATTGGTGGAACAGTTGTATCTGTAGAATACAAAAATTCCCGTGTTATTTTTGACTTTGGTCTTACGTATGATCCGGCAACGAATATTTTCGATGGGCAAATAAAAAGACGTTCTCGAGGGATGGTGCGTGATAACCTCAGACTAAATTTGATTCCACCTATCGATGGCTTATACGCAGCCGAGAGTCTAGGTTCCTACCAGCGAGACCTTATCCCTGCGGAAGAATATGGTCAAGAAACAGCTGTTATCATTTCTCATTTACACCTTGATCATATTGGTGCAATGGGATTAATTGCCCCTTCCATTCCTGTGTATGTAACGAAAGAAAGCCATGAACTTTATCAAGCGTTAGAAGTCATAGGGGAAGGGGTTCCAGGTAACCGTGACTATCAATTCTGTGACTATGGTGTATCTTTCTCAATAGGAGAAATCAAGATTACTCCTATACAGGTTGACCATGATATTCTCGGGGCATGTGCTTACCATATCCAAACACCAGATGGCGTCCTTCTTTATACGGGAGATCTTAGAATGCATGGGAAACACCCAGAACAAATAGACCATTTTATTAATGAAGTAAATCGGCTTGGTTTAGATGCTCTTATCATGGAAGGAACCACATTGGGCAGTGTGGAAGAAATGAGAGAGGCAATTATGGGGAATCCTATCATTCCTGAGGGGATGACAACAGAAGGAAATATTCCCGAAAAAATGAGTGACAGGTTAAAAGAGACCAAAGGGTTAGGAATATTCAACGTTTATCATCGTAATCTTGATCGGTTAACCGGAATAATAAAAGCAGCACAAGACTCTTCTAGGAAAGCTGTTTTTGAACCAGAGACCGCTTATTTACTAGACAAGTTAACAACTGAGCACGACTTTCTAGTTTATCAGTCAATTGAAACAATATTTGAAGAACAAGCAGGAACATTATCAGAATGGAAATTGAATTTGTTCAATAAGCATGACACAATTCGTGCAGAAATGATTAATAACAATCCTGGTGAATATTATTTGCAAAATACGTATGAAAATGTCCTCGAGTTATTTGATTTAAATGTTGGTGAGGGGATATACATCCATTCAAACGGTGTGCCTTTGGGGGACTTTGATCCCGCCTTTGAAAATCTAAAGAAAATCTTAACGAAATTGAAAGTCGACTATGCCTATATTGGTGCAGGGGGACATGCTATTCCATCACATTTAAAATATATCGTAGATCGAATCGATCCCAAAATCTTAATTCCATTACACAGCTTTAATCCAGAAAGGTTAAAACCTAAATCCGGAATGCAAATGCTAGTGGATTATGGTGTAGATTATGTTTTAAAAGATCATCAAATAACTGCAAATTAACGAGAGGAGTTCACTAATGGAAAAAATGGATCTTGTCATCCTTGAAACAAGTGATGTACACGGCAGCATTTTCCCGATTAACTATGGTAGTAATCAATCATCCGATGTTGGTTTAGGTAAAATTGCTTCTTTAATCAAAAAGGAGAGAGTAAAAAACCCGCATGTATTATTGATTGACAATGGTGATCTAATTCAAGGAACTCCTTTAACCTATCACTATGCCAAAATCCAAGGCAATCGGCCCAATCCAATGATTATTTTAGCAAATGAATTGAATTATGATGCGGCTGTTTTTGGAAATCATGAATTCAATTATGGTAAAGGCATCTTAGCTTCGGCTGTCAATGAATCTAATTTTCCTTGGCTTTCGGCAAATATTGTTAGTAAAGAAACGGGTGAGCCCTACTTTGGAAAACCTTATATAGTAAAAAAGGTAGAAGACATAAAAGTGGGCATTCTTGGTTTAACAACCCATTATATACCTAACTGGGAACAGCCCCAGCATATTGAAGGTATGAGGTTTGAGGATGCTGTTTTAACGGCCAAAAAGTGGGTTAAGACATTAAAGGATGATGAAAAAGCAGATATTGTCGTGGTTTCCTACCATGGAGGGTTTGAACGAGATTTAGAAACGGGAGAGCCAACTGAACCCTTGACCGGTGAAAATCAAGGATACCAAATTTGTATGGAAGTAGAAGGTATCGACGTGCTATTAACCGGTCACCAACATCGGCAAATTGCTGGAAATAGGATTAATGGCGTGATCGTTGTTCAGCCTGGAAAAGATGGGAGTGCCTTAGGGAAAGTAACTTTACAGCTAGAAAAGGATGAAGCTGGCTGGAAATGTGTGCAAAAATCCTCTGAATTGCTATCCGTAACTGCTGTCGAAGAAGATATCAGCTTACTGGAAAAGGTGAAGATGTACGAAGACGTTACACAGGAATGGTTAGATCAACCGATTGGAAAAATCGAAGGTGATATGATTTTTCGAGATCCAATGGAAATGAGAACAAAGGATAATACGCTAGTAGAATTTATCAACCGTGTCCAAATGGAGGTTACGGGAGCTGATATCTCAAATACAGCCATATTTGATAGCATATCACTGGGGTTTCCACAGAATGTAACAATGAGAGCAGTTGTTTCAAACTATATCTATCCGAATACCTTAAAGGTAATCCGTATTACGGGACAAGATATGAAAGATGCATTAGAGCAGTCAGCTTCTTATTTTGAACAATATGACGGTGAGGAAATAAAAGTGAATCCTTCATTTATTACACCAAAACCGCAACATTATAATTATGATATGTGGGAAGGGATTGAATATTTGATTGATATCTCGAAGCCCATTGGTGAAAGAATAGTAAAGCTGGAATACAAAGGCAAACCGGTTGAACCTGAAAAAGAATATGACGTTGTTATGAATAACTATCGTGCAAGTGGCGGCGGGAATTATTTAATGTATCAAAACAAACCGGTTATTAAAGAAATCCAAACAGATATTTCAGAAATCATAGCAAACTATATACTTGAAAATAAAATAGTAAAAGCAACCGTAAATCAAAATTGGAGGGTCATTTATTAACTAGTGGTGAAAACAGTCATTAGAGCTGATTACATTTTATATCACAAAAAATCATATTATTCTTTAGTCGCTTAACTGACTCTTTACTAAAGGATACAATTCAAGCTTCTCACAGGTTTAAAACTTGTGGGAAGTTTTTTTGCAGATGAAGCGGTAATTGGCGAGTGATTGGTAATGCAGATCCTTTGGAAGTTCTGGAGCAATCGGAAGTATTTTATCCATAAAACGGAAGTGAGCTGCTATCTAGATTCCAAAAGCTATTATCAACCTGTTTATGCTTTCCAAAGTACAGTAGACGGAATCGATATGTCTATCTTAATTCCGGGAATTTAGAAGACAATATTGCAGAAGGGACGAGGGGAGGCCCCTTGTCCCTCTTTTCTATCACTTGGGACTTTGTCCCTGTTCCCCTGTCCCTAGTTTAAGATACTTCCTACCATTCTGTGGATAGATTCCTTCCGTTTGAAACCATTCCCAGAGCAGAGTTCCGCTCTTTCGGCCAATTGCGCCACTCATAATTAGCCCAGGAACGATTAAATGGGTTGGCAAACCTTTTACGTAAAAGGTTTGGTTGGAATTGAATTCTGTTAATATCGTAATCTGGTCAATGATACTTGTAACTTCGAAAAGACTATCCAAGCTTTTCGTACATTGCTTGAAACTCTGTTCAATCTTTTCGACATCTTGTTTGGAGCTAAAGCCTTTCTGATGGATTTGCGGGAAGTCTCTCAAAAAAAGAGCATTCAGCACTTGTTCGGAAATTTTCAGGTCAGAAACAGCCTCTTTTGAATATTTATCAACGACTGGAAACCAAGTAGTGCCTACCCGCTTATCAAGCCACTGGATAAACATTTTTAATTGCGACAGGAAGGTTTCAACTTGTTTTTGGTCAGGAGTAATTCTGATAACATGAGGTAAATGAGTGAAAATCAGTTCTTCCCAGAACGGCCGCTTGCACTTTTTCCATGAAGATGGGCAATCATCTTCCAAGATATTGCTCATGAAGTTTGATAAGATACGGAGAAATTCATTGCGGTTTTTGTCGTAGGGGCGTTCAAGTTTATAGCTGATAAAATCCTTTCCGTAAAACAAAAAGTGTCCTCGATGCCTCATGTCAAACTCAGCACCTATCTTCAAATTTTTCATCATTTCTTCTCGTTCGTTTGGGTTTTTAAAATGCTTCATTTTTACGGTTACTTGCAGTTTTTTCTCATCACAAATATCCTTTGTATTGCCAATCTTCTTCATAAATGGATCAACCTGCTTTCATAGTGATTTTTTTTTAAAAAGAGAGGTTTCAAGGAGAATTTCGGTGGGTCTATCCATTGTTATATCGTTATAATAAACATATAAATGGATAATTTATGTAATTTTAGTGAACAATCAAGGGCCTGACCCCAATGTCGGGAATAATTTCATAATTTTACTTAGGTTAAACACGTAAAGGATGGTACATTTCATTGGCAGTAAACATGTTGATTTTTCAATTTAAGCTCTAACTGTGTTCTACATATATGAATTGTTCATATAATAAAAGGAATTTAATGCATAGTTTTATAAAATCGATTTGACCATTAAACCTGAGTGAAGGGTAAATAAATTTGGGGCCCTTTAGTGGAGGGACAAATATGTTTTTTCATGAGGTTCAAGCTGGAGATTCCTTATTTACGATCGGAAGCAGGTATGGAATTTCTATGGATGAGATTCGCCGTGTGAATGGTTTAGAGGAGTCCAATATTGTTCCGGGTCAGGCCTTGCTCATTCCGTTATATACGTATATTGTTCAACCCGGGGATACTTTAACAAGAATTGCTAGAAAATCTTTCTTATCTTTAAAACAATTAACAGAAGCCAACCCTGCTGTTAATCCAGCTGCACTACGACCAGGAATGAGTCTCACGATTCCTACTATATCAAATTTTCATGCATCAGTACTTAGCTTCTATGTTATTCGAAGTCCGGAATTGGACCGGGCTTTAATCAGTGATGATGCACCATATTGTACAGCCATTTCTATTTTTGAATATCACTTTGCTAGTAATGGAGATATCGCAAACACCTTAAATGATTTGACTGCTATTCAAACAACTTGGAGTCATCGGGTTAGACCTCTTGTGACTGTCACGAACTTAACACCTGAAGGTTTTAGTTCCGAACTTGTTCACCAAGTATTAAACAATCCTTCTGCAAGAACGAACCTTGTTAATAATATTACTTATTTAGTGAACAATAGGGGGTATGGAGGAGTAAATATTGATTTTGAGCGTGTTTTGGCTGAAGATAGAGATCTTTTCACAGGCTTTTTACGTGAATTACGAGATCGTTTGCAGCCATTAGGACGCACGCTAACAATTGCGCTTCCTGCAAAAACAAGTGAAGAAATCCCTTGGCTTAGGGGGTATGATTACGGAGGAATAGGGTCAGTTGTAGACTTTATGTTTATCATGGCTTATGACTGGCACCATGCAGGAAGTGAACCAGGACCTACAGCTCCCATTACTGAGGTAAGAAGAACCGTTGAATTCGCTATAAGATATGTTCCCCGTCGAAAAATTATTATAGGTATGCCTTTATATGGATATGATTGGATCATTCCGTACAGTCCAGGGAGAGTGGCCCCAGCGATTTCAAATCAGAATGCTGTTGAAAAAGCCATGAGGTACCAATCACCGATTCAGTATTCAACTGAATTTGAGTCGCCTTTTTTTCGCTATACAGATCAAAAGGGATTAACACATGAAGTTTGGTTTGAAGATGTAAGAAGCATGGGTGCTAAAATGTTACTAATTCATGAATATGGATTACAAGGCTTAGGGGCCTGGCAATTATCACTGGGATTCACACAAGGACCTTACCTTTTAACGAAGTTTTTTACAATAATAAAGGTGTAAAAATATTGAATCAGGAAAGCCTTGGATCACTCAATCAAGGCTTTTAAACTTGCAAGTAATGATCTAAAAGATATTTATATAGATAAGTAAAAAAATATCAGTTGTCCATGAAGGCTTCTCATAAGTTGAGTAAGCTTTGCGGAGCACCATTTTCCATTTCTTGTGTTTCAATGAGAGGATATAAGTTAAGGGGGGAAATTTACCCATTCCATATAATTGGATATAATGGGTATATAAATGTTGTTCGGGGGTGTAAAAATGGACACTGTTCTTACATATTTAATTTCCATTATTGTCATTGTGATCTCAGTATTTGTTACACTTATGATCAAGACTGAACTGGAGTGGCTTTTTCGCGAAAAAAAAGCTGATGTTCCTTTTCATATATGTAATGTTTTTATTACCTTAATGGTATCTTTTGCGGCGCATGCTGTAATGACTGTTTATATCATTGGAAAAGAAGTCAATTGGATACTACAACTAGTAATTCTTATGGTCATAATCTTACCAATTTATATTTTAGGGCACTTTGCATTTGAAAAATATAAATCAGTGTATCGAAAATATACACCCGCAGAGAACGGGAAAGTTATGGTACTTAACGAAAAGTACATAAAAAAGAAAAAACCGTTTTCAAAATTCAAAAATTATAATGCGGTTTCCAAGGAAAAATAAATCAAGGCAATATAAAAATCAGAGGTTTCCAAGAGTTGAGTAAACTTACGGAGGCCTCTATTTTCATTTCTTATGTTACGTGGAAAGAAACATTAAGAGACATTCTAAGAGTAATAGAAAAAAGGATGTTTAATTTAATAGAAGGCGGGAATATAAAAAAGTGTAATGGAATTCAAGTAAAAATATGGAGGGATTTTATTATGGCTAAGGATAATAAGAACAATCGCGGTATGACTGTCGAAGAAGCAGGACGCAAAGGCGGCGAAGCTACGGCTAGAAACCATGACAGAGAGTTCTATGAGGAGATCGGCCGCAAAGGCGGCGAAGCAACTTCTAAAAATCATGACAGAGAATTTTACGAGGAAATTGGCCAAAAAGGTGGAGAAGCACGTGCTAACCAACGTGATGACGATAATGACCGCGATGGAAAAATGAGCAAAGCAGAAGCTGGCCGTAAAGGCGGCGAAGCACGTGCCAGACAACGTGACAACGATTAAATAATAAGGAACACTCATCGAATTTAATTCGAGTGATGATCCAAGAAGGGGCGTCCCATACATTATGGGACGTCCTTTTTTATTTTATTGAAGATAGAGGTTAATACATAGTATATTACCTGTTGAAATCTCCTTTATTTTGATATATATTAATATAGTTGGAAGAAATTTCATCTAATATAATTTGTGGCTAGAAGACTTCTACATTAATAACCAAATAAGTCTTATTGCCACATAAGATAAAATAATGGAGAAAGCAAGGGAAGTAAGTGAACGAGAAAAATAAGTGGATTGAGCAATTAATACAGGCCACTATAAGAACTGTTGGAATCGATACTGAACTAAAGAATCAAATTACTGGGGTAAATATGAGCTATAATTTTATCCTTGACTATATAGGTTATGATGATAAACGAATAGAAGAAGCTATAATGGAAATGCAGGAATCAGTCTCACTCAAAACGTATATTCAAGCTTTTACACTTCATGAGTTAGGTCATGCGTTAGACCGGAATGCTTTATTGGATTCACTGACAAAAACACTTGAATATTACGATATGAAAAAAAACTATCCAATATACAAACGATACAGCGATCCCAATCTTCTTGCTATGCTAATCGAAGAGCATGAGATGAATATCGGTTTTGAAGAAACGGCTTGGGAGAATGCTAAAAAGTTGAATATGGAATACGGTATTGTTGACTGGGAAAGTTTCGAAAAATTGAAGAAGCAAGGAATGGCAACTTATTTAAATTTATATGCAGAAGATTTACAGTTATATAACAAGCTTGTAGCGGAGCAAACTGAACAAATTGCTTAATGAAAGGGGCTGAATAGCTCCTTTTTTTGTTTCGTATCGCTGGGCGATATAGCTTGCAAATAAACCTAAAAACCTTCATATTTAATAGAAAAGGAGATACGATATGCGACGTGATATACAACCGAATGAACAAGCTTTCTCTTCCAAGGAAGTGGCGGAAGAAGTAGGGATTGCAACTCCCACTGTACGAAAGTATGGCCAAATTTTAGAAAAAAATGGATATGAGTTTTTGAAAGATGGTGATCGACGCATCTTTGTTCAATCTGATATTGAAGCGCTTATAGCGTTACGCGATACGGACAAGCCCCTGGACGATACGGCTAAAGACCTTGTATATCAACAAAAAGAAAGATTAGAAGGATCCAATGAAACAGAGATTGCCATACCCGATACATATAGGAATTTACCTCATGATCCCAATCAATTAAAAGAGGTCTTAACGTTTTTAGTCAATGAACTCGCAGCCACACGTGAAATGAATGTCCAACTGACAAACGATATGTCACAGCTTAAAATAACGGTTTCCCGACTCCGGCAAGATCATCATGTGATAAGTTCTAGTATTGGAAATTCAGCGCAGAAAACTAATGCTAAAATTGAAAAATTAACTGAACAACAAAATACCCAATACGAAACATTGCTGCAACAAGAAAAACAAAAAAGTGAACTCTTACAAAAAGAAATACAAAATATGCGGGATGAACAGAAAAAAGAATGGAGTTCACAAAATGATTTCAATAAACGTTTAGAAGAAGCAATACAAAAACCTAAAGGAAAATGGGGAGGGCTTTTCTCCATATTCCGAAAATAAAACGGCTCTTCTTTGGTTTCGTATCGCTGGGCGATATAACGCATTCTGACATCAAAGCGCTATAGCGTTACGCGATACGGACAAGCCAAAGACGATACACTATAGACCTTGTGTTTCAACAAAAAGAAGATTAGAAGGAACTGATGAAACAGGAATTGCTATACCCGATACGCCTGAAAATTTCCCCTTCGACCCCAATCAATTTATAGAAATCTTAATGTCGTTCCTTTGAATATTGGGATACATTATTTTTCAAATTTCAACAAATTCCCGGGAAATATCTCAAATTATGAGTAGATATCGACAAAAATTCCTTACCCATTATAAATATAAATTTGAGAGGGCTAGTTTTAAATGTAAGATATTTCCTCTCTTTTTTGTGAGTAGATTCCTTCTTTTGAAACCACGCCTAAAGAAGAGTTCCGCTCTTTCAGCCAATTTCGCCGCCTAATTTAGCTATCCAAAGTAGAAATTTATCTTTCATTTTTATGATTCATATATTGGTTTTGGGGTATATAAATTTTAGATAATAAGTGCCTTTGGTTAAGGGAAAAATTAATAGGAAAAGAGGGAATTTAATTGGAGTTCTTAGATTTCGGTGCGTGGTTCCAATATTTCTTGTTGATTATTAGTGGTTGTTTGTTTTTATTTCTTCTATTACTGTTATATTCCAATAGATATACACGTCAAAAAATAAATGAACTCGAACAAAAGGATGAAAGTGCTGAATCTTTTACGGAATTTCACTAACGGCTGCAAAACTTGAAGAGGATATTTTATATAACACTATGAATCGCTGTGAAATAGCATAGTAACCCCATTGGAACCAAAAAGAACTGTCCCTGCAGTTCGATTTTGGTTCTTTTTATCTTTTTGAAACATTCTTCATCCCTCCTCCGTCTAATCTTTATGGAGATTTTGAATATTATGTGTCTTCTCATACAGGAATTTTCCAGTAAAAGATAGAATACATAGATAGAATGCCATAAATCGGATTATTCCGCACGAGGAGGAATTACCATGTCCTATGAACAAATGAATCCCACGATTGAAAAGATATTAGCAAATATTGAAAAGGTGATGATTGGAAAAAGAAATGTCGCTGAACTTAGTCTTGTCGCCCTGCTGGCTGGGGGCCACGTGCTGCTGGAAGACGTCCCGGGTGTCGGCAAAACGATGATGGTCCGTGCCTTAGCCAAGTCGGTAAATGCTGGTTTTCGCCGAATTCAATTCACACCAGACCTGCTGCCATCTGATGTAACGGGAGTATCGATTTACAATCCGAAAGAGATGGAATTTCAATTCCGTCCTGGTCCGTTAATGGGGAATATTATCCTTGCCGATGAAATTAACCGGACTTCGCCGAAGACCCAATCGGCGCTTTTGGAAGGGATGGAGGAAGCAAGCATCACGATTGATGGCGTTACCCATAGGTTGAACAAGCCATTCTTCGTAATGGCGACACAGAACCCGATTGAATATGAAGGTACATATCCACTACCGGAAGCCCAGCTCGACCGCTTTTTATTAAAAATGAAAATGGGCTATCCTGATTTGGACGAGGAAATTGAAGTTCTTAATCGCGCTCAAAAGGTGCCGCCAATCGAGGACCTTCATCCAGTTATTGACCTAGAGGGGCTTCTGGCCTTGCAAGAGGAAATCAAAGAGGTTTTTGTCGACCAGACGATTAAACGTTATATTGTCGACATTGTTAATCGGACAAGGACTCATGGCAGTGTTTATCTTGGTGCAAGTCCGAGGGGTTCGATTGCCCTCATGAAAGCAGCCCAAGCCTATTCTTATATGTACGGCCGTGATTATGTGCTTCCGGACGATATTCAATATTTAGCGCCATTTGTCTTATCCCATCGGATTATTCTAAAATCAGAAGCGAAATTCGAGGGCATTTCAGCTGAAGAAGTGGTAAACCGGGTCGTTGCCAGGGTCCCTGTTCCGGTGCGAAGGTTAGTGAAGTAACATGAAAAAACTATGGATTCCATTCAAAAAAGTATGGAAGTTTATCCTGTTGCTTTTTTTGATTATCTTAGCCTTTTCCTATGCGATGTTTCAAGGGGGATTTGTCAGCTGGTTTTTATTCTATAGCTTCCTTCCCTTTGCTGTTTATTGTGTTGCGATATCCTTCTATTCCTTGAAAGAGTTTGAAGTAACAAGGGATTTGTCAAAATCAGATTATAATGCCGGCGAGCCCTTAAAGGTAACGGTAAAGATAAAAAGGCTAAGGAAGTTCCCGTTATTTTATTTACTAATTGAAGATACGTTGGATGATCCGTTGAAATACGCATCACAACATCAAAAAGCGAAGGCGCTGCTGCTGCCAGGATTAAAAAAGGAATTTTCTTATGAATATATCATTGATGAGCTTCCGCGCGGAGAGCACTTTTTTCGTTCCTTCACACTGCGGATTGGGGATCCGCTCGGTTTATTTGAGAAAGAAAGGAAAGTACCGGTTGATGGCAAAATTATTGTCTATCCAGCCTATTCAGAGTTTATCTACCGTCCCTTTGAAAACCAGTATGACCAAGGATTGACTGCGTCACGAGAGCGGGTGCAGCGCGACACGACCATGGTGGTTGGGGTAAGGGATTATCAGCCGGGCGACCGTTTTTCCTGGATTAACTGGAAAGCAACGGCAAAGCGGAACGAGATTATGACGAAGGAATTTGAGCAGCGGCAATCGCATGATGTCTTTGTGGTTATGGACTGTGTGCCTGATAAGCGGTTTGAGGCAGTTGTGTCCTTTACGGCATCATTACAGCGTGCGATATTGAAAAAGGGTGCGCAAACGGGGCTCTTAACCATCAGCAAGGAAAGAGCCTCGTTTCCGATTAGAGGCGGGGAGCGCCATCTTCAGGAGCTGTTTTACCACCTTGCCAAAATTGAGGCAAAATGTTTAACCCCTTTGGAAAAGGTGTTGGAGACGGACGGACTGTTTATCCAGCATTCCGTTTCGTTTATGCTCGTAACAGCCCAATTAACGAAACAGCTGGTTGAAAAAGCAAGTTTTCTTGGTCAAAGAAAAGGGTCGATTACGCTTTTTCTGATAAAAGGTCAAAAAGAAGCGCCGGCGGAAGGTGAACGCTCGCTGATAGCGATTGCGAATGCACGTGGAGTCCGCGTAATTATGGTCCATGAAGGCGAATTTACTGCAGCCTTTTCGGAGGTGAATTTACGGTGATGAAAAGGGATTTACCGGCACTGCTATTATACACGTTTGGTTTTCTGCTTTTGTGGGAATGGCTTAGACCTGTTGGGCAATTAACAGAAACGGGTAATATTGAAACCTTCATTGTTTTCATGCTGATCTCCTTTGCGTTATCTTTTCTTCAGATGAAGTGGGTTTGGCAGGGGATCGTCAAAGTGGTATTTATCTTGTTTTCTATCAATCGCTTTTATTATGATGGCGGGTTCCTCCAGTTTAATTGGTTAAAGTTATTTGTTAAGGATTTGGTAAATAATATCAGTTTGCTGTTTGCTAGGCAGTGGAATGATTTATCTAATGAATTTCGCACGCTTTTGTTTTTTATCCTGCTGTGGTTAATGGTGTACTTAATCCATTATTGGCTGTTAAATCGGCAAAGGATTTTTATCTTTTTCTTTATGACCTTGGTTTATATTACCGTTCTCGATACGTTTACACTTTATAATGCCAATGCAGCGATTGTCCGGACGGTTGTCATCGGGTTTGCCGTCATGGGAATGCTGACCTATTACCGGATTACCCGGAAGGAAAAGGTGAACAGTACTCCAACCTTTCTAAGGAAGTGGATGGTGCCGCTTGTGGGGATGATTGCTGTTAGTGTTCTTATTGGCATTGCCTCTCCTAAGGCGGCGCCAATATGGCCGGATCCAATACCGTATTTTACGGCGGCGAAAGACAATGGCGGCAAAGATGGCAAAGGCGGTATAAGCCGGATTGGTTATGGGTCGAATGATGAACGATTAGGCGGGCCGTTTATTGGAGATAACAATCCCGTTTTCACGGTTAAAGCCAATGGAAAAAACTATTGGAAGGTCGAAACAAAGGATGTGTATACAGGAAAAGGGTGGATTCCTTCGGGTTCAACACCGATTACCTTTATGGAAGGTTATTTGACTCCTGTTTATGGAATTCCGAATAAAGTGAAAACGATAAATGAATCGGCTACAGTGTCTTTTAATAACATTTCTATATCGAATACGTTTTTAGTTTATCCAGCGGGAATTCAAAAAATCCTGCAAGTAGAACCGCAAGCTCCACAACCCTACACGTTCCAGTTCGATTCGACAAAAGAAAAGATCACCGCTGTAAGTAATGGTATTACAAACTATCGAGTAGAATTTGGTACTCCAAAGTATAAGGCGCTCGATTTAAGGGAAACCACAGGGTTTGACCCTTCAAGCATGAACACTGAATTTTATCAACAGTATACCCAGTTACCTGATGGGCTTCCGCCAAGGATCAAGGAGCTCACTGAAGAAATCACCGCCGGAAAAGATAATTGGTTTGATAAAGCCCGTGAGGTTGAAAGGTATTTCGGTAATACGGAATACACCTATGATCAAAAGAAGGTTGCTTTGCCGGGGGAACAGGATGACTATGTCGATCAGTTTTTGTTTGACACTAAGCAAGGCTATTGCGATAATTTTTCCACTTCGATGGCTGTCATGCTCCGAACAATTGGGATTCCAACCCGCTGGATCAAGGGGTTTACCGGCGGAGATTTTATGGAATACAGCGGAGACGAGCAAGGGAAGGGAATTTACCAAATTACCAATAACAATGCCCACTCTTGGGTAGAAGTTTTTTTACCAAACCAAGGATGGGTCCCGTTTGAACCGACGAAGGGATTCACCAATGAATTAAATATTGACTATACCACGGGCCAGACTTCATCTAATAACCAAACTCCCCCTCCTGCTCCGGTGAAGAAGCCGCAGCAGAAAGATTTGGAGGAAACCAGCAAGCCTAAGAATGAAGAAAAATCCTTTGATTTCAATAAGTTATGGAATAACAGCCAATTATTTTTGAAAAACAATTGGAAGCTGATCATGTTAGTGATTGTCCTTTTAGCTGGAATGGCAGGGTTTTTTTATCGGACTCGCGGCAAGTGGTATCCATTTGTTTTAATGGTATGGTACCGCTTTAGGAAAAAGGACGAGTCCTTTGGTACTGCCTACTTAGTTTTACTAGACCAACTGGATCGCTTTGGCATCAAGCGGAAGGACAACCAGACGCTAAGGAGCTATGCCAGCTATATCGATTCGTTCTATTCAACACGGGAGATGACCCGGTTGACGCACCTTTACGAACAATATATCTATCATCAGCATCTGCCAAAGGGAACATGGAAAGAGAATTATAAAATGTGGGAAAATTTAATTAAAAAGACAATCGCTTGACCAGAAAAACAACCTATTGTTACAATATGTCTTATTAATTGAATGAGTATGTTTCCTTCATATATCCTCGAAAATAAGGTTCGAGAGTCTCTACCGGGTCGCCACTGTAATGGCCTGACTATGAAGGCAGAATTTCTGTCTGTAATTTTTTACGAGAAAACTAGAATTCTGCCTTCCTAATATTTGTGGAGGGGAGAATTCTAGTTTTTTTATTTCCATTTTAGTAAAAGCTAATAATAACTTTAAAAATTGAGGTGGCTGTTTTGACGGATAAGCAAGATATAATTGTTGTTTTAGACTTTGGAAGCCAATATAACCAGTTAATTACACGGCGCATCCGCGAGTTCGGTGTCTATAGTGAGCTGCATCCGCATACGATTACAGCGGAAGAAATTCGCAAAATGAATCCTAAGGGGATTATTTTTTCCGGTGGGCCAAACAGTGTTTATGACGAAAATGCATTCCGCTGTGACGAGGCCATTTTTGAAATGGGTCTGCCAATCCTAGGGATTTGCTATGGAATGCAGCTGATGACCGTCCATTTCAATGGTAAGGTTGAAAAAGCAAAACATAGTGAATACGGAAAAGCGACCATGACGATAGAGCATCAGTCGGCTTTATTTAACGGTCAGCCAAATGAGCAGACCGTGTGGATGAGCCATGGCGACCTTGTTGTTCAAGCACCGGAAGGGTTTACGGTCGACGGCACCAACCCGTCCTGCCCGATTGCGGCAATGAGTAATGAAGCGCGAAAGCTTTACGCGGTACAGTTTCACCCTGAAGTGCTCCACTCCGTTTATGGAAATGAGCTTCTAAAGAATTTTGTCTATAATGTCTGCGCATGCAGCGGCAATTGGTCCATGGAAAACTTCATTGAAATAGAAATTGCGAAGATTCGTGAGACAGTTGGCAATAAAAAGGTTCTTTGTGCCTTGAGCGGAGGAGTGGACTCGTCTGTTGTTGCGGTTTTGATCCATAAAGCAATTGGCGACCAGTTAACTTGTATTTTTGTTGATCATGGCCTGCTGCGCAAAAATGAAGCAGACGGTGTAATGAAGACTTTCACAGAAGGCTTCCATATGAATGTCATTAAAGTGGATGCGAAAGATCGGTTCTTAGCAAAGCTTGAGGGCGTATCCGACCCAGAGAAGAAGCGGAAAATTATCGGTAATGAATTTATTTATGTATTTGATGATGAAGCAACAAAATTAGAAGGCATCGAGTTTTTGGCCCAGGGAACGCTTTACACTGATATTATTGAAAGCGGCACAGCAACGGCGCAAACAATTAAGTCGCACCACAATGTCGGCGGGCTGCCTGAAGATATGCAGTTTAAATTAATTGAACCATTAAACACCTTGTTTAAAGATGAAGTCCGCGCTCTTGGAGCAGAACTGGGGATTCCTGATGACATTGTATGGAGACAGCCGTTTCCAGGACCGGGTTTAGGCATTCGTGTGCTTGGCGCTATTTCTGAGGATAAGCTTGAAATTGTTCGCGAATCGGATTGGATTTTACGGGAAGAAATTATGAAAGCCGGGCTTGACCGTGAAATCTGGCAATACTTCACAGTGCTCCCGGACATTCGCAGTGTCGGTGTCATGGGAGATGCACGAACCTATGATTACACAATTGGCATCCGCGCGGTTACTTCGATTGACGGGATGACCTCCGATTGGGCACGAATCCCGTGGGATGTGCTTGAGACTATTTCGACTCGGATTGTGAACGAAGTTGCACATGTTAATCGGATTGTTTATGATATCACCTCAAAGCCGCCAGCGACAATAGAGTGGGAATAATAAAAGCGGAAGCGCCCGTTTAGCGACGTATGGATTGGATCCGCTCCGACTGAGATAAAGGAAACACGAAGAGCGAAAGCGATTCGATGTTGACTTATCGTAGGGAGGAGAGGGCCAATACACTAGTCGCTGGGCGCTGGAGCTAGACAGTTGTCGAAGTTCAAAGTGTAAACATTATTTATAAATTAGTAAAACACGAACGATGTTATTTTTTTATATAATATCGTTCGTGTTTTTGTTTACAAGTTGGATTTTTCCTGCTAAAATAAAAAGCGTAAACAAAGAAATCATATAATTGCATCGTATAATGTTGGGAATATGGCCCAAAAGTTTCTACCGAGCCACCGTAAATGGCTTGACTACGAGGCAGTGTATTGAATAAAGAGGTGGATGTCCGTCCCTCTATTTATTGCACATGCCTAAAGTCACGCTCCGGTAGAAAAAGCCGGAGCGTTTTTTGCGTAAAAAAGAAAAAATTCATAGGGGGAAGACACATGCAGAAATATTTTGAGTTTGAGAAATATGGGACGAATTATCGCAGGGAAATCATCGGCGGATTTACAACATTCCTTGCAATGGCTTATATATTAGTGGTAAATCCAATAACGCTATCACTTGCGGCAGTTGAGGATTTCCCTGATGCCTTAAGAATGGATTATGGTGCCGTATTTGTTGCCACTGCCCTAGCCGCAGCGATTGGTTCGATTATTATGGGGCTGATCGGCAAGTATCCAATGGCCTTGGCACCGGGGATGGGATTAAACGCCTTTTTTGCCTTTACTGTTGTCTTAGGCAGTGGTATTCCGTGGCAGCATGCACTTGGTGCCGTGTTGATTTCCGGAGTGTTTTTCTTCCTGCTAACATTAACAGGACTTCGTGAAAAAATTATCAATGCCATTCCCATCGAACTAAAGTATGCGGTTGGGGCTGGAATTGGCTTATTTATTACCTTTGTTGGCTTGCAAAGCGCTCATATTATTGTCAAAAATGATGCCACACTTGTTGGCTTAGGTGATTTAACTTCAGGCCCTGCACTGCTGGCCATTTTCGGTATCGTTGTATCTGTGATTATGATGACGCGGGGAATTAAAGGTGCTGTATTTTATGGGATGATCTTAACGGTTATTGCTGGAATGATTTTTGGAGAAATTAAAGTACCACATCAAGTTGTTGGCCAGGTTCCAAGTATAGCGCCAACCTTTGGAGCCGCGTTTTCCTCGTTTGGAGACAGCTCGTTTTATACGACAGCGATGCTGGGAATTATTTTGACGTTCTTGTTTGTTGATTTCTTTGACAATGCCGGTACGCTTGTTGCTGTCGCCAGTCAAGCAGGATTAATGAAAGACAATAAGCTTCCTCGCGCAGGAAGAGCATTAATTTCTGATTCTGTTGCAACTAGTGTTGGTGCCGTTCTTGGGACATCAACAACCACCTCTTTCATCGAGTCAACAGCGGGGGTTGCTGCTGGTGCGAGAACAGGGTTTGCTTCATTAGTTACAGCGGGACTATTTATCCTATCGCTCTTTTTCTTTCCGTTATTATCAGTTGTCACCGCACCTGTGACAGCGCCAGCGTTAGTGATTGTTGGGGTGTTGATGGTCTCTTCTCTAGGAAAAATTGACTGGAAACGGTTTGAAATTGCCGTTCCGGCATTCTTAACGATGATTGCCATGCCGCTAACCTATAGTATTGCAACAGGGATTGCAATGGGCTTTATCTTCTACCCGATTACGATGATCGTCAAAGGCCGAACAAAAGAAATTCATCCAATTATGTACTTATTCTTTGTAATCTTTGTATTATATTTTATCTTCTTAAAATAGTGTGTGAAAGGGAACTGCGGCTGCTGCAGTTCCCTGTTTTATTTTTGGTTGTATTAAAAGTGAATGTTGATTTCCGTTCCAGGCGCGAGCGGTTCGCGGGGCGGGCGGTGAGCCTCCTCGGCGCTAAAGCGCCTGCGGGGTCTCACCTGTCCCGCTACTCCCGCAGGAGTCTCGCGCCTTCCACTCCAATCAACATTGTGATCAAAATCAACAATATTCTTTAACACAGCCAAATTTTTTTAATCGACACTGATTTACAAATTTCGCCATAGCCCTTCGGTATGATGGGGAGTGGAAGGTAATGATTGAAATAAGGGGTGGTTGCCGATGAACATGCTAACCGTTCAGGATTTGCGAAAAAGTTTTGGAAATATGGAGGCAGTGAAGGGTGTAAACTTTACAGTGGAAAAAGGGGAATCATACGGCCTGCTCGGGCCAAACGGAGCAGGTAAGTCAACAACGATTAATATGATAACCGGGTTGTTTCCGCCCACTTCGGGTGAAATTCAGATTAAAGACATCGATGTCATCAAAAACCCGAAGCAGGCACAAAAATGGATTGGCGTCGTGCCTCAAGAGATTGCGCTGTATCAATCCATGTCAGCGCGGGAGAATTTAAAGTTTTGGGGGAGGATGTACGATTTATCCGGCAGTGAACTTGAAAAAAGTGTTGATCAAGTCCTTGAAATCATTGGATTAACCGATCGGGCGAAAGACAAGGTCGAGACCTTTTCCGGCGGAATGAAACGGCGTGTCAACATCGGTGCAGCAATTTTACATAAACCGGAATTATTAATCATGGATGAGCCAACCGTCGGCATTGACCCGCAATCTAGAAATCACATCCTCGAAACCGTCAAACGCCTAAACGGTGAAGGAATGACCATTATTTATACGAGTCATTATATGGAGGAAGTCGAGTACCTTTGCGAACGGATTGGGATTGTCGACCATGGTCAGTTAATCGCCTCCGGTACCTTAAGTGAACTACGGGAGACCATTGGTGATCATTCAAAAATCATTCTATCGATTGAAAAGGATAGTTCGAATCTGGACGAACTTGCTCAGGTCTTAACAAGTCTTTTTCCAGAAAAAGATATTCAAATTCAAGATCATCAAGTACTGGTCTTTCATAAAGAACCACAGCTGATTTTAACTGATTTTATTCAGTCGGTAGCGAAAACAGGCACGAAAATTACATCTGTGGATATCGTAGAGCCCAATTTAGAAAGTGTCTTCTTACATTTAACCGGCCGGAATTTACGGGATTAGGGGGCTGACGCGATGAAATTTTTGTGGCTGGCGTTGAAGGATTTGACCCTTGTCGCTCGGGATAAAAAGGCCTTTTTGACCCTGATCATGATGCCGCTGCTGTTAATTGCCATCTTAGGTTCGGCATTTGGGAATATGATGAAGGAAGACGAAGAGGCTTCAATTAAAAAGTTTACACTCGGGGTCGTTAATTTAGACCAAGGTCAGTTGAGTAAAGTGTTAACTGAAGAAGTGTTTTCGAAGAATTTATCTAAGCAAATCGCAGTGAAATATTATCAGGAAGAGGAACTAAATAAAAAGATACAAGACCACAAGCTTGAAATTGGTATTGTGATCGACAAAGATTTCAGCCAATCATTAATGTCAGGAAAGGGAACGAAGGTACAACTTATAACGGTGCCTGACACCGTTATAAAGGCAACCATCGTTCAAAACGTGATTGAGCAGTTTTCCCGTTCGGTTCCAATTGAAGCGGTCGTTTCACAAATGTCCCAGCCTGTTCAGGCGGGAAATCCAGGTGGAATGGACATAGAAAGCTATGGTAAGAAGCCGCTGATAAACGAAACCACCATCGATGCGAAAACGAAACCGGTCAGTTCGTTTCAATATTACGCTGCTGCCATGGGCGTGATGTTTCTATTGATGACAGTCGTTCAAGGTGTCTCCACCATGATCCTCGAGAAAGAACAAGATGTATTTAATCGGTTGCTGCTAACGAATTTAACCTACCCGAATTATCTTCTTGGGAAAATGCTTGGATTAATGGTTATCTGTTTGACGCAGGCCTTCATCATTATTGTTGGGACAAAACTCCTATTTGGGGTTGATTGGGGTCCATCCGTTTCAGGGATTATCGTGATGACGTTTGCATTTGTCGTAAATGCCAGCGGACTGGGGGTATTAGCTGGCTCATTTATTAAGACGGAGAAATCATTTAATGTTGCCGGAATGTTTGGTACTCAGATTATGGCCGCCTTAGGCGGAAGTATGGTCCCGTTGTATGTTTTTCCTGATTGGGCCATTTTCGTCACAAAGTTTTTCCCGAATGGACTTGCCTTGCAAACGTATTTAGATTTGATGTCCGGCGCAGCATTTTCAAAAATTCTGCCGTCCATCGGCGCATCGATTGGTTTAGGCTTATTCTTTTTCGCGATTGGCTTAATGCGCCTTTCATTGGAAAGGAGAGGTAAATATGCGTAAAATCTGGACGATTCTAACGCTTCATTTGAAGGAGTTTTTTAAATCACCTGGCGTACTGGTGCTCATGTTTGTCATGCCTGTCCTATTTAGTGGGATTTTCGGCGGAATGACGATGAATTCGGAACAGAATAAACCGGTTGTTAATGTGGTTCTTAATGATACTGAGATCAGTGGGCAAATTCTAAACCTATTAACGAAGGACCACCATTATGAATGGAAAAAGGCAGCGAGACAGGAGGCTGAAAAAAATGTCGCTGCACAGGATGTGGCGGCAGCTGTGGTAATTCCGGATGATATTGGGAAAAGAATTACAGAAAAACAGCCATTGCTGGACATTATCGTTCAGCGAAAAAGTGAAACGTATCTTGCTTTGTCTGCCCATTTAGAGGGAACGGCGGGACTTGTTCTTCGCTTTTATCAGGCGACATCGAAACTAGAAGCGGATGCTTTTCCTAAAGTGCTCGAGACAATCACCAATAATAAGGGTGTAACGGTTGAAAAACAGACGATCCAAAAGGATAAGCAAACCAATGTAGAAGCTAATTTAATGTTTGTTGGTTTTGCGATTATGTTTATGATGTTTGGGCTGTCCGGAGCAGCATCCGCAATACTTGAAGAACGAATGGGCGGTACTTGGGGGAGACTGATGGTTTCACCTGCCAGTAAACTGCAAATTATCCTCGGTTACCTTTTAGCGTACTTTTTCATGGGATGGATTCAGTTTGCAGTGCTGATGACCGCTATGAACTTGATGTTCGCAACAACATGGGGAAAATTAACCTATTTGATTCCATTTGCCTCACTTGTGATTTTAAGTGTGGTTGGCTTCGGTCTGATGATTGCCGGACTCGTCAAAACAAAACAACAAGCCTCGGCAATCAGTGCAGTTTTAATCGTTAGCACTTGTATGCTCGGCGGTGTCTATTGGCCAATAGATGTTGTCCCGGATATCATGCAGAAAATTGCACTAGGCGTGCCGCAAAGCTGGGCGATGTCAGGTTTTAAAGAAATCATCAGTGGGAGTCTTCATTCTGCCACTCTTGTGAAGGACACACTAGCATTGGTTGGTTTTTCTGCCTTATTCTTTTTCATTGGCTTACGCGGAATTAAATTTGAATAATGTGTTCATATTGTTTCTTCAAAAATCTGTCGAACGATATCGTTGACTTCCCTTAGTACCTCTTATAACATGAAATTATCATATAAAGCAGGTAGGAATGGGGGAAATGGTTTGGCAAACTTACTGATTGATAAAGTCTTAAATAACAATGTATTAATCGCTAAACACCCTTCCTATGAAGAAGTTGTTGTAATTGGTAAAGGGATTGGCTTCAACCGGAAACGAGGAGACTATATCGAAACAGATGCAGTGGAAAAGCTTTTTGTGTTAAAAAATGAAAAAGACCAAGAAGATTACATCAAACTGCTGCCGTTTATCGATAGTGATTTTTTAGAAGTGATTATTTCCGCCATTGACCTAATAAAGCAGCGGACACATTCTTTGTTAAATGAACATATACATGTGGCGCTGACAGATCATCTTATGTTTGCCTTAACAAGGGCCTCGCAGGGAATGGAAATGCGGAACCCATTTCTGGTTGAAACAAAGGCACTTTATCGACATGAGTATGAAGTGGCAGCAGAGGTTGTCGAGCTTATAAAGGAAAAGACGGGGATTGGCCTCCCGATTGGCGAAATTGGATTTATCGCACTGCACATTCATAGTGCGATAACAAATAAAACCATATCTGAAGTAAATCAACACTCACAGCTTGTCAGCAGGCTTGTTGGGATGGTAGAAGAGCAGTTTGAAATCGAGATCGACAAAGAAGGCATTGATTATATGAGGCTCGTTCGTCATCTTCGCTTTGCCATTGATCGCGTAATGAAAGGCGAGAAGGTTGCAGAACCGGAAAAGCTTACTTCCCTATTGAAAGAAGAATATCCTTTGTGCTATAATCTCTCATGGAAGCTCATTAAAGTGATGCAGCAAACATTAAAATTGAAGGTTTTTGATGCAGAGGCGGTTTATTTAACGATGCATCTGCAGCGGCTTCAAAATAAATTTAAATAGCGATTATTTTTTACGTGTTACTGATTCGATCAGGCATGAGTAAAAAGGATAATTGAAATGAAGTTTTTAGGGGTAATGTATACCTGTAACTTCTTTCGATTGAACTTTTACTCATGCCTTTTTTGTTGCTCTTTTTCGTTGGAAAATGTAATCGCTTTATGAGCTTAACTATTTTCAGGAGGTAATTTAAATGTTTAAAAGAGTTTTTGGCGTCTTGCAAAAAATCGGTAAAGCGTTAATGCTGCCGGTCGCTCTTTTGCCGGCCGCAGGCTTATTGTTGGGTATAGGAAATGCCTTGCAACAAGAAACAATGCTGCACTATCTGCCATTTTTAGATGCCCATTGGATACAGTTAGTTGCAAGTGTCATGGAAGATGCGGGCGGTATTATTTTTGGTAACTTGGCGCTTATCTTTGCCGCCGGCGTTGCAATCGGTTTAGCGGGAGATGGTGCCGCTGCGCTTGCAGCCATCGTTGGTTATTTAGTATTAAATCAAGTTATGAGTTCTTGGTTAGGTGTTACAGCGAAAATGCTCGCTGATAATCCGAGCTATGCCGCTGTTTTAGGGATCCCTACCTTACAAACGGGGGTGTTTGGCGGTATTATCGTCGGTTTGATTGCAGCCTTTTGCTACAATCGTTACCATGATATTGAAATGCCATCATTTCTTGGCTTCTTTGCAGGCAAACGGTTTGTTCCGATTGCGACAGCAGCCTTATCTTTAATAGCTGGTTTGTTGTTATTAGTTATTTGGCCGCCGATTCAACATGCTATGAATAGTGCATCCGTCTGGCTGATGGGTGGGGGAACGTATATCGCTGTATTTTTCTTTGGATTTATTAAGCGATTATTAATCCCATTTGGTTTACATCATATTTTCCATGCCCCGTTTTGGTATGAATTCGGTTCTTATAAGGATGCCGCGGGTCATATTGTTCGTGGAGATATGACGATTTTCTTCGCTCAATTAAAAGATGGAGTAAAAATTACTGCCGGGAACTTTATGGGCGGAGAGTTCCCAATTATGATGTTTGGTTTACCAGCAGCAGCTTTAGCTATGTATCACACAGCTCGACCAGAAAAGAAAAAGTTGGTTGCTGGTTTGCTAGCTTCAGGTGCATTAACATCATTCCTAACAGGTATCACAGAGCCGCTTGAATTTTCGTTTATGTTTGTATCACCATTACTTTTCGTTCTTCACGCAGTTTTGGATGGTCTCTCATTTGTATTAATGGCGGTCCTTAATGTTCATTTAGGTTACACCTTCTCAGGTGGTGCCATCGACTTTTTCTTATTTGGTATCTTACCTGGAAGGGAGCAATGGTGGATTGCTATCCTATTAGGACTGTGTTTCGCAGTAATTTATTATTTTGTCTTCCGCTTCACAATCACTAAATTTAATTTAATGACTCCAGGCCGGGAGGCAGTCGAAGAAGAGGACGTTAGTAAAAAGGGGAAAGCTGGAGATTTGCCTTATAATATCCTCAATGCCATGGGAGGGCAGGAAAACATTGCCCATCTTGATGCGTGTATTACCCGTCTGCGTGTTTCAGTAAATGATGTCAAGAACGTTGACAAAGAAGGGCTGAAAAAGCTGGGTGCAGCAGGGGTCCTAGAAGTGGGAAATAACATTCAAGCCATCTTTGGACCACGTTCGGAAACAATCAAGAGTCAAATGAAAGATATAATAGAAGGAAAAAGACCTCGTGTAATCGAAAAAGCACCAGAAAAAGGTGTCGAACAACAAATTGAGGAAGTGATTCCTGATGCCCTTCAAAATGAACTTAACGGTGAAGAGGTATTTGTTGCCCCGCTTAAAGGGGAGATCAAACCAATTACAGAAGTACCGGATCAGGTTTTTGCAGGAAAAATGATGGGCGACGGCTTTGCGATTATACCGGCAGAAGGTATGGTGGTATCACCTGTCGACGGAAAAATTGTCAACCTATTCCCGACGAAACATGCGATTGGGATACTATCTGATGGCGGCCGTGAAATTTTAATCCATGTCGGTATTGATACCGTCAACTTAAAGGGTCAAGGATTTGAAACATTAGTTTCCGAAAATGACCGTGTTGAAAGTGGTCAGCCATTATTAAAAGTTGATTTAGATTATGTAAAAGCAAATGCGACATCTACGATAACCCCAATTATTTTCACCAACTTAGCGGAAGGTGAAAAGGTGGTAATTGAAAAGCAAGGTCTTGTGGACTTGAAACAAGAAGGAATTGTTAAGATTACAAAATAAAAAGAAAAGCCGGCCGCTTGGCCGGCTTTTCTTCAATTATAATAGGAAAAGAAAAAAGTAAATTTGTTGTTGACGTTCTATGTCCAGGGTGTTATTATATTAAAGCAGTCGTTAATCACGAGTTAACAACATGGTGATGTTGAAAAAACATTTTAAATAAATGTTGACAAGGGGTTAACGGAATGTTACAACTTGTAAAGTTGCTTCAAACGAAGTAACAAGAACTTGTTCTTTGAAAACTAAACAAACAAAAACGTCAACAAACAATATTTTTTAGTTTTTTAAAAAAACTAAGCCAACGTAACAAATGAGCTAATCAACTTTCTTGGAGAGTTTGATCCTGGCTCAGGACGAACGCTGGCGGCGTGCCTAATACATG
>NZ_JBIVOP010000023.1:0-83321 GCF_044754175.1 Neobacillus sp. NPDC093127
TTTTAGGTCATATTGATTTTCTTACTGAGCAAATCGAGATGCTTGATAAAGAAGTTGCGGACAGAGTCAGCTCTCATCAAGAAGATGTAGCACGACTGGATTCAATTCCTGGCATAGCAACCAGAATGGCTGAACAAATCCTATCTGAAATTGGTACTGATGTAAAGAAACAATTCCCTTCTGCAGCTCATATGTGTTCTTGGGCAGGGCTAGTTCCTGGGCAAAATGAAAGCGCTGGAAAGAGAAAATCAGCCAAAACTAAAAAAGGAAATAATTATTTAAGATCAGCTTTAACAGAAGCAGCTCATTCAGTAAAGGGATCCAAAAACTATCTTGGCGCACTTTATAGACGTACAGCATCCCGAAAGGGTAAGAAACGTGCTGGTATTGTAGTCGCTCACGCAATGTTACGTATCTCTTATTATCTCTTAACCCGAAAAGAAATGTATGTAGACTTAGGCGAAGACTACTTTGATAAGCAGAGACAACAATCTATCGTTCGGCATTCACTGAGACGACTCGAAAGTTTAGGATACACCGTTACGTTAGAAGAACCTAAAGCTTCCTAATCCCGTTCACTTTATTACCATAGATCCATGATATTGGCGCTCTCCCCTTTTTAAAAAAACGAATGAGCTGCGTCTTCTTCAGTATTGCCTTTTTCACTTTATTACAGAAGTTAATTTTCATGGTAGTCAAAGAAGAATTGTCTTAAATGTCTTCCGCCATTGAAGAAATAAAATGCACAGAAGAGTTTGATAAATAAGAGATTGTTCAACTTAAAGCAGCTAACACCTGAAACCAAACAAATACTTACCGAAATCCTCGATAATACACCGATTATTGAAGATTGCCCGATAATCTACGAGTGATCCTCATACCCCTATAAACCTTCTTCAAGAATTGCTGGGCTTAATTGGCCTATTAGGAGCGTAATAAGGTCAGCGTCTCAAGGGCGCTCTAGAACGGTAGCGAGCATGCGGTGGACGACCTCGTGATCACGCGGATCGTGCAGGCGGTAATCTTTACCTGGCAGCGTGTACCACTCCTCAGCTCCAACATATGTGATTGCGAGCGTGAGGGCACCGTCGTCTTGGCAGGTGGTGCGCAATTCAAGCTTCCCGCTGATCACGCCGACCTCATTGGTCATTACACCATGGGTTGCGGTGAAGATTGACGTCTTCTTTTCCATGTGAGTGACTCCTTTCTGTGGTTGGATAGTTGCGCTCCAAGTACTACAAACGGTCGGTTGATTGTACTTGAAGAAACAATAACGGACTTAGTAGGAGCAGGTGTTAAGCATGCTCTGCAGCGCGGTCTTTTCCGACGACTGCAGGCTTAGGTCCCAACGATACTTGGTGTTGATCCACCACTTCGCGTACGCGCAGCGGGCGCCGGAACGCGGTGGTTGCCACGTCGATGGATCCTGGTCCCCCTTAGAACGGTTGACACTGGCGGTCACCGCGATTAGCTGCGTGCCGTTGAGGTCGTTGGCGAAGTCCTGGCGCTTTTGCGTGGTCCAGCTGCTGGCTCCGGAACGCCACGCCTCCGCTAAAGGGACGATGTGATCGATGTCCAATTCGGACGGTGAGTACACGGTGACCCCGTCGTAGTAGCTGTACCACTTGCCGTCCGAGACGGGGCAGTTTCCGCTGAAGTAGTCGGCGTCGCGCTTGAGCACCACCTGACGGGTGTCACAGCCACCGCCTTGGCTGATCCAGTGCGGGAACAAGTTGCGAGAGTAGCCGGTCATGGAGCCTTCGGATTTGACGGTCAGCGAGTTCAGCTGGGATTGGGCGGTGGACAAGGACGGCGTTCCGGGCGGTTGCGCCGAGGCTGTCGACATGTCATATTGAAAAACAGCAAACGACAGAACCAACCCCAAAACAAACAACATTGATTTCTTCAACATAGAAATACCTCCTATATGTAATTTTTTATATCAACATCTATGTTCATTATTAGTGAATGCGATGTTAATACTAAGGTAAAGATTGAAACCAAAGCGAAATGGGGCACGATAACGATTCAGTACTTTTAGGGCATCTTTGTGAGAAGCAACATAGAATTAGTAATCTGAATCATTTTTAAGTAGTGTTCAATGAAAAAAGGCAATTAATTAAACTTTCCTCTACATACAATGATATTACATGGATAATTTTCCTTAAAGTTAAAAGTTTGTAAATAATCTAAAGATTATAAAGAAATACATAGTTGTTTCTCTTTCTCCAGCACGTCAAAAAGTTCTTTCCTGATCTGATAATGATGATAGAGATCTTCCTGAACTTAATATTTCATCTCAGAAAATACTTTACATTGATCGTATCTGATCTACTGCCACATAGTTTAATTGCATTAGTGAGTCTTAAATTCTATTTTTCAGACTACAAGTTTATTTTCCAGTCTAGAACCATATTTTCTTTGGGCGCATTGATCTTTAAAAATAAATAGCGGACAAATATTATAGATATTCAACATGTTTCCACCATAAATTACAGTCTTTTTAATACTTTGGCCTTACATTTCTCCAGTTTTAAAAATTTTTTATCGCAACTCTGCCGTGCAATTAATTCATCAAGAATTTTCCTGGCATCTTTGCCTCCATCCTGCGTTGATATATGCCTCGATTATTTTTTCATACTGTTTATCATAGTAAAATTTTTCATCTTTCATTATTTCAAAAACTTTATCAAAATATTGAGTTGCTTCTCGCTGTTTGGTTCACATAACCAATTCATTTACAACTGTCATATTAACCACCTTTAAAAGTACGATTAACCATATTATACCTGGAACTGCTTCTTCAACTACCTGCCCGGTAGTGAAAATCGAGTAGAGGGAAAATAATTAATTATTTTCGCCCCTCTCACACCACCGTACGTACGGTTCCGTATACGGCGGTTCAATTTATATTACAGTGTGTACTTTTAGATAATGTTCTAAAGCAGAAGGAAGTCCCCTCTGCTTTAGTCTTTTATTTGAGATTGCTCTTTGTACGACTTTCGATAATCCGATATACCGATAACCTCTTCTACAGAAAGTTAGTCCTTTCCCCTCTTCCTCAGGAATCCCTAATTTAACAAGCGATTTGATTTGTTTTTTCCTTGGACTATCGCACCCGTTAGTTGAGTAAGGAACTGTCCCCTAAAAACTTTATTGTTCGATAATTAGGTGGTAACCGGGGTTACAGTCCACCACCTATAACAAAATATTGAATACTATTATTGGGGGTCCACTATAGTTTTTTAGTTAATGGAAATAAAACACAATCTTTTATTGTATCACTATCCGTTAGAACCATTAATAAGCGTTCAATTCCAAACCCCCAACCAGAAATGGGCGGCATTCCATATTCCATAGCTGTTAGATAATCTTCATCCATCTCCATAGCTTCTGAATCTCCATTACTTTTAAGATGGGCTTGAGCCTCCAGCCTTCTTCTTTGTTCAAGTGGGTCAACTAGCTCTGAATAGGCATTTATAATTTCCGCACCATTCACCACTAATTGGAACCGGTCTGTAAGAGCTGGGTTTTGATCATTGGCTCTAGCTAGTGGGGATAAATCAATAGGGTGCTTGATTAAAAATGTCGGTTTAACTAGTAGTGGTCGACACATTTTCTTGTAAAGAAGATCAATAAAATTACCTCTCCCTAAAGATTTAATGTCGGAATGTTCTAAGTTGATATTTTTCCTCAACGTTTCTTGATATAAATCTATAACATCAGGATATAGGTCTATATCAATCTCCGTGTCTTTTAAGATTAAATCCCTGAAAGAGACAATGTCCCATTCTAGTGAAAAGTTTATCGTTTGACCCTGGATGGTAATGGTAGTTGTATTAAAGGTTTGATCCAAAACAAACAGAACCATATCTCGCATTAATTTCATTGTATCCTCATAATTCCAGTATGCCGCATATCCTTCAACCATTGTAAATTCTTGAAGATGTTGGGGACTAATCCCCTCGTTTCTAAAACACTTTGCAAATTCAAATACTTTGGTAAAACCACCTACAATTAACCTTTTTAAATAGGTTTCCGGTGCAATTCGTAAATTTAATTCAGTATCTAAAGAGTTATGATAGGTTCTAAAAGGTTTAGCTAAAGCCCCCGAGGAAGTATGCTGTAAAACTGGTGTTTCTACCTCTAAGAATTCCTGGTCCTCAAAGAATCTGCGAATGGCACGTACCATTTTGGTTCTCGCTAGCAAACGACTTTGTGTGTCTTTTGTCATCATTAAATCTAAATAACGCTGTCTATAGCGAAGTTCAACGTTGCTTAAACCGTGCCATTTTTCTGGAAGAGTCCGCAACGCCTTCCCAAGAAACACATAGCTTTCGATTCGAAGTGTTTTCTCATTCGTTTTAGTCGTATACATACATCCTTCCACACCGATAAAATCTCCTATATCCAATAAATTATGAAATTGATTAAAAGGTTCCTCGCCAATCTCATCCTTTTTCAAAAGAAGTTGTAAGCTTCCTTGTATGTTTGAAATAGTAATAAAAATTAATTTGCTGAAGTTTCTAATACTCATTATTCTTCCGGCTACTCGGACTCCAGAAGTTCCGTCTTCCAGTTGAGTGGCTACATAAAGTTCATAATTTGTAGAAAACCTTTCAGGATATACTGGAATCCCCTGCGATTTTAAAGTCTCTAATTTCTCTATTCTAAAAGCAGTTTGTTCATTACTCATTCTTTTCGCTCCAGTCTTTTAGTTTGATTATAAGGATTTTTAATTATGGATTTATACTTCTAAACAACAAAAAAACTCCCACCCCCAAGATTTTCATCTTGAGGACGAGAGTTTATAGCTCCGCGGTACCACCTCAGTTTATTAATATGTCACCATATCAACCTTTTCGGGTACAGCAATTTTTAATAATTGATTATACCCTATCTCTTTAACGGGAGATCCCGTCGCAGTATCACTAAAAACGTTCTTAGATCCGTGCGAAGCTCCAAGCATTTTTTCATTAAGATCATTATTACTCCATTCCACCTACCGGAGCTCTCTGGAAATAATTAATCAAAATTACTCTTCTCTTCATAGCCGTATATTCCGTATTAATTGAAAATATCTTAGCCTAAATAAATGGTTTAGTCAATTGCTATAGAGGATTTATTTTCTTGTTCAACTAAACTCCCGTTAGTCGAATAAGAAAAAGGCTGTTTTTTTGCATCCAGATCTTAAAGGAAAGCATCCGTTGTTGAATAAGCTTATACCCAATTTATTAATCTGGACTATTTTAAAATTAGTTGCCCATTGAAGTTTTTTAAATCCTCAATTACTTCCTTTTGATGATTGTCCCAAAATTGATTTGTACCTTTAGGAATGCTATCTAATGAGAAAAATTCAGCGTTTTTACTTTCATCAGTTTCTTTAATGGTAGTTCCAGCAATAAATGAGAAATTAGGTTTTTTCATTAATAGAAAAAGACTTATAAGTATTTATCACTAATCACTTTCATATGGTGTAACTCGTGCCCGACAATACCATATGCAATGGTACCTACCGAAACTGGGCTGTTCATTACAGTTCCATTACGAACCCACGCTGCATCATCAATGGTTGAAATAAGGCTTAACGTGTTGGAGCGTACCGTGTCTAAACCAGCTATTAACTGCTCCCAGGATAATTTGTTGAAGTTTGCCGCAGAAACGTATTGATCCTGATCCATTGCTGGGAGTGGTGCACTTTCATTTCGTGCAATGGCAAGCATTCGATACGACATCACACGTTCCGAGTCGGTCATATGCCCAATCACTTCTTTTAAAGTCCATTTCCCTGGTGCGTACGCCTTCCTTGCTGACTTCTCTGATACGCTGCTTAAGAGGGTAATGGTCTCAGTTCGTTGCTTACTAAGTATTTCTTCAATATCTCCATCTGGCACAAGACTAACATACCTATAATGCTCTGGATTTTCAATAAATAATGGTCGTGGACGCACAAGAATCCTCCTCATCGGAAAAGTTAATTATGGTTCTAGGCTAATATTCGACTGTCAAGAAGATATTTCCTTTATTTTTGATATTTAATTTCATTACCGCAAAATAATTGCAAATTAAACAACTTTATTATCTCTGTACAACTGATTTATGCAGTTAACATAATACAGATAATAATGGATTAATTCACTTTTTATTCCACTAACCTGCCACGTTAGCTCAATAAAGAAAGGAGCTGCCACAGGCAACCCCTTTGATTAACTCTTGTACACGGTAGTTGTAGTTCAAGGATATGTTTTCAAGTGTTTATAACTAATCAGTTTACCTCTTGTATTTATCACAACCTCATCTTCCCCATAACTGTTATGAGCACGATAATAGGGGTACACCTTCAACGTTATCTCATATAATCCACCAATTCCATACAACTGTTTTATTTTAAGAATTTCTGTGTCATAGGAAGCCCAAGTAAGACCTTCTGGTGCATTTTTGTCGTTCTTATAAATTTCAGTAATTGCTTTATCTACTGGTTCTCTATTGCTACTTATAAGTGCCATTTTTAGCGTTTCACATAATTCTGTATCAGCTTCATTTATTGTTTTCGCATTAACCCTTGTGTAAGTAATCACTAAAAACATTCCAATCATAACTATAATTGCAAGTTTTTTCGTAAGAATCACCTCATTTTAGTTTCCTAAGAACTAAGATGATTTATTCAATTTCAAAGTTTACTGGGTCACGAAAAAAGTGAAACAACGAAAATTTATGCCAATTAAGTGGAAGCCTTAGACAAGAATTTTATAGAAAATATTTTTAACGTAACAAAGCAACGCCTCTAAGCGTTGCTTGTTAAATTCTCGCACCCGTTACTTTAAGTAGAATATTTCACAATCTTTTTAATGTAAAAGAGCGTATTTTAAGTTTACAATGATTTATACCGTTAGTGGAAAAAGAAAAAAAGTCGCCTCAGCGACTTCTTATTGAACAAAAGCCACCGTTAGCACATTATGCAGCGGGACATCCTGTTAATTTAATGGACCAGTCACCTCAAGGCATTTTCCATTATACGCGTCCATCCTAATGGTTGGTTCTTCTCCATTTTTAGTTTTCAGTGTTACACTCAACTCGCGTTGATTAGTAAATTGATTAAAAATACCACTCTTTGTATCAATAGACAATTTCTCCAGTGTAACGTCATGAACATAAATATCAAAGGCTTTTTTTCCCGATTCTTTTGGTGGAAAGTTCAAACACAAAACTGCATAACCGGTGGCTTCCTCAGTTGTCAATATTGGCTTTTGGTATAGATATGCAATATAAATGATAAGAAAAACTAAAATGAGGAAAACTTTTTTCTTCAAGTTTGTGGCCTTTAACACGTTTCAATCACCCTATCCAATTTTGTATAACAATGTAATTCGACAACCCTCTCCAAAATCCCTGCCTTATTGCACGATCCTGCCCGTTTGTTGAAAAACAAAAAAGCACCTTTTTAACGCAATGCCCTTGGTGTATAACTTTATAGCTGCATTAATGAAGATAAAGCGTGCTTCCTAAACATATAGTGAGTAAAACTACTTCAGCTGGGGAGTATATGATTAGGATGGTGTGCGTTCATATTTAACATATTCCCTATTAATAAACGAGGAAGTGATTAGATGAAACACAGTGACGAACGCAATAACTTTGGTGGAAATGTAGAAGAAAGTGGCAACAACCAAGCTGGGAATGATGCTAATCAAGGTACCAGTGACTTGGGTGAAGCAGTTGGAACTTTTACTGATGCCGTTGCGGGTGCTATGATAGGTGCTCCATTTGGACTAATTGGTACTGTTATAGGCAGTGTTTCAGGCGGTGTTATTGGTAACCAGATGCTGGAGACGGCTGAAGCAGATAACAATACAGCATCCGATAATCGTGATGTGAGTAATAATATTAACCCTAAATAAGTAGCTATTTTTCATAAGGATTCCAATCAATTTAACAAGGGAATGTAAATTCCCCGTTAACCTCAGATGTTGAAGAACTGCTGCATGGGTGGCTAACGGGTGAAATGTCTATAGGAAGAACTCAATAATGAGTTCTTTTTCTTTTGATATTATATGCACCAAGAACGTTTAACAAAAAAACTTTTCTAATACATAATAGCCATGCATTAAAGGCACAATGAATAATGTTTAGAATTTATCATATAGTTGGTGCAAAAATGAATGAGAAATTTGATAAAGAAAAAGAACTTTGGAATAAAATCCACCTACTTCGTGAAGAAATGGTTCGAACAGCTTACAATAAGAAGTTAGATTTTCTTGATGAAGAAGTTATATCATTGAGTCAAGCTTTAAACAAACTTTTAAACGAATATGAAAAATTATTACACAGAAAATAAGGTAATTATCACCTTTAGAATGTGAATACATCCTACGTCGCAGCAACCCCTTGTTCAACTCAAGTACCCTTTGGTTTAATACGGATAATGAAATAGAATTCTCAAAACAGCCCATAGAAGTAACCCAGCAATAATAACTAGAACTCGAATTACCCAATTCTTCACTCCATAAATCCTCCTGATGATTGATAAGATATTTTTATTATCCTCCACCCGTGTTACAATTATTTGTCTACCTGATATTACTCCTTTAAGGGCTTTGGAAAAGACCTTTTTTATATCTTCTCATCGTCAACTAACCTGACCGTTTAGCTTAAGGAAAATCCTTCACAATTTCTTCTAAATTGCTCTTTAATCCTTATAAAAATAAGGTGTATTTTGTTGCCATTCGCTTTTTCAGATGCCACAGGGAGGGTTCTCGTGGTTTTTAGAAATATTTACATTGGCAACAAACACCTAATTATTGGGTAATTTATTCCTCCGTTTCGTTTAATTTCCTAGTTTATGACATTTTTATTGAAGTTTTGTCATGAAACATCATTTTACTGTAATTCTGCTCATCAAATTATAAAGAATTGTAATGCTATCGTTCTGTAAATGAATCATAAGTCATGTTAGGGTAATAACATAAGAATTTTACTGGAGGTAGCACACAACATGAGAAATTCTTTTAAATCATTAGTTGTAGCTGGTGCAGCTACAATTACCTTAATTGTACACACTAATACGGCGAAGGCCATTACCGAATCATTCATTCAAACTAAACACAGTTTTCCAGTAAATGGAATACAAAATAATTTACCCATTGGCAATAACGAGGTAATACAAGATATATCTATTGGAGAAATCTTACACCCTCAGAGCTTAACCATTCAATTAGCAAAACCTGTGATAAATGTAGCAGCAAAAGCAGTCGAGTTACTAGCAGATCCATCAAAACCTGCAGCTGAGACTTCTAATGATTCGACAGAAGCAGCAGAAAAAGCCGCTGAACCAGAAGTTGAAGCTCCAGTTAAAGAGCCAGCAACACCTGCGGTTTCTATTTCAGATAAAGAAAAAGACTTATTTGCCAGATTAGTTGAAGCGGAGGCAAAAGGCGAGTCCTATGAAGGAAAAGTAGCCGTTGCAACCGTCGTATTAAATCGAGTGGAATCCCCTCAGTTCCCTGATACGGTGACAGAAGTGATTAATGAAGTAGTCGGTCATGCTTATGCCTTTTCACCTGTTCAAAATGGTGAAATTAATAAACCGGCATCAGAAGAGTCAACTCAAGCAGTGGATGAAGCTTTAAATAGAGAAGATACATTAAATGATTCTATTTTTTTCTATAATCCAGAAATTGCAACAGATACTTGGATTCGATCTCGTGAAACTGTAGAGACCATTGGAAATCACGTGTTTGCAAAATAGAAGGATAATCAAAAAATGGCGTGCCAAACTGACAAAAGCCAGGGCACGCCTTTTTTTAATGATAGAGTAGCGAAAGAAACTCCAAACTTGAGTAATTTTAATTTTGTATAACGCCATCCAACAGGATGGTGTTTTGTTTTGAATAAGTTAATTTTTTTGTAAAATTATGAAAAAACTTCTGGTAAATTTGCCCTATAAGAGGTATAATTTACCTGTTTTTATGACTTTAGGACTAGGGGGTTTTTTTAATGACTTGGTTTACCAAATGGGCATTGCGGAACAAAGCGGCATTGGCTTTCGCTGTAATTGCCTCGATGATTTTTGGCATTTTTAGTTACACCACGATTCCAATGGAACTGATGCCATCAGCCGACCAGCCGTACGTGACCATTTCAACAGTTGGAAACGGTATGGATGCTGTAAGCATGGATGAACAAGTAACACAGCCAATTGAAAAGGCATTGAACGGCGTCAGAGGAAAACAAAGTGTCGTTGCACAAACAGGAAATAACTTTAGCCAATTGACCGTCACATTTGAATCTAAAATTGATGTAAAAGAAGCTAAACAGCAAATTGAAGAACGAGTTTCAATGGTACATCTCCCCAATGGGGTCATGAAGCCATATGTCATCAACCTCAATACATCTGAAATTCCGATTGTGGAATTAGGTCTCACATTTGATAAGGAAATTGGCAATAATGAACTAAATATCGTAGAAAACGAGATTATGCCGATGTTCAAAGATCTAAAAGGTGTCGGCAATGTCATCACCAATGGCGGAAGAAATCAACAAGTAATGATTAAAGTTGACCCTGCTAAATTAGCGGCAGCAAATTTCCCGCTTGAAAAGCTATATACACTCCTTCAAGGGAAAACGGCTTCCGTTGCCGTTGGCGAACAAACGATGAACAACGAAGCAACAAGCATCATCGTAACAGGAAAATTAGAAACGCTCGATGAACTTAAAAACATCCAGTTAAACAGTAAGACAAAACTACAGGATGTAGCTGGTATTACCTTGCAAGAAGATACCGAAAGCATCATCCATTTGAATGGAATGAGCTTTATTGACGTTGTCATTCAGAAGGATTCCACCTCCAATGCCGTAACGCTTGGAAAACAAGTGGAAGTTGCAGTAAAAAAAATCAATAAGGATTACAAGGGAACCCTTCAAGCTACGATCGTGATGAATTTAGGAGATACCGTTCTTGATTCCATCAATTCGATGACAAGAGAAGTATTGACCGGAGCATTATTTGCTACCCTTATAATCTGGTTATTCCTTCGCAGTTTCCGAATGACCCTGATCACAATTATCAGCATACCATTGTCCCTATGCATGACGATGATTCTACTCTCCTTCTTTGGCGTTACCTTAAACATCCTCACGCTTGGAGGAATTGCAGTATCTGTCGGACGGCTAGTGGATGACAGTATTGTGGTAGTCGAGAATATTTACCGAAGAAAGCAAAATAATGAATTAACCCCTGCCTTTCTTATCGAATCAGTTAAAGAAGTGGGATCAGCGATCACGTCATCTACTCTGACAACAGTAGCAGTATTCCTGCCAATGCTGATTGTATCGGGAGGATTAAGAGATTTAGTTGCTCCGTTTGCGATTACGATCACTTGTTCATTGCTATCTTCACTGCTTGTTTCACTGACAGTGGTCCCAGCACTAAGCGCCCGTATGATGAAAAAGGTAAAGATGAAAGAACACAAGGCGAAATCCTTCTACCCTTCTTTGTTGAAATGGTCGCTTAATCATAAATGGCTTCCCATCACGATAGCGATTCTCGTTGTAGTCGGGTCCGTCGGGTTATTTTTGACCATGCCCAAAGGTTCTGTCGATCAGCAAGATTCTGCCTACATAGCAATCGGTCTTCGCTATGATAACGGAACTCCATTTAGCGAAATAAAAGACGGTGTTGCGAAAATGGAGGGCATTCTTTCAGAAAAAGATGGGGTAAAAACTCATATTACAGTGGCAGGTGTCAATGAGGATGCTGCACAATATGGCAACCTGCAAGAAGCCAACGTCGTTCGATTTATGATTTTTACGAAAGAAGGGACCGATTCTGCCAAATTTGTAAAAGACATCCGAAAAACAAAAGACCAGTTTCCAAATGCGGAGCTGACAGCTGAGACAGCAGGTTTGCTCGGATCCAATACGACGACTGTTTCCATTGATGTCATCGGAAAGAACGACGACGACATCAAAAAAGCTGCTGATATGGTTAAGAAAGATATAAGCAGCATAAATGGTGTTGAAAAAGTAGAAAGCAACGATCAAAATACCAAACCAACCATTAGCATTCAGGTGGATTCAAAATTATCAAATGCACAGGAAGTCGCCCAATCTATTTATGCGATGATAAAGCCTGCTGTGATTGGAAACATTAAGATTGACGGACGGACCACCGCAGTCCAATTGGGAGCATTAAAAGAGATTCAAACGGTGGACGATTTAAAAAATCTGCAGCTGATGACGCCAGATGGGCCTGTTTCTATATCAAGTATTGCTAAGGTTGAAGAAAGCAATGAGCTGGGGACCATCTTTACAAAAGACGGCCATCATTATTTACAGGTAACAGCTCAAGTGAATCCGGACAAAATGGTAGACGTTACCGGAAAAATTCAGCAGCAGCTCCTAACTTGGAGCAAAGATGAAACATTTGCCAAAGGAACAAGTGCAGAACTTACCGGTTCTTCCATGCAGTCCTCCGATCAATTAGGGGAACTGGCTAAACTGTCTATGTTATCAATTGGAATCGTGTTTATGATTTTGCTCGTGACATTAAAGTCGTTCCGGGCAAGTATCGCGATCTTGATTACATTGCCACTTGCTGCGATCGGTTCGCTATTAGGACTCGTGATTACCAACTCAAGCATCAATATATCTTCGGGTATCGGAATGCTGATGCTCGTTGGGATTGTGGTAACCAATGCCATTGTGCTGGTTGACCGAATCCGCCACAATGAAGAAACAATGACCATTCGGGAAGCGATTATGGAGGCAGGAATCGTACGTCTGCGGCCGATTCTTATGACAGCACTTGCCACTGTCTTTGCCATGGTACCGCTTCTAGTTACACATGAATCGGCGATGAGTTTAAATCTGGTTTCAAAGGGACTCGCTGTGGTGGTCATTTTTGGACTCATCATATCCACCCTTTTGACGCTGATTATCATCCCAACTTTCTATGAATTATTCCATTTCCGGAAAGCAAAAAAACAACGGCTGCAAGCTAACCAAATAACAGGAACATTAGTTCAATAATGACCAAATTATAAAGAATTCTAAAAAAATGCCAGGCACCATCCTGAATTGGATGATACCTGGCACTTTTGGATTTCCAATTCTATTTTTTATTTATTGATACGGATCCAGCACTTGATTGTAGCTTGAGCTGTGGACCACCTGAACCAATAGAGGCGATGACACGGTCACTGTCCTTTGTATTGTACGAAACGTTTGCCAGATTTACATCCACATGACCAGCCGATGTCTGGAGGTTCATTTGAAGAGACTCTGGTTGCTGTTCGGTCACAATCCGAACGGAACCGGCACTGCTGCTTGCGAAAATGTCATGAGTAATCGCCTTTAACTGAACATCAATCGAACCTGCACTATCAGTTAAATCCAACTTTCCTTCAATGTTGGTTAACTTTATACTACCTGCGGAGGAATGAGCAGTTACATCACCTTTTAAGTCATTTGCCTTAATGCTACCTGCGGAAGAGTCCAAATCAAAGTGGCTGGCTGATAATTGTTCGATGGTAATACTGCCTGCTAGTGCATGACCTTTCAGTTCACTGTACATTTTTTGTGGTATTTCAACATCGGCTTGAAGTTGTTTGGTCATGAATTCAAAAGGAGAAAAATGAAAAAGAGAATCATTTTTTGGTCCAATATCAATTTTAGCAGTTTCTCCGCTCGTACTTACTGAAAGCTCAATATTCTTTTTCGATGTTCCGCCGTGAAGATGAACGGTGATTACATCAGATTTTGTTGGGTAAAAATGCACATTGGCTAAGCTAGATTCCAACTCGATTTTATCAATGTCTTTTGCATTGATTGTTTTTGTTTCATCTATTGTGACAGTAGAAAAATTGTCATGAGTATATCCATAAGCTACAACTCCGATTACCCCAATTACCAAGCCTAAAATAGCTGCAACGATAGAATATTTCTTCAAATTAATAACTCCCTTTCACGATTTTTACGTTGAGTTTCCAGTACCAGTGGATTAACTTTAAAAACCACTTTGCAAGAAAATTTGTCACTAGTAAAAATAGATACCCAAATGAAAAAGTGGCAAGGATTAAGAAGAACGCAAGTAGTATTGGTGTATCGTGCGTAAATAAATTAATGATAAATGCAACAGGAGTAATAAGACAAGTAAACGCAGCAGCATACAGACCAATAAAAGCACCAGCAACCCCTACAACAGGCCCTAGGATGAAAATTAGATTAAACAAGAGCATACCCAAAAATGCAAAAATGTTAGGTCCAACATTTGTATTGATTTCCTTTTTTGAACCACTAAGTTTGTCAGTAGGTACAAATACACCTAATTCATCTGCGATTGTTTTTGGGGAGCCTAAATCCGCTACAGCCTCCTCCTCGGTTTTCCCATTTTCGATAGCCGAATCAATATGTGCTTCGTAATCACTTAGAATATCATTTCGTTCTCCTTCCGGTATCTGTACCAATAGACGGTTAAGTTCGTTTAAAAATTGCTGTTTGGTCATCAGTCCATCCCCTCCTCAATAATCTCATTCACACTGGCAGAAAATTGCTGCCATTCTTGTACCAACTGTTCAAGATATTCTCGACCGGCTTTCGTCAATTGATAGTATTTTCTTGGCGGACCCTCATTAGATTCAGCTAAGTAAGTAGCGAAATAGCCTTCTTTAGTTAATCTTCGTAATAAAGGATATACGGTTCCTTCCGCGATTTGGATTTTATCAGAGATGCTGTGAACCAATTCATATCCATATCGGTCTTTTTTCAATGTAAAGACCAAGACACATAATTCCAGCGCACCCTTCTTAAATTGAACATTCATGTGATTCACCTTCCTATAAAGTAATGATTACTACTGATTAATACACAGTAGTAAAATATGAAAAAATACCATCACAGGAATACTATATCATCTACTACTAATTAATGCAAGGTACTAAAATTTATTTAGTTGTAGTTTTTTAATTGTTATGATGTATTACATATTTGTATAACGGACGGAAATAATACCCTTAATCTTATAACTTAAAATTAAGGGAGACTTTTATGAACTATGGAATGTTTAAGGTAATTAATCAATTGGCGGGGCATAATCGGATTGTAGATTTCCTTATGGTCACCATTTCAAAAAGAGCTCGGTTTATCTATCTGTTCGTGGTAATCGTTCTCTGGTTTCGCCACGATTCTTATAAAAAAATGACACTATATACTGGAGTTTCAGTCAGTGTGACGTATTTGCTCTGTACGATGATTAAGCTATTCTTTTATAAACCAAGGCCATTCTTAAAGCATTGCGTTCATTTATTGCCGCCGGTCCCATCTAAAAAAGATTCATCGTTTCCAAGTAAACATACTGCCCTTGCCTTTACCTTGGCCGCATCTGTGATGGTTTATCACCGAATAGCAGGCTGGAGCTTGTGGCTGCTATCGATCCTAGTAGGCATTTCGCGGATCTGGATGGGACAGCACTATCCATCTGATATCATCGGGAGCGCCATCCTTGGAAATGGAACAGCCTTTGTCGTTAAGCTTACTGAGCAGTATTGGAAGCCTTTTGTTACTCGTATCTTCCGTTCGTTTACCCAATTTCTTTCTACTTACCGAGATTTGTAATAGGAATGAAGGGATGGTCCAGCTTTACTTGGATCATCCCTTCATAATTTCAGTGATAAACCCCTGAATTAATTGATTTAACTCGTCGGCTGATTTTGTCGGTATTTGATGTTTTTCATGGAGAAACGTAAGTTCATTATTTGGCAGCTTTTCATGTAACAGTTTGGCATATGTATGAAATTTTATATCTTTTTCTCCATATATCAATAATACCGGGCTCTGGATGGTTTTTAATTTATTCGTACAGTTATACTTTAAACAAGAATGGTAATACTGTTCGACATTTCTACTATTACTTTTTAGAGCTTCGCGATAAATGTTCTTGAATATCTCAATTGTATTGGAATTGCTCCATGCTACTGAGAGTCCTAGCAGCGGCATTGCCCCAGCTTTTGTAAGGATTCTTGCAATTGAAATCCTTGCTTCATTTTTTCCATCCCGGACTTCAGACATCCCGCTCACGATAATTCCGCCTAAAGCCCGATTAGGATAAGCTAATAAAAATTCTAATACAATGGAACCTCCCGTAGAATATCCGCAAAGGAAGGTTTTGTCGATTCCAAGATGATTCAGCAAATGCTTTATGTCATTTGCAATAAGCTGATACGTGATTGGCTCTTTTGAGTAAGCACTTCTCCCATGACCTCTAATATCAAACGTAATAACTTTAAAATAGCGCGACAATTCCTTCATTTGATAGATAAAATTGGCACTAGTAAGTAATGGCGGATGAATAAATAATATCGGTGTTCCCTCACCCTGAACGGAATAAAACAGGCTGCTTGAGACTGTGTTTACTATTGGCACGATGCTCTTCACCTCAATCATTGGCTTTTGATGCATGATTCATCAAGTTCCAAGTCTTTCGTATTTAGCTTAGCACCAATTGAGGAACTTATTCGAAAATCGGTGTATTAGGCAGGGCCACAGGGTCGGATCTCATGGTTTTTAGTTGAGGATCGACCTGTCCACTAGAACGATCCGGCGTCATTCATTCATCAATACCCTGGCAAGTCCATTTAGTTCGTTGGGCTGTAGGATGCGATAGTGACGTCCTTCCTTTTTCAAATATCCTTTATCGCAAAATTGTGCAAACACATATAATAAGTGACGGTAGGAGACACCTAAAAAATCACACACGGTGACGTGTTTCTCCTTATAAACCTTTCCATCTGCAGTTTGCAAAATAAAATCGGCAAGCCGATTTTCTAGCGGGAATGATAGACTTTGCGTATATTTTGCCGCCATTTGTGTGGATTTTACACTTAAGAACTTCGCAAGTTCACGGAGAAAGGTAGCATCTTCGAGCAATTTGGCGCGGCAGCGATGAAAAGGAATCGCAAAACAAACGGTTTTGGTAGAGGCTTGAACTCCTTTCGTATAATAAATTGGATTTAATAATTCCATTTCCCCGAAAAAATCTTCCTTATTGATAAAATTAATTAAGGAAACCTTTCCATTTTGATGCGTCACATAAATTTTCGCTTTTCCTTCAATGACATAAAATAAGCAATCCGGACGCGTGCCCTCTTGAATAATCCATTCATCTCGTTTATATTCATGCACTTCTAGAAACTCTTCAATCGGAAAAGCAAATAAATACCCAATCGAATATTCCTCCAAATAGCGCTGCCTTTTCTCATTTTTATAAATTTCCATTAATCTCCTCCATAATATGAGATATCTCATATTATTGTACGTTTCTCCATGATATGATGCAAACATTGGAGGGGTAATGAATGAATTCACAACGATGGATGAACAGACAATTTTTTAGTTTTTTTATCACCTGGGGTGTTTTTCTACCCTATTGGACAGGGTGGATGATTCATACAAAAGGAATGACGGTTTCACAAGCTAGTTTGATTATGAGTTTAGGACTAGTTGTCCGCGGCCTTTCTACATTATTTGTATTTCCTTATTTATCGGGGAAATTTAGCAGTAGAACCCTGCTAAATGGGATGGCAATCGGCACGTTCATTTCCCTTCTTTGCAGTATTCCAGTGAATTCTTATGTAAGCTTATTAGTTGTCACGTTACTGTTGCATTTCTTTTATCCGAGTTTGATGCCGGCATTGGATAGCGCAGCAAGCGTCCTTGTGCAAAAACAGCAATTAAGAGATTACGGGAAGAGCCGCTCGTGGGGGTCCATTGGCTTTGTCGTTTCCGGGATGATGTTAACGGTCTTTACAGGAGCACTTGGGGATAAAGTAATCTTATGGGCGTTGTTACTTGGCATATTCGTATTCATTGTTCTTAGTGTCATGCCTGCCCCTGTTGTTTTAATGGAAAAACCACAAGCCGCAAATTTGAAAAAAGGCGGAATGCTGCAATTATTTCGTCTCAAACACTTTGGCCTCGTACTAGTTATTGTGATTTTACTGCAAGCGGCACACGCATCCTATTACAGCTATGGCTATATTTTTTTACAAGAAATCCATGCACCCAAATATTTAATTGGCATGATTCTTAACATAGCTGTGGCTGCAGAAATCATTTTCTTTTTAGTCGCAGATCGGACCTTTCGCAAATTTTCAGTTGGCTCCTTACTGACACTTGCGGCATTTGGCTCAACAATAAGATGGATTCTCATATTTTTCTTTCCAAATATGATTGTTTTCTGTATCGCGCAAACCTTGCATGCCTGCTCATTTGCGATGGGACATTATGCCTTTATGAAGTATTTAACCAAGCATATTCCACAAGAACAGATTCCAAATGCACAAGGGATGTATTCAGCACTGGCACTAAGCTGGAGCACTGCGGTGTTCACATTCTTCGGCGGATATTTATATGAAATTGAGCCAAGATACGCCTTTATCGGGATGATCATTTGTACCATCCCATCCATGCTGCTTGCAATTTTCTATCGGAAATTGGCGGCAAAAGTGCCTGAAGACCACGGAGACGGTTCTTCTAGTCAAGTGAAACATGGATACAGCCCCCTTGGAGTTGAATAAAAGAAGACCAATGAACATGGGTCACGGGTTCCGTTTCCTATCACAAACATTAAAAATGTAAGTTAAAATGAGTGCCAATTTGTATATGAAATTTGACACTCATTTTTTATTGGGGTAAAGCCATTAGTGACGAAATAACATAAAAAATTGTAAATGAAATGCACCTCCCAATTGTACCCCTACAATTTGTCTTACACAAAATGCCGCACAATTGGATATATATGTCAATTAAAAGTCTTATCCTTAATTGAGTAACCAGTGATATTTAAAATAAGCGGAGATTTTCCGGTTAATCTGCAGAATAGAACTCGGTTTGTGGTATATAAGCGGAGGTTTTCCGATTAAGCAAAGCAAAATTACCCATTTTCACGTTTTTTGAGTCAATAGTCGGAATCCTTCCGTCTATTTAAGCTTTTTTCAGTGCTATTTCCTAAATAAGAGAAATTTCTCCGCTTATTTATCAACTCTTGCTGATGCCTCATCTGGGGCAGTGAGAGGGCCGCTCTTTTATGGTTGGCGGAAGCAGAATATTAAAGATAGCTGCAGGTATGGTGTAGGAGTCAAAAAGCAGTACATATTGGGAGGCATTTTCGATTGCATTTTCGGTTTTGCGAAAGGAACGGAACCGGTTATGACCATAGGGACGGTTCTTGTGCCCTGCACTAACCTTTTTAATAGCATGAGAACCGTCCCTGTGCTTCACTGGCTTCAAATGTGTGGCTTAGTCCATAGCTTTGTTAGGTCGACATACCCAAAATGTTTGATTTCAATGTTCATAAGATTAATCGAAAAAGGTATTCGACGTTTTACATAATACAATGGGATACAAAGCGACTCGTTCTGTAAGTACTTTTCGATTCTCAAATGGTGAGCATTCCAGTTTTCAAACGAAATCGAATCATACGCCTTTATGAATTGGTTCAGTTTCTGATCTTGCTTTATTAATAGTTGTAGAGGAGAGAAACTATTGATCAAAAAGAAATAATAATAAAAGGTTTGGTTCAGTTCGAAAATTTCGCCATGAATAAACAAGTCGGCATCTTGACGGATACTGGTATTATATACTGCTTCTTGGAAGGTGATTTTTACCATTTCAACCTCCATTCCGGCTTGTTCGAGCTTGTCTTTTAACCAATGGGACGTATCATTTGTATAGTTTACATATTGCATTCTTAACGGTCTTGTCATCATCGGTTTCGGAATAGCAGGCATTTTATACGATTGGGACATCCCGATTAAACACCCTTCTTCGTTCCCCATAATTCTAGAATTGACCTCTGAAAGCTCATGACGATGGTTGGCGATGACCATATGTATATAATCACGAACTTCCTTTCTTTCCATTTCAGATCCGCGATAGGGATTCATGACGACAATTCCAAAACCAGAATCACTTTCCACCTTAAAGGTTTCTACCTGTTCGGATTCATGAGCCCCATAATAGACCACTTCAAATTCCCTCGGAACCTGAATAAACTCTACACGATCGAGCAGCGGTCGATGCCCAAAAGACTGTTTAAAAGCCGCAAGGACAGTTTTCCCTTCCGTCTCTTCTGCCAGATAAAAACCACCTGTTCCTACCAATTTACCATTCACTTCTTTAAAAATACTTGCTGATAACAGACTTAGGAGCTGAAGGACATAGGTGCATCCTCCTGGAAACGTCAGCTCGACTACTAGTGGTGCAGGTGTTGTAATCGAGATAATCGGTTCCCATAGCATGAAGTAGTGTTCATCCTGCTTCATGCGCCAGTAAGATTCTACGACATCCTCCGCTTTCAAGATTGATCCGTCGTGAAACGCAACATCTTTCCGCAAGTATAAAATCAAAGAAGTATCACTATATTCCCACGAATGTGCAAGTTCTGATGTAACCGTATTGTCAGCGTTTAACGTGACCACACGATTATATAGATTGGCAATTATATTCGCACTGTGGGTATCCGCCGCTTTGAGTGGATGAAAGGTTAAAAAAGGCTCAAAGCGCGGTATGATGAGTCTGTCCTGCTCTTCCTGATGAAAGCCGAAATTTGTTTGGAAGGCAGTCATTAAGCGCTGTTTGGTTTCGACTGGCCAATCTAGCAGTAACAACCTGCTAACCTCCTCAATCTCCCCCTTTTCAAGCAATTGTAAAAAATGCCGTTCGAATTCTTGTTCCACATCCCGCAGCCATTCCAGTGACGATGTACGCCCCCTTCCACGCCCGGATTGAAAAGTGAGCCATCCATCCTGCTGCCATTGGTGAAGCTTCCTTCGTGTTTGTTTCGTACTGAGATATAAGCAATCGGCAATCTCTTCTACTTTAACATTTCCCGATTTTATCTGGTTTCTTAGTGTTAATAAATATCGATCCATTCAACTTGCTCCCTTAAAAGTGGACATTTTTTTAAAAAAAGGTCATTTTTAATATTATCCGTCTCCTTTACTATACAAATATAGGAAGGAGCTGGCAATATGAAATGGAGAGACTATCCACAAAACTTAAGGGTGCGCCTTATTACATCATTTTTTAATAAAGCAATTTCCAGTGCGGTTATGCCGTTTATGGCCCTCTTTTTTTCCGAACACAAAGGTGCTGTTTGGGCAGGGCTGTTCTTAGGGATGAACGTTTTTATCAGCTTTATTAGTACACTAATTGGAGGCTACCTGTCTGACCTCTTTCGTCGGAAGACGATATTGGTGATTACCTCAGCCTGCAGTTCGTTGATGTTCGGTTTTATGACATTAAGTTTAATCCCTGATCAAAAATGGATTAAGCTATTCGCGTTCGCCTATATGGTATTTATGATTTCTAGCAGTTTAGGACGGCCAGCAATGCAGGCCATTATAATCGATTCCACCACTTCCGAAAATCGAAAAGCGATTTATTCGTTGGACTATTGGCTCAATAATTTATCGATGGCTATCGGGACTGCGCTTGGCGGGCTGTTTTACCTGCATCATCAACTAACTTTATTCTTCATTCTAACAATGGTATCCGTGGGTTTACCGATTGTTTATGGAATTTGGCTGCATGATTCGTTCGTGAAACCTCTGAAGAAAAAACATCAAAATATCTTGATTGATTTAGTTGCTAATTATAAACTCGCCTTTCAGGACAAACCATTTGTCATGGCTGTCATTGGCGGTATGTGTATTTATGCAGCGGAATTTTCATTGAATAGTTATATCGGTGTCCGATTGGCTAAAGAGTTTCACTCTGTTTTCATTGGCCACTTTGAAATCGCAGGAGTGAGGATGTTGAGTATCTTAAACATTCAAAATATGCTCCTCGTTGTTTTACTCGCCTTTATGATTACGAAGTTTACCGATCGTTTCGACAAAAAGAAGGTGTTGTTAACCGGGCTTCTTCTATATGGAGTTGGATATATAACGATTACATCCGCGAATATCTGGTATGTGTTAATCGTATTCAATCTGATTGCTACCATAGGGGAGCTGATGTACTCCCCGATCGCCAATGCCGAAAAAGCCAACATGATGCCAGAGGATAAACGAGGTTCCTATTCTGCCTTTTCAGGGCTAAGCTTTAGCGGTGCAGATTTACTTGCGAAATCTACCATCTTGCTGGGGGCATTTTTGCTACCAACCATGATGAGTGTCTATATTGGCATCATATTAATGGTCGGCACATTTATGCTTTATAGTGGACTATTTATCTTTCAAACAGCAAAACAAAAAGAGAAAATAAAACAAATAACGCATGGTTAATGCTGAACAAGACAAGCGCATTCTTAGAAGGAATGCGCTTGTCAATAGCTTTCAATTTATATGAATAACCAAATTTCTGCTTTATGAATTAATCTTTTTTGGTTTGAATTTTTCCGTAAAGTAAAGCGTTATAATATTTTTCTTCGATATAATAGTGGTCTTTTAATTCTCCCTCTAACACATACCCATTCTTTTCTAAGATCCGGGCAGAGCCCCTATTTGCATCAACAACACTAGCATGGAGTTTGTGCAGATGAAGTGTTTCAAATGCGAAATCACTCATCAAAGCAACACATTCTGTTCCATAACCCTTCCCCCAATGGTCTCGATGAAAAACATAACCAATTTCTGCTTGGTTGGCTTCTTTGTCAAAATTGAAAATCATGGCTGTCCCAATAATTTCTTGCGTTAATTTTCGAACAATCGACGCATACAAATGAGTACCCGCTACCTCACGCTTTACCATCGTTTCAATGTATTCACTCGTTTCATTCAAAGTGTTCATTAAACTCCAGCCAATAAAACGTGAAACCTCCTCATCTGATGCATAATTATGGATCTCTTGGGCATCGTTTGTACTTAGTGATTTAAAGTAGATATTTTCACTTTCTAATGAATGAAATAAGCGTATATCCATATTTTCTACACTCCCTAAACTATTAATTTCTTTAAAGATACTAGATATGTGACAGCAAAAAATTATTATGTAATCTGATTTAAAATAAGGTGAAACCTAAGTCTGGATAATCACTACTTCAAGGGGTTGATAAAAGAGCGAAACTCCTTCTTCATTTTTTACTTTATCAGATAATAACCTAATAGGTTACCTTTAAATATTATATCAAAGTTAAAGAATATTCAGCCTAGATGGTGCAAAATTTGACACGTTCGAATTAGAATCGAAGAAGAGTAAGGTGGAGGCGATTGTTCGGGGCCCTTTTCCTAATAGGTATTATTATAGTGGTCAATGCATTCAACAATGGGATACGTCAGGATTCCGAATTTACAACGTAAAAGATTTTGAAAGATAAAAAAGCCTAATCCCTCCGTATTTTTAGCGAGGAATTAGGCTTAAAAGTAATTACTAAACTAAAAGTCCCTAAACCTTACTAACACTGAAAACAGAGATATGGTAAATCTACTTCAGCGACTCCACTAGCTCGTTCAAACGGTCCCAAGTTTCGGTGATGCCCTGCAGCATACCCATATCCATGACGGTCTTAAGGGCATCTTCGGAAACATATTCAGCACGGTTTATCAGCTTGGTTTTTCCACCCAAATCGATGAATTCCAATGTCATCTCGTTCTTCGGCATGGAGTCATTCAAATTGCCTTCGGCATCCGAAAAGTAATCGGTGTAGGAAATCTTCTCCGGCTCGATAATCTCCTTATAATCCCTTTGCCCCAGGCTTCCATACCAAAAAAATTGACCAAGATTCTGATCCACACACTTCATACAGTAGTGCCAAACGCCTCCCGGACGGAAATCGACGGTGCAGACCGGAATCTCCCAGCTGTGTATCAAAAACAAAGTTCTTCCCTGCTCCTCCCTTTTCCCTTACCTCTACTCTCAGAAACTAAGTTCTTCCCTAAAACAGCCCTTTTCGGGCTTTTTTCCTCATTTGATCCACCTTTATCCTTCCGCCTTCTTCCTATTCTCTCCTATTCTGAATCGTTGATTTATCGGGCTTTTCCTGTATTCAATCAAAGCTTGGTTAACTTTTTCCTTTTTTAATCAAACGTTTGATCAATATAAAAGAACCGAGATAGCTTACCAGCGGTACGCTTCCCGATTCTTGATTTAATCCGTTTTTACCTGCAGTTCTTCACGTTTTGGTACCAACTTTGGTCCAGATGTAAGAACTATGTTCCATAGGGAAGGAGTGAGTTACAGGGAGACACCTTTATTTCAGTTTGAAGATTCTGCAATATCTCATTAATGATATATAGTTTATCAAACTTTATTCCAAAACCAAACTTACAATATTTCACAGATATCTTCCTTATTAATAAGGGGAAAATAAATTAGTATCGAAATATAAGGAGGTAGATAAGTATGGATCTAAAAAAATTAGCTGCTCATGAGTCATTGGACTTACATGAAATAATTAACTTTAAGACCCTTTGTTTAGCAAAATCAAAACTAATACAAGGACTGGTTTTTGATCAAGATTTGAGAGCATTAATGCAAAAAGATGTGGAACAATCCATGCAAGCACTTGGAGAATTACAGGCAATTTATCAACGTGCACCTTTTGAAGCGCCTGTTCCTCAAAACCGGCCAACACCAATAATAAATTGAAAGGAAGGCAAATTCATTGAACTATGACTATTTAGACCCAATAAACTCGCTCCACGTACCAGAGCTAGCAGATACCACATTTGCAATGGATTTCCTCCTTCGTGCCAAAGAAGGTGTTCGCAATATTGCTGTCGCATTAACTGAGTCCGCATCACCTGATGTTAGAACCCTCTTACGAAGCCAGTTATTGCAAGGGATTGCCATGCACCAAGAAATTACAGAACTAATGATTAGTAAAAAATGGTTCCATCCATACGAACTAAGTGAACAATATCAATTAGACCAACTCTCTGCCAACAATACATTGATGATTGGCAAAATGAATCTATTTCCTGTTGAGACCAATAGAAAAGGCATGTTTGACCGGACACCTGATGAACACTAACACTGGAGGCTATAACCAATGAAGGCAGTAACGTATCAAGGGATTAAAAATGTTGTAGTCAAAGAAGTTCCAGATCCAAAGATTGAAAAACCAGATGACATGATTATTAAAGTAACGAGTACAGCTATATGTGGGTCTGATTTACATTTAATTCATGGCATGATTCCTAACCTGCAAGAAAACTATGTTATTGGCCATGAACCAATGGGAATCGTCGAAGAAGTTGGTCCAGGTGTGACTAAGCTAAAAAAGGGAGATCGTGTCATTATTCCTTTTAATATAGCATGCGGTGAATGCTCTTACTGTAAAAACCATTTGGAAAGCCAATGTGATAATTCTAATGATAATGGTGATATGGGTGCCTATTTCGGATATTCTGGTACGACGGGGGGCTATCCGGGCGGGCAAGCTGAATATTTAAGAGTGCCATTTGCCAACTTTACTCATTTCAAAATTCCAGAGACTTGTGAAGAACCAGATGAAAAGTTAGCAGTTATTGCCGATGCAATGACTACTGGTTTTTGGAGTGTTGACAATGCAGGCGTAAAGGATGGAGATACAGTTATTGTTCTTGGCTGTGGTCCGGTTGGTCTTTTTGCTCAAAAATTCTGTTGGCTAAAAGGGGCAAAGCGAGTCATTGCCGTTGATTATGTCAATTATCGCCTACAGCACGCCAAGCGCACCAACAAAGTAGAAATTGTTAACTTTGAGGACCATGAGAATGTAGGAAGTTACCTGAAGGAAATCACCAAAGGAGGTGCGGATGTTGTCATTGATGCAGTTGGTATGGACGGTAAAATGACTGATATGGAGTTCCTTGCGAGCGGAATGAAGCTTCAAGGCGGAGCATTAAGTGCGTTTATCATGGCTTCACAAGCAGTGCGTAAAGGCGGGACAATTCAAGTTACTGGCGTTTACGGCGGCAGATATAATGGTTTCCCTCTTGGAGATATTATGCAGCGAAATATCAATATCCGCTCTGGGCAAGCACCTGTGATTCACTATATGCCATATATGTTTGAATTAGTTTCGACCGGAAAAATTGATCCAGGAGATGTCGTAAGTCATGTACTTCCACTTAGTGAAGCAAAGCGTGGCTATGAGATTTTTGACACAAAAATGGATGATTGTATAAAAGTCGTGTTGAAACCTTAAGGAAGGAGGTATAAAAAATGAACTACGCCTTACATGAAGTTCTTGAGGTCCATGAGATGGCTGCATTTAAAACCACTTGTCTAACTAAGTCTAAAACGATGAAAGCGTTAGTTACAGACCAGCAGTTAAAAGATATTATGCAGAAAGACATAGATTTATCTACGAGACAATTACAAGAATATGCTACGATCCTATCCAACGCTAAGCAGTAATCTAGGAGATGAAGAACATGAATACAATCATTGAAAATTTAACTGGCATGAATGCACTATCCGATCAAGTGGTAGCAATGGATTTATTGATTGCAGCTAAAAGTGGAGTTAGAAATTATGCCATGGCAGTTACGGAAGCAGGAACGCCGGAAATTAAAGAAATGCTCACTCGCCATTTAATGGACGCTCTTGATATGCATGAACAAATTTCCGCATATATGGTAGAAAAAGAATGGTACCATGCTTGGAATACCAACGAACAAATCAATTTGGATTTAAATAATATCAATACAGCATTGAACTTACCGACATTATAAAAAATCACAGGAACAGTTTAACACTCACCATATAAACTGTTCCTATTAAACCATTTTGAGTTTATTTAGCGGAAGTAAATAAAGTTGATACTTCTTGCATACTCGTGTTTGTTTTACCCTGTATAATTAAAACAATTAATTGACTGTTTTATTAAAAGGTAGGAGCAGGTAATTCATCAATTTTGATACGAAGTAAACTATAAGGTTTTTGTCGTAGGTCTTTTCCAAAATGAAATCTTGCTTGCCGATGTAATTGGTTCACAATGACATATAAATATTGATCCAGACCAATCGAAAAAGTATCCGCCCATAAAATTCTCGGATCATGTGCGATTGTTTCCATTGTGCCATCCGGCAATATCTTTCGAATACTGTTGTTTTCATAGTCTCCAGCATAAACAGTTCCTTTTGCGTCGGTGATCATACCATCAGAAGCCCCTTTTTCCCCCCAATACTCAACATGATATAGTAAGTCCGTGTCCGGTATATTTCTGTCTCTTAGGGCTTCTGTTGAGATTGAGAACAGATGACGACTGCTTAGTGGACAAAAAAATAAAACCTTTCCATCGGGAGAAATGGCTATACCATCAGAAGCCAATCTAAATGGAGAAGTTGAACCATCTTTGTTTCGATTCATCAAAATTTGACCTTCTACTTTCGGTAAAAAATAGGGATCGGGTGAAGTTGATTTTGCTCCATTTAACCGTCTAAACGCAATTCCACTTTCTAAATCTACTACTATAATAGCTCCTGGTCCTTTAGAAGAAGAATCCGTGATATATGCATAACCTGCTTCTCCAACACGAAAATCAAATCGGACATCATTCAGATAAGTTGTGGGCAGGACAACATCTTCTGTAAAGGTATATACTTTTCTTATTGTATTGGTTTTTAAATCAACAGCGACTAATTTTGCCCCCCCTTTAATAGGGTCAGAAAAATTTGGTGCAGCAGTATCTAATACCCAAAGTGTACCCCTTCCATCAGCAACTACACTTTGGACACTAATAAATGACATTGTGACGTTCCCTTGGTTTACCAAATTGGTTTCTAAACTAGGATAAGGCTGCAATTTATCCTCAATAATTTCAGCCACCGTAAATTTAACATCGTCTCCCCATTTCGGAAAGCAAATGAAAATACGACCAGTTTCCGAAACACTAACACCTGTAGGCATAGCGCCGTAAAATGCATAAACTTGTTCTAACTTACCGAAATATTTTTCAATAGGTAGCATAGGTTTCATGATATCCTCCTCAAGCATTTAAACGGGATATCTCCTATATATGATTTATATTTTTTCTAGTGCATGTTTCTTAATAAGTTTTTCTATACGAATAGATGATTGAATTGATTGTTTTCGAAATTTAATAAGTCTGTCAGAAGAAAGGAAACATTTTAATTTAAAGGTCTCCAGATGAAGTAGAATTCAATTAGCGGGCAGCAAAGTTCAATATTCCCGAATCAACGTCAAGCTGTTATAAATAAATCATCATTTAGATAAGTTGTTGGTAGAACAACATCTTCTTTAAAGGTATATACTTTTATTATTGGATTGGTTTTTTAAATCAAAAGCGACAAATCCCCCCCAATTAATAGGTTCTAAAAATTATGTTGTTTACTGCCTCGAACAGATACATCTCCTGACCGAATATGATTTCGTAATTCAGTTAATGCTGCCATTTCATAATAATGACGATTAATACTTCCATCATCGTCGTATACATGTTTCTGCCACCGATTAGAGACAAAACCAAGAGGAGCTCCTTCTGGAACCTTCCGTTTAGCGGAATCATTCATATTTTTAATAATATCTAGTGCTTCCATCAATGACTTGGCTGATTGGGTAGATTGAAATTCTAGTGATTGATATTATATTTAAGCATCTTCCCTAGCGGGAAAAAGAGGGAACTAATCATTTGAGTTGGACCCGGAATTTCTGGAAAGTAAAGAAGTAAGATAGCAAGTAGCAAGCTTATTGCTGTTAAGGTCACAAGTATTCTTTTTTCTTTTTTTTGATTAGGATATAACTTCCGCCATTCAAGTAAGAGGATCAGAAAAACTAATATGGATATTCCTATAAGCTCAAATATCTTCATTTATTTGCTCCTTTTTCATTTCACTCCAAAGTAGTGGTCGACAACCCAAGCTCGAGTACATGTACCTTAACTTTCGTTTCTACATAGATATCTGGAAGAACAACTTCCCAGTGATCTTTTACTTTTTCCCATTCTTTTGGGTATTTACGATGAAAAGCAGTAGCAAATCCAAAGGAATCCACCTTCATTCCATCTTTTACCTTATTAAGGGCTTTCTCTATGGAATTAGAAACGTCTTTTTCTATATAATTTTCTACTCTTTTTGTATTTTTCTTACTCATAATATTTATTTTGCTTCCATTTTGAACAATCATCCCTTCCTTTGATATATATATAGTGATACTCCATTTTCCTTTTTCAATTTTTGGAATCAGCTTTGTCTTTGTTCTTTTCAGATGTAGTGAAATGGTTTGCCCTTTTTTGGGATACCCTGTTATTTCAGGTAATTCATTTTGATTTCTCACCCATAATAATCCTTTTGATTCAACTTCATTAATCCTCCCAATCATTTTACCTCTCATAAAAATAGCTGTGCCACCAATGATGGGAGAGACATTCATTTTCCTATCATCCTTATTTTGATGCTTGATTTTAATTAGCGGTAATATTGCACCTCCTCCTTCACTTGTAACCATCAGTTCAAAATCTTTCAATGTAATATTTGCGCCAACATGCATTTCCGACATCTTTCGAAGCACATCTCCTACATATTTTTCTAATGAAGGTGATAGCTGTAAAATGTCAGATGCCTTTCCATCACTGACATATAAACGAGAGTCCTCGCGAGGCTCTGGGTGACGGTCTATGAAGTCAATTTGTCTTTCGAGGTTCCCTATTTCAGAGAGGGATTGGCCAAAGATATATGTTTTACAATGTCCCCAAAAAAGTCTGCGTGAATATTCCCGTTGAAGATTGGATGCAGCATCAGCCATGTTTGTTCCAACAGCTGATTTGATCTCTACTTTGGCCTTACCAGAACCACTTTGTGATTGAGGAATGAAGACTTGAACAGTTAATTTAATTTTATTATTTTTTTCTTTATCGATGGCTGCTCCTACTATGATGGCTAATTGATTTAGTTCCTTATTATCCCAGCAACCAGTTAGCAAAAGACACTGTGAAAGAACAAGTAAGAAGGCAAGAATAGCTTTCATTATTCGAAACAAAGTATCATTCATTCTTTCAAGTCCCTTCCTTTAAATTCCAGAAAGTTTAATCTACTTTTTTGGTTTTGGTTGCTGATTGGGAGCCTGTCTGTACTTATTAAATCTTCCAGTTAAATGTGGTCGTGTATTTAACATCCACCAAGGAGAACGTATAAAAGCATCCTTCATTTCTCTTCCTATTGTTGGGGCTATTGGTGAAAGATATGGAACACCGAAAGAGCGTAATTTACATAAATGGATGGCTATCGCAATAAAACCAAGCACTAATCCATGTAGCCCCATCGTTCCAGCAAGCATCATGATGGGAAAGCGAATCAATCTTAAAGCAGTTCCTTCTGAGTAGCGAGGAACCATAAAAGAAGCAATGCCTGTAATCGCCACAACAATTACCATGAGAGGAGAAACAAGTCCTGCTTGAACAGCAGCTTCCCCGATAACTAATGCCCCTACAATGCTTACTGCAGCTCCGACTTGTTTAGGTAGACGGAGCCCTGCTTCACGAAGCGCTTCGAAAACAATCTCCATTATTAATGCCTCTATCAAAGCCGTAAATGGGACACTTTCCCGTAACGATGCCATACTTAATAGCAAGGTTGTAGGTACCATCTCCTGATGGAAGCTGGAAACTGCGACATAGAGCGAAGGTAAGAATACAGAAATTAACATAAAGAAAAGACGCATTATTCTTATAACAGAACTAATCAAATACCGTTGGTAATAGTCATCAGGTGCCTGAAAAAAAGAAAATAAGCTTACAGGAGCAATTAGAACAAAAGGAGTACCATCTACTAATATGACGACACGTCCTTCCAATAGGTTAGCTGAGGCGACATCTGGTCGTTCCGTATCAAGTAACTGCGGAAACGGTGAAAAAACATTATCCTCTATCAATTCCTCGATATATCCGCTTTCCAAAACACTGTCGATTTCGACTTTCTGTAGTCGGTTTTGAACCTCATCTATTAATGACTGATTAGCAATTCCCTCTATATAAGCAATGATTATACTTGTATTAGAATAACTCCCGATATTCATTTTTTTCATTTTAAGGTTGGGACTTCTGATTTTTCGCCGAAGCATGGAAATATTGACTCCCAAAGTTTCCACAAATCCTTCTCTTGGTCCCCGGATTACGCTTTCGGATTCAGGTTCTTTAATGGACCTTTTTTCCCATTTGGCTAGTCCTAAAGCCGCTCCTTGTTCCTCATGTTCCATTAAAAGGATGGGGTTTCCATTAGAAATATTCATTATACAATCATCATATGTCTTGACAACTCGTATATTTGATAATTGTATCTTTTCACATGTATCTTGAAGGTTAATCGATTTATCAATTGTTTTAGACATTAAAGGAGCAAGGACGCTAGAATCTATTTGTTCTGTATCAGATAAGCCCTCAATATATACAAGGAGGGCTTTTGTTTTTCCAGCAATTAAAAAAGGATGATAGATTACATCGATGCAACCCATATAAATGGATTTTAGAATTTGAAGATTTTTATCCAACTCTGATGACAGAGGAAGATTTCGGTTACTCCTTCCTTCATCAGGAAGTTGTTTTTGAGGACGTTTTTTTAAAATTCGAAACAAGTTGAACAAGTCCTTTCTGTTAGCGAATTTCCTATTTACTAAAACATCATTTTTATTAGACTGATTGATTTTCGATCAAAAAGATCAAACGGAAAAGGAAGGGCCTGACATAAAATGTTTGAAAAACAACCTTTTCTAATAATTTGATATACGTGGTGGCTCTTTCTTTATAGTATTTCTTGTCCGTATCTTAGCAATAATCAATAATATTGTTGGTAGAACAGTTAACATAAATGGAACATAAAACGGGAAGATGAACTTTGAAAATTCAAACTGTTCCTGTAAATTAGCGAATTCCCAAATAGCAAATAGTGATATTAATAAACCGAGTGGTAAAACGATTGGCTTGAAGTCTGAAAGGTTCAACCATTGTGCGGTACCCAAAACTAATGCATAATAGAAGACTGTAATTTTGATATACGCACCTAAAATCCAAATAGTGATAATTCCCGCTTCTAAATGTTCAAAAAAATCAGAAAGACTGATAATCCGTACAGCCTTGAAAACAGGAAAAGTGAACCTAGCAGTCATCTCTCCAAATAAGAAAGTAGTCAGCAAATTTAAAATAACAAGACTAAGCATAACCGCAAATACTGAGATAAAACTCCATTTCAATCCTTTTTCAGGATCTTTTAAAAAGGGGAGAAACATAGATATAAGGAATACCTCACTAAACCAAGCCTGCGGGGCAGCGGAACCTTGAAGCAAAGGTAACAAACCATGTTCCAAGATCGGTAGAACATTCTTAGGATCCAAGTCTTTAAGAAGCATGATTGTAAATATCGGTATAGGGAGAATGAAAATAGGAACGAATAGTTGGGAAGCTCTCCCCAGGACCTCTACTCCTCCAGTTATAGCGAGGGATGCCATAATAACAACGCTTCCTATAATTGCAATCATTGGAGTTTTTGGTAAAAGGGAAATTCCAATGAAAAAAGAATACTCTTTTAAAATGAACCCACACATATACAAGAAAAAGAACAGGTAGAATAATCCAAGTATTTTACTTAGAAAGGGCCCAATAATATGTTTACTATATTGAATAAGTGATTCATTTGGATACATCTTATGTAATTTAAAAAGGACATAAGCAGTAAAAAATCCATTTAAGGAACCTAAAATGGGTGCTGCCCAACTATCGCGTCCCACATATTGACCTGTAATTTCTGGAACCATTAGAACAGCTGTGGCGTAAATCGTTGGATATATCATCAGTGCCATTTGATAGGCTGTAATCTTCCCTTTATCGTACATAATTCTTACCTCTTTATTTATTTTTATATAGTATCTCTTTAAAAAAATAAAAAATGCAGGCTGTAAAAAACTAATTAGATGAAAATAACAAGTCGCTGCAATTGCTGTAAAAAATGATTTATTCGTAAAGAACAAAAAAGAGTAGAGGAGTATAAATAATACATACTTCTCTACTCATGAAGGGGAAAGTTCTCCACTAGTTACCATTCATTTATTAAGACGACTTTTCCAATTGCCTTGTTAGATTCCAGTAAATTATGTGCTTCACTTACTTGATCAGATAAATGACAGCAAAAGATGACTATGTAATCAAAAATTCAGGAAAATGTAATCTGATATTAAATAGGATGAAACCTAAGTATGGGATAATCACTAATTCAGAGGGGGAATAGAAAACCCCTTCTCCATTTTTATGATAAACTGGAAAGATTATTCTGCAGAGGTGATGTAAGATTTGACACGATCAAAAAAGAATAGCAAACGAGTTAGATGGAAGAGAGTTTTTGGCGCCTTACTTCTTTTAAGTATTCTTCTAGTTGGTCTTTTTCAACTATTTCAGTACATTGGAGGAACAATAAAAGCTGTCACCCCGCCACTTAAAAAGGTGGAAGGAAAACAACCATTTCACGGGGAGAAAAATAAACTAGATGCAGTCAATGTTCTATTATTAGGAAATGACTCTCGAGGAGAAAAACAAGCTCGAACGGATACAATCATGGTCGCACATTATGATCCGCAAACCCATAAAATAAAGCTTATCTCGCTTATGCGTGATATGTTGGTCTCTGTACCAGATCATGGCCAGCAAAAATTAAATGCTGCATATTCATTTGGAGGTCCTGAATTACTAAGAGAGACGATTAAAGAAAGTTTCGGGCTCGATATTCATTCTTATGCGATGGTAGACTTTAAAGGATTCGAAAAAGCAGTCGATCTCCTTGTACCAAATGGCATTGAAGTAGATGTACCCTATGAGATGTCTTATGGTATAGATACGACGATAGAAAAAGGGAGACAACAACTGCATGGGAAAGAGTTGTTAGGTTATGTCCGCTTTCGTCATGATCGTTTAAGTGACTTCGGACGAATTCAAAGACAGCAAGAAGTGGTTTCAAAATTAACAGATGAAGCTGTAAATCTACATAGTATTGTAAAACTCCCTAAGCTTTTAGGTATCATAAATAAATATATCGATACAAATATGGATGGTTCCACCCTTTTGACGATTGGAAAAGATATGTTATCGAAGAAAAGTAGAGATATAGAAACCATACGCATCCCTGAAGATGGCAGTTTTGAAAATAAACGGGATGAAGAGCTTGGTGATGTATTAGAAGTGGACTTCGAGCAAAATATAGAGGCTTTAAATAATTTTATAGAAGAAAAAAATGTGGCTCAAAATGAAGAACAAGAGATTAAATAAGTTTACAGATAACGCTAGGATTTGTTCGTCCTAGCGTTTAATGCCTTAGTGCCGGTTCGTTAGGTAATAGTAGCATCACTACTCTGTTCACTATTGAAAAAGTCGTCCTAATGTAAGGGCTTTTCGGACAGAATTAATAATGCATAAAAAAAAACCTTGAAAGGCAATTAAGCTAATCAAGGTTCTTGTATCTTAAATCTTTCTCTAATCCTTTTCAATTGTTCTTCTACTGCTGATTTATCTTGGGGATGATTTTCAAGATAACTAGCACAATCTTCTTTTAAATATCGATAGAAGGTTGGGTAATCTAAAATTATTTCTTCATCCTCCTCTACTGCAGGCCGATCAAAATAATAGGCTATTCCTTCTTTACCAAAATAATCTTCTTCCCACTTTTCATAATAGTCGGCAAACACAAACCTCGCATATTCGGTACCATATCCTTCACCGTTCGCATAACTACTTAAGATTCTTAAAAATTTGCCGTCTCCCATATGGTGATAGAAGTATTTTATCAATTTTCTATTCTTATCTTCCACGATGCTTCCAACTCCTTAATTATTAATCTAGGGTAGGGAAGAAATTAGTTATTTTTCCTGTATCATCAACAAAACCTTGAAATTTTAGTCCGTTAGAGGAACGTCCTGAAATATTTCTCCCAACGACTGTACCTTTTTTCATAGCTTCTTCTCCCCATTTTAATATCTGTTCGTCTGATATGATGTTAGGATCGTAAACTGTCTTTGGATGTGTAACCTTCTTAAACTCACCAGGTAGTGTTTTTCCCGCCATGTCTTGTTTAGGTAAGCGATATTCTATTTCATACACCCCGTCGATGGATGGGTGTTTTCTTTTTGAAATAATACAGTCATCTAAATCCCAGCGTCTCTCTTTAAATGCCTTTTCGAAATTATTGAGATTATGTCCTCCAACTACCCCCTTCCCTTTTTTCCTTACAATGTCTTCTACTTCCACTAAATGTTTTTCATATCCCGGTTTAAAATTTCTTTTCTTTCTAATGAACGACTTCAAGATTTTTTTTATAAATGGTTTTATTTTTGGTAAAAGTGAGTCACTTAGCTTTACAAGGCCTTTCCCAAAAGGAATTCGTCTTAATAATACACCAACTCCAAGTGCTAAAACCGTTTCCGGTGACAGAAGTTTTTTAGGATTGCGGATGATGTCTGCAATCTGCTTGCCATCTGCTGCAATTCCGATTCCAGTCGATACGGCGCCTATTGCCGACCAGAATCCTAATAACGGAAACATTAAAGCAAAAGCACCCAGTACAACCAACCCTTTTTCCGAAGTGGACAAACCATTCCACCAGTTTTGGAGATTATCAAATAAACAGGCAAAACAAGCCTCAGGGCCATTGGCTGTAACACCCCAGTTAGACAGAAAAATAGTTGTGAATAATGCTACAAACACAACGATTAATGCTTTGTAGTATTTCTGAACATTTGCTTCTAAGCCTGGTAAAAGCTCCCTGGCTTCTGTTTTACCGTGTAACAAAGTAAATCCTAGTTCTCTCCGTTCTCGATAAAATAGTAGCAAGTATCCAAAACGCTGTCTTTCCTCAAAAACACAGCTAAATAGATTCCACATTTCCGAAATAGGATTGATTATGGTTTCCCCTACCAGCATGGGAATCTTCTCTCGTACTCGGTTCAATTCCCAATAATCGATGATTAATGCAGCACCAATCATCATTAAAAATAAAGGTTTTGCCGCATAGCCGCTTCCTAATACATCATGAATTCCGGTTAACCATTTCGGAGCCCGGTAACTGGCATTCCATATAGCGTGATCAAAAATGGCCCAAACCAAAAGGATGGTAGGAAAAATATAAGTAGGCCGCGTTAATTTATGTTTAAACCTTACTGCCAGACCGATTCCTAAAGCTACCATAGCAGTTAGCAACGGATGTCCAGCAGTCATTTTGTCAGGCAAAAAGCCCTTCTCAAAGTATCCAGGAAATAGTGTGAATAAATCCCAATGGATCACTTTCCCTTCAAATAATGTCACACCATAATCGAAAATACCTCGAGAAACTAATCGACGAGTGGTTTCCTCTAAAAATTGAAAACCTGCCCCCGTTGCCGCCCCAATAAGGGCATAATCGCCTAAACTCAATGTGGAAGCACGTCGTGATAAAAATAGATAAGCTCCAAGAGGGATCAGTTTTAACACTTCTTCAGCAATTGGGGTTAAAAATGCTTGACTCCATATATCTTGTTCCACCCCACCGAAAATAGCCGTAATGGCACTGACAATAAACGAAGTCAATGGTACGATGAGCCATGCCCCCGCCATAAAGAAATAAGTATATTTCTTCCAAGATAAAGTTTTGCTGCGGCAGAGCAGCCAAAATTGCAAAAGGACGTAAAATGACCACAAAAACTGGACGAACATTTTTCTGGAGTCTTCCAAAAAAATTAAACTAAGTACAAAGGCACATAGCGATATCCAAGAAAAAATCGTATAGACCCGTAATATGAATGGATGTGCCCGAACCCACTCACTCCAAACATGAAAGATCGACTCGAGCTTCTGCCTTAAGCTTACTCTAAATTTTTCAACATGACTCGTCATATTGCACCACTCCGATGCATTATTTTTTCATTCCAGCATTATGTAAATAAAATTTATGATGATCACCGCAGCTTACAGTTTCATACTATACCCCAACTCACTGATAATTTGAATAGGTCAAATTTTCCAAATATTATTAACTACAGTGTCGTTATTCCTATGCCATGATCAAAGAAAAGTACATAAAACAAAATGGTTTATTATGCTTTTGAAGCGTAAAAAAAGAGCGTGTTTTGAAAAAAATTTGATCAAAACACACTCTAAATATATTTAATTGAAATATTCTTTTATAAAAAAGTTTATTACCTTAACGTTATTATTTCTATCATCCTGCCATTTGATTTTTTGCATCTGCCGGACAAAAGACTGATATATGGTCGATGGTAGATTTTGAACCTACGAATTTTAATTGGTATTTCTCATTCACGTTATACACCCAAATTTTGTCCGCCCCATTGTTGTGAACTTCATTTGGTTTGCCGAGTACTGCCTTTACCTCATCAAAAGTTATTTGTTGAATCTCTGTTAAATAAGAGCGGACATCAAAAATTTGTTCTCCCTTATTCACCCCGAATACAATTCCATGACTGGTATACGTGAAATATCGGTTTCCTGCAGCAAAATCTTGTTGATCCGCTTTTCCCCACTTTGAAATTACCTGATCAATAACCGTTGTATCGACAGGAAAACTACAGTTTTTGACCGTTCCAACTTTCGCAAGTGACACTATTTCGTGTATCAATGTCGCATTTTTATTAACGACCGTGTTTTGTTGTGGATTTGATTGATTATTGGCAGGATTTTTTTGCTCATTGCCTTGGAGGTCTCGATTGCCTTTTCATGGAGCGGCAAATAGGAAATCCCCACGGTGAATACAAAATTATTCAGAGCGGATTTCGTTCGTTCTGGCGATTCATGAATCGTATTTGACACACTATCAAGTATATTGGAAATCTTGCTTTCTGAAAATTCAATGTCTAGCCGAATCCCTAAAAGCCAACAGTAGCAACTTAGTCCGCTGACATTCTCAGCTCTTCACCACTTTGGACTTGGGACGTTGCTCGTGGTTTTTAGTGAGGATAAACTGGCCACAAGAACCGTCCCTAGGACTCAGACTTACATTAAGAAGTGCCTTGTTCAGATTGGAATAATACATTAGACACTGCCATTAAAACTAGGTTCTTATGTAAAACCGACATCAACTCAAACCTAACATTCCTTGAGGTTTCAAAGAAATTCTCCGGTTTTACAAGAGCAACCATACAAAATTCATAACCAACATATCGTAGGTTTGGATTTAAGTCAGTTATGCCATAATACCTAAAATCTTGTTCAGGAGTGCCATCTTCACCTCTTAGCAGAGATTCACCATACTTTTCATTGCAAATTTTGCATATCTCCTCTAGCAACCGCTTAATTCTTTCCGGCTCTTCTTGATAACTTACCGCTACTCGTTCTATTACCCTCATTTTACCCTTATTAAAATTCTCGATTGTTCTAATCTCTCCATGTGGGATTGTTAGAAGTTTCCCTGACCATTCTCGAATTTGCATAAATCGGATTCCTATTCCTTCTACTGTACCTGAATTAACACCATTAAATGTAACAAAGTCGCCCACTCGAAATTCTTTATCAGATATCCTAGTAAAACCTAATAGAACATCTTTTAATATTTGCTGTGCTGCAAAGCCTAAAATGATGCCCATTATTCCTGCACCCGCGAGGATGCCTTTTATATCAATGAATTGTCCAATAATGTATATGATTAGAATGATTGCAATCAAATATTTTAAAGTAGAGTGAATTACACCTTGTATAGTTTTAGAATCTTCTTTGGAAAATAGGTGTGATTTTATTAAAAACCAAGTAGTGGTTCTATTTACAAGAAAAGAAATTGTCATTAACAACAACACCATTAACACAAGCCGTAAAAATAAAAAACCCTTAATTGAATCAACGAGATTTTCTGTATAGGTTAATACATTCAAACCTTTCACCTCGGTTTTTTCCTTGCAGCAGGCAAGAAAAATTTTATTTCAAATACTTTTATTTAATATTATGTGGAATGAATAGGTAAAAATGTATAATTTCAATGGATACAAGATCGTCCCTGCCACAAGAACCATCCCTATAGACTCCGTTAATTGCGTGGTATGGACTCCTTGACTCAATGCGGATCGGTATTGGAAATTATGAAAGTCCTATTTTACCATGGGACGGTCCCATTGTGGTTTTCGCTAATCGGAGCACGCACTTCCTTCCGTGTAAGTTACCAACTATTTTCCTCATGTTACCCTTCATTTTTTGTCACTTACTTGAATAATACAGACTTGTTAGGAATATCAACATACAATTTGATTAGAAGGTTAATGAGAGGAGTGAATGAAAAGAACATTTATTGACAGACATCGAGTGCTCTAACGATTATAATTTTAGGTGAAAAGAGGTGTCTGAAATTTGAAACTTTTCCTAAACATCGATAAAGCATTTAAAGATACGAAGATTACCATTGAAGGCCCTGCGTTAGATGACAATATTCAGGAACTAATTGACTTCATTCACCGAAGGGAGCAACAACAATTCCTGATTGCCAAAAAAGGTGATATGCAACATATTCTTAAACCAGTGGATATCCACTATTTTCATACAGAAAAAGAACATGTTGTTGCCGTAACTGAGACGGATTCGTTTATTTTAAAAGAGAAGTTATATGAGCTTGAGGCCCTGATTCCTTCTAAAAAATTTATCCGCCTATCTAATTCGGTTATCGCCAATTTAAATGAATTGAGCCGTTTTGAAGCGTCATTCAATGGTACACTTTGCGTATATTTCAAATCTGGAAAGAAAGAGTATGTGTCTCTTACCTATGTCCCTGTGATAAAAGATGCTCTAAAATTAAATAGGAGGAAATCAGAATGAAGACATTTACACTTCGCAGTTTTATCGGTATGTTCTTTGGAGGCTTCATTGCGGTGCTTTACACCAATGCAATAATCCTTTTCGGCGGTTTCGAAATGATAGATGGAAGCTTATTTGTTAAGAACTCCATAGGTTCTATTTTCTGCGGTTGGTTTTTTACAGTAAGTTCTATGTACTATGAAAACAGAAATTTAAAACTTTCTCAGCAGACTATTTTCCATTTTTTACCGTCATGATCCTATACTTTATCGTGGCCATTACGGTTGGATGGATTCCATAAACTATAAAAAGTATTTTGTTAACACTCTTAATCTCCATCGACAGTTTTACAATCTTTTGGATTGCATTTTACCTTTACTTCAAAAATCAAGCCCGGAGATTAAATGATGATTTAAAGAAACTATGAGGAATGCCATAGGGAAGGTTCTAGTGGGTTTTTACTGTGGATATCCTGGCCACAAGAACCATCCCTATGGACCCCCTTACATTCCCGTTCTATACTTCTTTTCACTTGAAGATGTATCTTTTGAATCGTGCTTCGCTTTTTCTTCAAGTTGTTCTTCTTTTAAATCCTCTACTGGTATGGGGTCAACTGTTTGCTCACTCTTAAATTTATCAAATAAGCTTTCATTCTCAGTTGGATATTGTTCAGGGTTGTCCATCTTCCCTTGGAAATGATGAAAATCCGGTTTTCTTTTATTTTTTTCCATATCCTCTCACCTCGATATTTCCAATACCCTATTCTGCAGATTAATAACTTATTCTTTAAATGGTCGGAGCATCCATTCCCAATTGCGCCCATTCTTCTCTTGAAGGTCCGTAAATCCCTGGAACTCTTACTCCGGCCTGGCGCATGAGAACGCTCATTTGCCCGCGATGATGGATAATATGTTTGACTAGCAATAAAAGCGTAGCTCCCTTCGTCATTGTCCTTCCAAACACATTCACCTCTTCAGTAAGTGAAGCGTCAGTCCATTGTTCCTTTACGGCGTGGGCTGTGTCGGCACTGACTCTCCGAAATACCCCTGCTATTTCCTTCGCCGATTGCGGAACAGTCTCAGGGTTGTCGACTTGCGGGACATGGATGCCAAACTCGTTTAACATTCCGGGTATACTGGCCACAATATGCCAAGCAATTCTCCCTAATGTCCGATCGTCCGATGAAACTTGCTGCTTTAAAGAAGTATTCGTTAACGCATCCAAAACGTTTTGAGTTGAAGCAGCTTCTTGATTCCAATCCTCGATAAATCCAGCTATTGAAGAATACATGGATCTTATTCCTCCATTTTTAAAATTGATTGGTTTCCCGGTCCAGATTTAATTCTCATCCGGGTGGATGAAAGACTATTCCTGGCCCCTGTTCCAAGCTTTTGCTTTTACTTGATTTTAAATGCATGAAATATCTTGCATTCGTTAAAAGATTTCTTTTATGTATGTAAAATTCTTAATTAGTTCGCTTTCATTGATTGATATCCTATTTGTTAAATCTTCCGTTAAAAATACAAACTCTTTAACCCCGATAAATTCTGATTCACTAACCAAATAAAACTGTGCTCCTTTTTTATATCCATTAAACTGCCTTTTTAGTTTATATACCTTCATTGGATAACCTCTAATGATGAATTAATATTTTTTGCTATTGTTGTCTTGATCTTAATTATTCCACCTTATTATGTGGCATTGCATTATTGGAATCAATTAGCCAATCTTTAAGTAACCCTTGTACAACTTCACGTTTTTCTACCTGAATCATGTTACCACCTTTATCTAAAATAATGAATGTTGATAGACACTTCTGATCACCTTCTTTCCTATCATATGTAATCAGGACAAAGTCCCCCTTATCCCATCCATTATTTTTGACAATTTGTTTTAATTTAAGTATTGTAACCTAGTAGAATGCGAAAAAGTGATTTATTTCACATTACCATAAAAGGATTTATATCCTAACTATATATGAATTCCCTTAAAATGTTCGTAATTGGGGAAAGAAACTATCCTTACATCACTAGGAGGCATGATTATGTCAAACTTACAAACTCTTGAAAAGCAGGAACAGCAAACGTTCATTGATGTGATTCAGGGACGCCGTTCTGTTCGTTCATATGATCCAACAGTGCAGATTTCACGCGAAGAAATGACCGAAATACTAGAATTAGCAACATTGGCTCCTTCGTCTTCGAATCTGCAGCCATGGCGTTTTTTAGTCATCGATAAGCCAGAGCTTAAGAACAAGCTTTTGCCGATCGCTTTTAACCAACAACAAGTAGTCGAAGCTTCTGCCGTTATTGCTGTTCTTGGTGATCTGGAAAGCTACAAGAAGGCTGAAAAAATTTATGGACAAGCAGTTGAAGCTGGCTTTATGCCGGTCGATACGGCTAAATCATTCATCGAGCGCACGGTCGGCACGTACTCAAGCTTCCCACCAGAAGTAGCGCGCCAAGTCGTATATACGGATGGTGGATTGATTTCCATGCAGCTCATGCTTGTCGCCCGTTCCAAAGGCTACGACACAGTTCCGATGGGAGGTTACAACAAAGCACAGTTTGTTGAAGCCTTCGGAATTGACGAAAAATATGTGCCAGTGATGCTTATTGCGATTGGAAAAGCAACAAAACCAGGACATCCGACTACCCGCCTTCCTATCGAGGACGTAGCGTTCTTTAACGAAATGCCTATGGAATGAGCAAGAACGTAAAATAAATAAAATGACTTTAACAATAGAAACCAGTTTGTAGTTAAAACAAGCTGGTTTCTATTGTTATTCTTTGAGCGGAATGGTAACATGACCAAACCTGTAACAAAATATTCATGCTTGTATAAAGCAAAAGTGCAACTGCCCTCGCACAATAAAAGCTCCCCATTAAGGGAAGCCAAAAAGATGCAGCTCTTTTCTCTCTATTTTTTATCTGGTTTTCCGGTGACAATCAGCTTCATTGTGGAAGTGGACTTGGCTTTTCCAGCAAAGTTTTCCGCCTCTGCAAAGAGCGTATGTTGACCGTTATGAAGGTTCAGCTCGATTGAGAACGTTCCCTCAAGGGTCGCTTTCACAGTGCCGAGGAGGTTTATCTTATTTCCCGCTTGTTCATACACACGAATGGTTGTTCCAGCATCGGCTTTTCCTTTAACAATGGCTGGTTCACTTTTTACCTTTTGATTGTCAACGTCCCAGACCGGTGCATTTGGAAGCTGCTGTTCCGCATTCATCGACCAGCGGACCGCATTGGCAAACAGCCGTTTGCCGTCTGCTGTCCAGCCGTGTTCCGGACCGATGATATTGGTTGCAGTGAACGAGGACAGCAGCAGGTGCATATGGTCTTTGCCTCTGAATTCATACGCAATCGCATTTCCTTTGTCCTCACCGTCGACGTTCAATCCTGCCAATGGGGTTCCGCTATAATTTTTAAAAGTGGCATATGGGCTCTTTTCCGGATGGATCTTGATCAAACCATTTTCATCCGCTTTAAGGCCAGCAAACAACGGATGGTCCGCCAAGCTTTTCAGATAAACGGCCCCTTCATTGTAGCCCTGCTGATCTTGGTCCGGCACTCCCATAGCCTGCCTCAGCAGCTGGATCGAGCCGTCTTTCATCCCCCATGTACCGGTAAAGATTAAGCTGACTTTATGCTCATCGCTTTCCTTGATCAACTGGTCAACCTGTTCCTTCGTGCCGGTGTTCGTGTTGACCACCACTACTTTGTATTTGTTTAGCTGGCCAAGGAGATCCCAGCCTCTTTCTTCTGCAAAAATACCTTGTTCGTTCAGAAACCTGCTTAACTCCCCGTTCAGGTCGCCGAGGACTGCCACTTCGATGGCATTCAATTCAAGCTTCACGGTCAGATCCTCTTCCCCGACTTTGACTTCAGTCCTTGCCGGCAGATAGCCATTCTGGACCACTTCAATCATATATTCACCCGGGAGCAGGTTTTCGAATACAAATGATCCGTCCGAACCGCTTGCTGCGTTCCCTTTGAAATCCGGATCATCCTTTGGAATAAGCGTCACAGAAGCACCTGCGACCGGCGCACCTGTCTTTTTGCCGACGACCATTCCCTTCAGGTCTGAGCCCTCGATTGCTTTCAGTACAAAATTCAATTCAACGCTGCTGCCGGTTTCCATAATGTCTACTTGGCCGGTCTGTTCAGCAAAGCCTCGTGCCTGAACCTTCACATCGTACTTGCCGGTTCCAATGCCAATCCGGTAGAGTCCGGCAGAATTCGTTGTGGTTTTGACGTTCGTGCCCGGGATTGAGACAAGAGCATTGGCAATCGGCTTGCCCTGAGCATCTGTCACCACCCCTTTGATTTCACCCTGGCTGGCAATCAACGCATAATCGATGGCATTCAGGTATAGCTGCACCGCATTTTCTGTCCAGCGTTCCTCAGGGTCGCCGTAGTTGCCGATATGCAGTGTCGACAACAGAATGTGTACGCTGTTTGGCGAACTGAACTTCACGGCGACAGATGCGCCGGCAGGTCCCTTTGCCGGATTGGTCAAGGTCCCAAGCGTCGTGCCGCTGTAATTTTCAAAGCTGGAATATTGGACGGCTCCCTTAATATTTTGCAGGAGTGGATACTCCTTACCCGCCTCAAAGCCACGGAAAATCGGATGGTTCTCGTCGACTCGGATGTTGAGTTCTTTATCGACATAATTGGACGATGTTCTTTCCGGGTCGCCATAGGCCTTTGAAAGCTCACTTATGGAACCGAATCCGTATTGGCCTGGGAAAATCATGCTGGTCTGATGTTCGTTTGCTTTTTCGACCAATACCTTAAAACGGTCCTTCATTGTACTTGAGATGTCATTGGCAATGATCAGCTTGTAATCCCCAATCTTTTCAATCAGCGTCTCAAAATCTGTGTACGGATAAAAATCAAAGTCATAGCCGTACGCCTTTATGAATGGAACAATTTTCGCTTCATTATACGGATTGGCAAGGATAGCAATTTTCTGGGAAGCAACCATCGATACATTGAGCGTTGCTGTTTGCCCCTCGACAATCTGAACTGTTTCAAATATTGGCTTGTAGCCAGATGCACTGATGCGAACCTCATATGAGCCATTCTGCAACGTTAACTCGTATTCCCCTGCAGCATTGGTTTTCACCGCAGCAGGAGTTCCCAGCACTTCAACGGCAGCGCCGGCAATCACATTCTTCGTTGCCGCATCGCTGATTTTCCCCTTCAGTATGCCGGCATTTTGAGATTGAATCTTGAAGGTTTCATTCAACACCTGGCCATTCTTTATGGAAACAGTAAATTCTTTTTCATGATGGCCGAAAGCTTTTACCGAAACCGTGTAGGTTCCCGTTTCAAGCGCTGTAAAGAATTTGCCCTGTTCATCGGAGATCAGCTTTTTGCCCGTTTCTTTAATAACCGCCTCTCCTTTTACCTTGATTCCCTTTTCGTTCTGGATGGTTCCGTGCATTTCTCCTACAAGTGGGGCCTTCTCGGCAAGAGCCCAATCGATGGCGTTCATCAGCAGTTTTTCCCTGCCGGCGTCAAAGATTGCCGGATCGCCTGGTTGGAAAACGTGGCTGATGGTCATATTAGCAAGCAGGATCTCCAATGATTCACTTGTCCGCCCCTTGTAGGCCACCATCGAACCTTTTTCGCCGGTCTGTGATTGTTCAAAAGCGACGACCGTTTTTCCGGAATAGCCATTGAATCCGTAATAGTAACCGGATTTGCTCGGGATGTCGATTACATCTCCGGCCTTAAAGCCTGCCGCCAATGGATGATCTTCTGTTACAATGCCTTTTGATCCGGTTTTATTCGTGCCGTCAAAAATGGACGAAGGATCTCCATCATACTCGTACAGATAACGGATCGAGCCCCGGCCTCCGGTTTGGCCGGTCCAGATGACCGATTTACGCTTTTTGTCCAATGCTTCCTGGAATGCCTTAAAGTCTGCTTTTTTCGGGACCACTTCCGGCTTATAATCTGAGTTTGCGAACACAAGGTCGACCCCATCGAGCTTGTCAATATCCTTAAAGTCGAGGGATACCACTTTATAGCCTCGTGCCTCTAAGTATTGTTTAAAGGTAGTTCCAGAGGCTGTCAGGTCGACAATCAGCCCAATCGTTGGGGAAGGACTTAGTTTCACACTTAAAGCAAGCTTTTCCCCTTTAGCGATCTTGACTGAAACATCCTTGCGGACAAACCCTTCTTTTTCCACACGGACCGTGTAGGTTCCCGGTTCGATTTTCGACAGGCTGAACTGCCCCTGGGTATTGGATACGGCGGATCTTGGTTTGCCGATTAGCGTAACCATGGCGTCTGAAATGGCATTGCCATCCTTTTCGTTCTCGACCGTTCCGGCAATCGACCCAACATCCCCGGCTACTTCCATTGAAATCATCTGCGGTTCCCCATCAACTGCTGCTTTCAGTTTCACTGTTTTCGACTTGTACCCATAGGCACTCAAGCTCACATCATACGTGCCATTGAGGATGGCAATCGAGAATCCGCCTGTGGCAGAATCGGATTGGGTTTCAAAAGGCTGGCCATTTACTTTGATATCAACCTTCAGCGGTTCGCCGTTTTCATCGAGGACGGTCCCTTTCAAAACAGGAAATTTTACATTTGCTGCCCAAAGGATGGCGTTGAGCAAGATCTGCTTTCCTTCCGGGGTATAGTCCTTTGAACCATGGTACGACGAAAATCCATGACCGCCCATTAACAGTTCCACACTGTTTTCGGTCCTTGGCTTATACGCGATTCCAAGCCCGTCTGTTGCGGATGAACCGTCAAGGCCGATTTCTGCGAGTGGATAGCCGCTGTAATTTTTAAAATAGGCAAAGGTGCTTGCTGCCGGAGTCAAAATCTTGATCGCATCCCCTGCTTTCAGGCCATCGAAGATTGGATGCTCTGCCAGGATTTTGTATACTGCTGCCTGTGTCGTACTGCGGACCGTTGTCCGGGATTCTGGATCCTTCCTGTAGTTTACCAGGTGATTAAGGCCGGAACCGCTCCAGTAGTTATCCCCAAATATCACGCTCGTTCCCGCTTCGTCGGCGGCTTTCATTGTATTTTCAAAAACGGTTTTGGTAAATCCAATCGTGCTCGGTTCGTTAAGGAACACAACATTAAATTCACCGATTCGCTTTGGAAGGTCGGCAGGCTGGACCTCGACAGCCGTGATGCCATATTCCTTGAGCAGTGCTTTAAAGCTGGTGTCACTTGAATAGTGGTCCCCTACGACAGCAACCGATGGCATCGTATGAAGCTTCACATCGATGTCGCCTGAATGGCGGGCAATATCCACCTTCTCCGAGTGGACAATATATCCGTCTTTTCTGAAGGTAAGTGTAAACGTTTCTTCCTGAAGCCCTGTCAGCTGGTAACGGCCGTTCGCCGCGGACAGAGTTTCGGCTGCTATTGCCCCGGCAGCATTCGTGGCTTCTACTTTCACTCCTTCAATTTCGAGGTTTGTCAACCCATCCGTAACCACGCCGGACAAGCTTCCTCTTTCCGAGTTTCCAAGCTTAACGGTGACTTCGGCAGGCATGCCTTTCTGTGACGTGAACGTTCCAGTATAGGTGCCATAGCCTTTGCCGCGCACCTCAATGGTAAAGGTGCCTTCGTCATGGAAAAATTCAAATGTCCCGTTTGTGCTGCTCTTCGTCTTCACACCTGTTTCGACTACTTCAATACTCGCTTCCACCGGTTCACCAGCGGCATTTACGATTGTTCCGGATACTTTTCCGAACTGGGAGCTGTACAGCCAGTCAAGACTATTCCGCAGAATTTGTTTCTGTCCTAGCATCCAGTCATCGGCTGTTTCCCATGGTACAGAAGCAAAACTCGACAACAAGAGATGGGCGCTGTTTTCCGAGACGGCCTGATAGGCAACGCCGGAACCAACATAGCCAATTTTCGTTGCGCCGATTTTGCCAAGCGTCCGTCCTGTGTAGTTATTGAACCAGGCAAAGTCTGCATTTTGCATCAGGAGCGGGATTTCGCTCCCGGCCTTGTAGCCCTTCACAATCGGATGCTCTGCCTCCACCTTCAGGGTTACCTCACCTTCATTATAGCTGTGGCCAAGTTCACTTGGATTTTGGTAATAATCCTGCAGCTGGTGGATGGAACCATAGTTTTGCCCCCATTGGTCGGTAAAAATGATGCTCACATCATGCTTTTTCGCTTCATTGATCAGATTCGTAATCTCTTTCTCCGTTGGTATTACGCCATCAGAGCCATATGCGCCGTTCAGGTATAAAACCTTGTACCGGCCGATATCACTGACAACATCCCAGCTTCGTTCTTCCGCATGATAGCCGCTCGCTTCGAGAAGCTTGGTGATGTCGCCTTTATAGTCGTTTAGGACCGCCACATCAATTGGCTGCAGCTCAAAGGTGAGTGTTGCTTTTTCCCCCGCCTTGACCGTAATTTTAGCGGTGCCGTCCTTAAAGCCGTTCTGCGAAAATGCAATGTCCCATGTGCCTTCAAAGACGTCATCTTTGGCAAACATCCCGGCGTCATCCGGTACGCCGCGAATGCCGGGAAACTTCATGTCGACCGTTACCCCTATGAGCGGTTTTCCTGTCCGTTTATCCTTGACGGCAATCGATAGCGAGCCTTTCTTTGCTTCCTCAAGCTGGTAATCTTTCGTGAGCTTATAGCCGGAAACAAACTGAACCTTCTCGGTGATCTGCTTTTTGCCATAAAGCGAAATGAGGACCGTGTATTCACCCGGAACATGCTTCAGCACAAAGCTGCCGTCTGCTTCCGCTACCGTTGTTTCACCGGTTTCTTCGACCGTCAGCGTTCCTTTGACCGGCTGGCCATTCGCATCCTTCAAGGACCCAGTAAGAATACCGGGAGACTGATAGCTTACAATACCTTTTAAATGTGGGAGGATCACTTGGCCTGGCAGGATTGGAATTCCCGATGTGCTGTAAACCGGAAGAATGATATCCTTCAGCCTTTCACCGGTAAAAACGTCCAGAACCGATACGGAACCAGTCGTAGAAGCAAAGAACAGCAGGCCGTTCGCCGTTACCGAGCCGCTATTCAACGTTGTTCCAACAGATGTGTTGCTCCACAATTCTTTCCCCGTTTCCTTATCGAATGCGCGCAGATTGGACTGCACGGCTGATCCCATGATGACCATATTTTCATAGACAATCGGCGAGCCCGCCTGGGTATCCCCGATCCCGGGAACCTTCCATTTTTCTGCTCCTGCCTGAGCATCTAATGCATACAGTGTGCCGCCGTCCGTATCGAAATTGATGCCTGTAAAGTAAAGGACTCCGTTGTCGTACACCGGCTTAGAGGCAATCCCTTCTCCGGATAGTTTTTTCTGCCACACTTCAGTGCCGTCTTTTATTTTTAACGCACGAATCGTTTGGTTGTCATAGCTGCCAACATAAATCAAGCCATTCCCGATGCTTGGCCCAAAATAAATCGGTGCGCCTAGCTTTACGCTCCACAGCTTACTGCCCGTTTCAGGGTTCAATGCATGCAAATGGGCATTTACCGTAAGGTCCGATGAAACGAAGAGAGTGCCTTCATAGTAAACAGGAGATTCATAGATTGCCATTGCCCCGACCGTTGTACTCCATTTGATGCTGCCGGATGTGAGATCAAGCGCATAAATTTTTCCATCCTGGCCGCCGGAGAGGTAGACTGTGTTTTGTTCAATGGTCGGTGATGAACGGTTCGTGCTTCCAACCCTGACAGACCATCGTTCCTTGCCTGACTTGGAATCGAGTCCAACGACCCAGCCTCTGTCTGTTGTTAAAACAATATACCCATCAGCGGCGGCAGGTGTGGAGAAAAGGATGTCACCTTTTCCTTCCGCACTATATTCCCAGGATTTCTCCAGTGACTGAACATCTATTGCGTTGCCGGAGACGGCATTACGCTGGGCATTTCCATTTGCCATACCCCACTGTTTGCTTGGTGCGGCTGCAAGCCTCTGAACCTTCAGTTCGAGTGTGATATTTTTGTTTACAGTCAGTTCCTCTGCTTTGCCTTTAATGCCCTCGCCTGTTACCTGCATTTCATAGGCCGCTGCCGGAACCCGTTTGATTTCAAAATTGCCGCCTTCGTCTGTCCGGATAGTGGAAAGTGGCGTGTTTTTCATTCGGATAAACGCATAAGGAACCGGCTTGCCGGACTCGTCAACAACTTTTCCGTTGACGGTATAGGCCTCTGCGTCTTCAAGGACAAAATTGGCGTTCGTTACTTCGCCTTTCTTAAGGGTGATTGTTCCTTCATACGTCTTGTAGCCAAAGGAAGTAACCGTTACTTTATGAGAGCCTTCCCTTATTTTAAAAGAAAAACTGCCATCCTTCGTGATTTGGAAGGAGAGGCCTTCAGCATCTATTTTCAAATTCGCTGCGATTGGCTCACCCTTTTTGTTTTTAACAGTCCCCTTCAATTCACCGGCAAAAACCGCTTCGGTGACTGCCTGGTAAATATTGATGATCCCGCTGCCATAGGAATCGTTTGGCAGGGTTCCCATATGAGGATCCTTGCGGGCGGTATCCTTGAGGATTTTTTTAACGTCATCAACTGTCAGCTCCGGGTTTGCCTGGTAAAGAAGCGCAATCGCTCCGGTTACATGTGGAGTGGCCATTGATGTCCCGCTGATTGTGTTATATTTTCCTTTATTTAATTTACCTGGCCATGCCGAATAAATCTGGTGGCCCGGGGCGGAAATATCCGGCTTGATGATCTGCTGCCTTTCGCCATTGCCATCCTCCCAGTAAACCGGGCCCCTGCTAGAGAATGAGGCCGTTTGGTCATACATATCAGTGGCTCCGACGGCAAACGTTTCCGGGAAGCTGCCCGGTGATCCGATCGTCTGGGACCCCGGCCCGTCATTTCCTGCAGCAAAGGAAGGAAAAATGCCTGCTGTAATCCAGGCTTTCACATCTTCATAGAATTCGAGAGTGTATGTATTCGAATTCCCCCAAGAATTGTTGACAACGTGCGGCGCTTTGGAAGGGTCTCCTCCTGGTGCAATGAACCATTGGAATGCCTGGTGGATACCCGAAAGAGTGGCATTCCCGCTGTCGTTGAAAATTTTGGCTGCAATCCATTCCGCTCTAGGAGCAACGCCGATTGGCTCACCGTCGCCGCCTCCCACTGCCGTCCCGGCAACGTGGGTACCATGGCCGTTCCCGTCATTTGGTGTTGAATAATTTTGGCCTGACAGGTCAATCCAGGAATATTGCTGATTGCCGTCACGGCCGCGGTAATTCTTTCTTAGGGCTTCATGATTTCCGTCAACTCCGGAATCCATGATGCCTACTACAATTCCTTCGCCCTTAAGCCCGTATTGACCCCAGACTTTTGGTGCGAAAATTTTCTCAAGGCCCCACTCGGGAAGTCTTGGCGGAGCAGCCTCGACCGTGATTTCAGGAAGACTTATAATTCCATCCAGTGTAATTTCCGCGATATCATCCCGCTGCTTCAGCTCATCGTATGCTTCCTTCGTCACGGTAGCGGATAGACCATTGATAATCCACAATGTTTCCTTTTTCTTGGCTTTTCCTTTTGATTCCATCGCCTTTAGTGCCTGATGAATTCCTTTTTGCGAGTTGTCGGCTTTTTGTGTGAGGTGATCTTTGATGGCTTTGATTTTATCGGTACGGTTCTTCATTTGTTTCATTTGAGGGTAAATAGCCTGGAGGTCTGGTTGGTTTTTCATTTTGATGATGACGTCGACTTCACTTTTTTTCTTGAACGCTTCCTTTAGTGTTGCTTCCGATTTCTCTTTTTTGTCTGCTGCTTCTTCAAGCGGCACCGGCTTGATTCCAAGGCCTGTTAAAAGGTTGGTCAGTTCGTTCGTGTCGGCATCCTCACTTTTTTCAAGCCCTTCATGTTTCAGTTCAGCAGCCCTGGCATCCTGCTCCCGCTTCTTTTCCAACTGAAGCTCCTCTTTGGAAAAAGAGGATATCTTGGCTTCTGCCAGTGCTGCCTGGGGCGCAAACGTGGAAAACAGGATGAATAGTGACAAAAGTACAGCAAACCATTCTCTCTTTGATTTTATTCGTAAAAACGACAAAAAACTACACCTCCTAGAATTTGTTAATCGAAACAATTCTTCAAAGGTATTGGAAATTCCTTCTAAAAGTACAAATTTCCCGAAGATTCTGACAAAAATGATTCCAGAGTCCTGCCTGCTATTTAATTAATGGGAAAAAAGGCATCCTCTGAAAAAAGGAGCGTTTTATGACCTAAAATTAGAAGGAGCGGCTAAATAGGCCAATACGGCAAATTCAGCTGCTCCTTCTTTATTGTGGCAATTTTTCAACTAATCTTTTTATAGAATTCTTAATAATCCTAAGAAGTTTTTTCCAAGGATAAATTCCTTTTGGTTATCAGAAATTTGAAGTGTTTCAATCCAATTTTTCTTAGTCGAATAGTCATATTTATTAAATTTTTTCATTCCATATGGTCCGTCGCAGCCATAAAGGATTTTACGATATCCTAAAGAATCCACTGCCTGCTTCACTATAGATGGATTAAGATAATCACTGGAAGTATCTATAAAAACATTTGGCTGATCTCTTACGTATTTCCATAGTTTTTTCCAAAAGGGAATACCGGCATGAGCGTAAATTAATTTAAGTTTAGGGTAATTTTCAGGTAAATATTTATAGGAGTCTAGTTCTGAAGATAGATGAATAATCATAGGTATGCCCTTTGACTCGCACATAGCCGCAACTGGACTAAGAGCCTTAATACTATACGCATGAATGAACGGATGAGCTTTCACTCCAATAAAACCAGGTTTAGTTAGATATAATTCTACTTCATCCACTGATTCGGGGATCATTGGGTTCACTGTTACCCAGCCCAGAAACCGATCTGGAAATCGATCAATGGCTGCAGCAACAATATCATTGCTCGGCTTGGTAAAAATCTTGTATGAATTGCCGTAAAGTTTCATATAGCCATCCTTTACTAGACCATCATGAGTGTATCCCCATAGCTAAAGCTAGAGGTTTCGAAAGAATAGGCTAAAAAGCCCCATTGTCTTTACGTGGGCTACCACAGGTCCCGCTAATACATCTGGCCGAAGCCTTCAGCTTTGCTTTTTTCTTCCGTTTTGCTTTTTTCTTACTTTTTACGATGATGATCTTCTTAGGAGATTGAAGGAAGTGTTTTCTATCAAGACCTTCAAAAGCACCAAATACATGTTTTCGAACAATATTGAAAGCCCCATTTACGTCGGCGTGTATTTGAATCTTTGACCCTGTGATTTTGTAAAAGGCTCTTTTCACTCTTTGTCCGCTAAAAGCTGTTTGGTATTCCTCACCAAATGTCGGAATCGGGTCCTCTGTTAAAAAACAAGACTTGGATGTGTAGCTTTCTTCGCGGATAATGACCTGAATTCCCTTGCGCTCAGCTTTGTAGCGAATCATGTCAATGAATGTTGTGTAGGGGATTTGGATGAAGGTTTGTTTTGTTGATTTTCTCATGTTAACGTCTAATTTCCACCCCGAATTTTTCCCAATAATGATGGTGTCGATATCTCTCTCTAAGGCAATAGTAACCACTTTAACACTTGCCTTGTGTAAGAAATCCATCACTCGATTGTTTCTTTTTCGGTCCAATGCAACCAAGCGGTTTGTCGTAAATACGCCTTCTTTGGGACTCTTTCCGTTTCGAATGATACTCATGTAATTGGCTCGTAATTTATTATAGTATTGATTGATGGATTTTAACCATGCGCCCTTGATAAGCAGAGGTTTAAGCCCTAAATTATCGACAATAGTTGCCAGGTTATCTACCCCTAGATCAATACCCATTACTTTTTTCGGCTCGAAAATGAATTTATTGATTTGTTCTGTTGTTCTTACAATCGCCTTTCCTTGCTGTTCAGCTTTGAAAACGACTTCCACAACATATTGGCCATAGGAAGGTATGATTCGAACCTGTTGCAGCTTCCCTTCTGAAAGGGCTACCTTTCCTAATTTCAGTTGAAGGCTGGTTCCCGGTAACTTAAGAACATTACCTTCCTTGATTGCTGTGATTTGATTCGTTAAATAACACGTTGTCCTGCCTGTTTTTGATTTATATTTTGGAATCTTTGGTTTACCCGAAAAGCAGCTTGGATTGATTTTATATTTTTTTGATGCTTCAAAAAAACTCTTCCAATCATCAAATACCTTTTTCATTGTTTGTTGATTGGACTGAGACGGCATGGACGTGTAATCAATCTGCTTCATGACTTTAAATAAGGCCTCTACAAAACTATACCCAATGAATGATTGATCTTTGGTTGGCATTTTAAAGAGTTTTAGCTTCAGTTCGATTTCTTTGCCCTTTTTATCTACTTTCTTAGGTTTTACCATTTCCTTTTCATAGTGTTTCTGTCGAATTTCATTCATTTTTGGTAAATGTGTTTCGATATCCATCAGAACTTGTTGTTGATTTTCGTTTTTCTTTTCTGCCTTTAGAGCTGTAAATACCTGTCGAACGTAGTAATTCGTAATGTTATACAAATTTTTCGCTTTGAAGCAGAGAGAATCACAATATTCGAATAGTTCATGATCGGAATGGATTTGTATTTTATAGGCGCTATACATTCTTTTCACCTCCTCTGAACAGAACCTATGTTCTTATTATATCAAATAGATTGATAGAATACAAAGTATTTGCCCATTTCAAAAATAAAAAAACAGCTTATATCCCCATATCTGAAGTTAGGGGTTTTACGCTGCTTTCTGATAATGTTCTCTAATTTCACCTCATTAAAGTAATAAAGATAAATCCCTCCCATATTAATCGAAATTTTCCATTCATTCTTTCGCACTGATGGGCAAAAAAGTACTATAATAAATATAGTAAACTTGTAAATAATAGTTCAACTTACTAGACAATATTGAAAAAAATAATGATTAAGGGGTAATAAAGTGAAAAAAAGGTTATTCAGTATAGTGAGCAGTATCCTTCTCGCTAGCTCTTTAGCTGCCTGTCAGAGTACGCCAGAGCCAGCGAAAACAGCTGCGACTACGGACAGAACGCCAGCGAAAGAGACAAGTGAGGAAGTCAAAAAAGAACCCAATGACCAAGCAGTACAGACAAATTCCACCGCTGCCGGAAAGATGCAGGTATATTATTTAGATGTCGGACAAGGTGACAGTATTTATATTAAGACACCCAATGGCGATGACATATTAATAGACGGCGGGAACAACGATCGAGGCGATGATGTCGTCGCCTATCTGAAGAAATACCATGTTGACGATCTAGAGGTCATGATCGCGACGCACCCTGATGCTGACCATATTGGCGGACTGGATACCGTCCTGCAAAATTTCGACGTCAAATCAGTTTATATGCCTAAGGTTACCCATACCACGAAAACATTTGAAGATTTCGTCTTAGCTGTTAAAAACGAAGGATTAAAACTGAAGGAAGCGAAAGCCGGCGTGTCATTAGAGTTAGCAGGAGTGGATGCGGAGTTTGTTGGGCCTGTTACCAGCTACGGTGAGGATCTGAATTCTTCCAGTGCCGTATTAAAAATGACAAATGGCAATAACACGTTTCTGTTTACTGGAGATGCGACGGTCAAAGCCGAGCAGGATATGATTGCTTCGGGCACCGATCTGCAAGCAGATGTGCTGAAATTAGGCCATCATGGAGCCAATACATCAACGAGTGAAGCCTTCTTAACGAAGGTACAACCGAAATATGCGATTGTTTCGGCAGGTAAAAACAATCAATATGGCCATCCAACCGCTGAAACGCTTCAAAAGATGCAGGCACATAACATCCAAGTATTCAGAACGGATGAACAAGGAACGATTATTGCGACAAGTGATGGATCAACCATCACGTTTAATACAGATCCAGCCAAAATCGAACAAAATACGGTGAAAAACAATGCGACTGCCACTCCTGCTAACCCAGCAGTCACAAAAGCACCGCAGACAACAACAAGTCAAGCGGCCGCCACAACTCTAAAAGCAACAGTAGATAATCCGACTCCTGGCCAATACGAAACAATTCATTTAGATATCGCCGGTATGTCAGGTGCGCCCTTTACAGCTGTGTTTCACTATAAAAGCAAGGACACCATGTATACCGGGACCGTTGGAACTACCTTACCAGTTAGAATCAGCCGAGCGGCGGCCGGATTTGAAGTGCTGATCGATATTACAGTTCAGGCAGATGGGAAACAATATCAAACACAAACATCTTTTATTCCCCAATAAGGAGTGAGTGAAATGAAGCTGATCATTGATCGTTTTGAAGGAGATCTAGTCGTTTGTGAAAAAGAAGATGGCACGTTTATCGATATAAGAACGAACCGTCTTCCTAGTGGCGCAAAAGTGGGCGATATCCTAGTGATGGATGGCGAGCATATTTCTGTTGACGTGCTAGGAACTCAGGAGCGAAGAAATCAAATTAATAGGTTAATGGAGGATATGTGGGAGTAGGGTTCCAAACCCTCCCTTTTTTTATTTATTTGTCTTTAACCTTGCTAGAATCATAAATAAAAATGGCGTACAGCTGATAATACTGCAATACGCCATCTTGTTTCAAAAATCATCATTGCCCTATTTTTCCATCATTTCAAAGCAATACAAATGTTTTTCGCTTCGGTAAAGAATTCCATGCTGTGGTGACCGCCTTCTCGTCCAATACCACTTTTCTTGAATCCGCCAAATGGAGCACGTAAGTCACGAACAAACCAGCAATTCACCCAAATGGTGCCTGCCCGAACAGCATGTGAGACGCGGTGGGCTCGCTGCAGGTTCTGCGTCCACACGACACCATTTAATCCATATTCTGTGTCATTGGCAATTCGAAGTGCCTCTTCTTCTGTATCAAACGGAATGATCGTCACGACAGGTCCAAAAATCTCCTCCTGACACATACGCGACTTAGGGTTTTCACTGAGATAAACTGTTGGTTCTAGATAATATCCATTTTGTAAATATTCAGGGAGTTCTGGCCGTTTTCCGCCGCAGATTAAGATGGCTTTCTCTTCTTTCGCAAGATCAAGAAAGCTTATAAGTTTAATGTCCCTTTATAATGGACATTTTTCAAAAAAAATAAAGGTCAGACCTTCCGTGGCGCTAAATCGTTAGCGTGTCGGGGGTCTAACCCTAGATTTCCACTATCTCCATACCCTCTTCCGCTGCATGAATTCCTGAACATATCCCCAAACGGAAACGGGTGACATCATCATTTGGTAGCACAACACAAAAAAGATAAATCCGATTCGATTTTTTCGAATTCGTAATCCTAATTCATGAAATACCCCTTTTTGATAGCGATAGAGTAAATAATTTGCAAGGAGTGCTAAAGGCAGAACTAGTAAGGTATGAGCCCCGACAATCAAAAAAACCCCAAAGAAACTCAAGATTAGTCCTGGGATCCATACAAATGTATAAACAAAATCCAAGAAGGGCATCACCAAGTTCGAGCCTGTTAAATAACGGGTGAAGATTCTTGGCTGTTCCCACGGTTTTACTCGTTTTAGCGCTTCAATCATTCCCCGCGCCCAGCGGCTGCGCTGGCGGGAAAAGTGGCTAAATTTCGTTGGCACATCCGTAAAGGCGATCGCTGTTGGCTCAAAATAGACCTTATAGTTTTTCTCTAGAAATTCCCAAGTAAGTACAATATCTTCTCCTATTGCATCAGGCCATCCGCCCACTTCTTTGACAACATCTGTCAGATAAAGACTGTACGCGCCTTGTGCTACAAGCGTACCTTGATACAAACCCTGTAGACGCTTAATTGAAGCAATACCTAAAAAGTAATCCCATTCTTGAAGTCTCGCTAACCAGTTTTCACGGCTATTACGGACAAGAACAGCTCCAGCTACCGCACATACCTCTTTTGGTGCAGATTCCATACGAGCCACTAATCTTCTAACTGCCTGGGGATGGAGTAATGTATCGGCATCTAGAGTAATGGTATATTTTGTATCCACCGATGAAAGAGCTTTATTTAATGCATGATGTTTACCAGGTTTCTTCTCAAAAAGGACGTGAATATCAAGTCCCAATTCTTTACCTGCCTGTTTTGAAACTTCTGCTGTATGATCTGATGAATTATTATCGATGACATAAATACGCATCAACCCTTGATAGTCTTGCTTTGCTAAATGTTGTAATGTCACGGCAATTCCCTTTTCTTCATTCCAACAAGAAATTAAGATACTCAAAGGTTCTTTAGGGTTAAGCGTTTTAAAAGCTGGCTGTCGGTCAAACAAAAGACTTACAACCATAAAGGCATTTAAGTATCCTGGTAAATAAGCAATGCCAGTAATGATAACAATGGCTACAGGAACCGTCACCACTTGTCCCAATTCCTTTACCCATGGGACTGAAAGGACAATGGAAAAAACCATCCATATAAGAGCAAATCCGTGACTAAGCCAGAACTTCCCTAAAACTGGGAGGTACAATCCTCTTTGAAATGGTAGTAATGGATGTCTTGATGTCGTTCTAGTTTCTATTTTCAAAGGAAGAAGAACCCCCTTCTCATGATTATTAATGTCCTACCTATTTTATATTATTTGTCGGCATTTTCCGCTGCAATTGCGTAATTACCAAAAATAATACAATGATAGGAGAGGTTTTCCATCACGGTTGACTGTTATGTATTCTTTTTACATTAACAGGGCCAGTGTGTAATAAGCACAAAAAAGAGTAGAGGTGTAAAAATTATCCACACTTCTCTACTCATCAAAGGGTAAGTTCCCCACTAGTTACCATTCATTTATTAAGACGACTTTTCCAATTGCCTTGTTAGATTCCAGTAAAGTATGTGCTTTACTTACTTGATCAAAAGTAAACGTTCTTTCATCGACTAACGGTTGAAGTTTCCCTTCCTCTACAAGGTTCGTTACTTGTCGTAATATTTTCCCGTGATCCTGCCTTTGCTCCTTATTCATTATTTTCAAAAGCATGAACGTAATATGTAAGGATAGTCCCTTAGCATGAAGAGGAGACAAATCGTGTGTTGATCGCGCAGCGATAGCTAATACTGTTCCGTTAGTGGCCGCCGCTTGGAAAGACCGATCGAGGTTCTCGCCACCAACCGTATCAAATACAATATCGAATCCTTTTCCATCCGTATGTTCCTTTACATACTCCTCTACTGACTGTTCCCGATAATTAATAGCCACATCTGCACCTATACGTTTTCCAATGATTAACTTGTCCTCAGATGAAGCCGTTGTAAAGACTTTCGCACCGGCTAGCTTTGCTAATTGAATGGCCACATGACCTACTCCGCCTGTAGCAGCATGAACAAGTACTGTTTGTCCATTTTGGACATTTGCGCGATTATAAAGTGATTCCCATGCAGTAATGGTTACTAAAGGAAGCGCCGCCGCTTGTGTCATCGTTATGTTTTTTGGTTTAGGAGCTAGAAGCTGTACATCCGCAAGCATATATTCGGCAAGAGCACCACCTGTTCCTCTAAAACCACCTGCGCAGCCATAAACTTCATCACCGATCTTAAACTCTGTTACCCCTTCTCCGACCTCTGTAACGACTCCTGCTACATCGCCCTGCAACACCGCCGGAAACTCTGGTGCAACTGCTGGTATCAAACCACTGCGTACCTTTGTATCAACTGGATTTACACTTGTTGCTTTTACTTGAATAACCACATGTCCAGGAATTACTTCAGGTTTAGGAACTTCAGCAATCCCAAAGACTGATGGATCTCCAAATTTATTTATCACCATTGCTTTCATTTGTTAATCACACTCCTCTTCTATTATATTACACTAGACTTATAAAATTTATAAATATTATGAATTTTATAATTACTAAGTTTGTGAACCATCTTTCATAATTAGAGGGATTCTAAAAATTTTTAGAGCCCTCTTTTCCAACAAATGGAAACGCTCAGGTTCAAAAGTTTATTAAGCTTGAGCGATTATTTTTTTGACTTGGGTTTTGCATGCCTTATCAGGAATAATAGGTATAAAGACCAAAGGAAAAAAGTTGGATTTACTTTCCTCTTCCATCTCATACAATACATAGAGGGAGGTAGAGAAGCATGTTCAAAAGAGTGATCATCCTTGGGATGCTCTCCTTAGTATTAATAGCATTAGTTTTACTTAGAAACCATACAATTGCTCCTGTTGACAATCCAAGTACGAAAAGCAATGATTCCTCTGAATACATTACAGTTGAATATAAAATTAGCAAAATTGAAGGCAAACAGTATTATGGAAAAAGTAATGACGGGACAGGGATCATTTTTTCTACTCAAAGCATTGAATCAGATGGTGATATACAAGTCGGTGATGAAGTCATATGCTATTTTGAAAAAGGTAATTTTGGGAAAGGATTAGTAAAAGTCAAAAAGAAGTGAGCTGAATGAAGAATTTAAGTGGATGCATCCATCGTCATAATAACCTTTTAAAATATAAGATCAGTCCCCAAGTGTATACTGCACTTGGGTCGAGTAGAAGGGAGCCTTTCTACCTTTCGGTAGATTGTGCTCCGCCACCCTCTCAGAACCGTGCTTGCGGTATTACCGCACACGGCTCCTCTTATCATCATTTACAAAATATAGCTTATCTCTTCCTTTAACTGGTATATGCTTACCTTTACAGTCGGTCTAGGTAAAGGGCATTTCTTCATGTAAAGAAGGAATTTGTCCCAATTAAAGGATCTCCGCTGACTCCTTCGATTCATCCATTTAAATAGTAGATTTCTCACCTTGTCTAGGAAAATATTCACGGTTGGCGTATTATCAGTAATACAATAATAAGTATAGTAGCCCTTTAATGAGCGACTTAATCTATCCATTATTGCTTCCAAGTCCTTATTTCTGTTTGCTTTCAACCATTCTTTACATTGTTTGAGTTTAGCATTCATTTTCTTCTTACTGGTTTTACGTTTTACACGAAATTTTCCATTTTGACTTTTACTACAGTAGTGAGTAAATCCTAGGAAGTCAAATGTCTGTGGTTTTCCCATCCCTTTACGTTTACATTGTTCTCCAGCAAATCTCCCGAAGGGGATAATTTTCGTTTTGTCCTCTGCTATTTCAAGATTAAATTTCCTTAGTCGCTGAATTAACGCACGATAGAAGTTTTGTGCATCTTCTTCATATTGAAAACAACAGACATAATCATCCGCATATCTTACGATATAGGCTTGTCCTTTACATTGTTTCCTTACAACCTTCTCAAACCACAGGTCAAGTACAAAGTGTAGATAGACATTCGCTAAAATTGGCGAAATGAGCCCACCCTGAGGAGTTCCTGCCTCCGTCTTATAAAGCTTCCCCTCTTCCATATATCCCCCTTTTAAGAATCTAGCTATCAATCTCAAAAGGCTTGGGTCTTTTATTCGATGTTGCAGGAATTTCATCATCCACTCATGATTGACGTTGTCAAAGAAGCCTTTAATATCGACATCTACGATGTAGTTGGTGTATCTTCTTTCCAAGTACAGATTAAGGATTTTCAGTGCATCGTGACAATTACGGTTTGGGCGAAAACCAAAGGAAGAGTCTAGGAAATCTTGTTCATAGATGGCATTCAATGTTTTCGCTATCGCCCGCTGAACGATTTTATCCTCGTGTTCAGGTATTCCCAGTGGCCTTTTCTTATTTGAACCAGCCTTAGGAATATACGTTCTTCTTACTGGTGTTGGTCGATAGCCTTTTGTTTTCAGCCGCTTGACTAGCTTTTGAATGTTTTCATCTAAATGTTCCCCATATTCTTCTTTAGTTGTTCGGTTTACCCCTGTTGCCTTCTTGTTCGGAAGTTCATGATGACATTGTTTAAGTGCCTCCTCATCCAACAGGTGAGCCAGTGAAGTAAATTTCATGTCTGGGTGAGATTTTGCTAATTCTGCTATTCTCATTAGTTTCGTTTCCATTAATTAATCTCCTACCTCTGTGTGTAGTTAATGTGTCCCTAGTAAGAACAATGATAAGTAACAGCCTTTCCTCCATCAGCATTACCCGACTTCATAGGTACTACGCTGTTATCCGACTACCTGCAAGGCATTTGGTTTCCTTACTTTGTATCGCTTGTACGCCATACTCTTCGCTCTCATGCGAAAAGACCTGCAGGTTCTCCCGAGTTGCCGTAACATATCAATGTGTAACGTGCCAAGGTCAACGACTCCGAGAAGGTTTCTATCCTCTTGCCATTTTGCGATGATAGAAATGTTGCTTTCTGCACAGACCAACGCATCAGCCCTTCTGAATTTGGGTTTTCGAAGCTCAATCCCTTCAACCTTACGGCTTTCGGCCCATTACCTAACTGTCTACGCTTAAAGACAGCAGTTACCCGCTGCCCTCCAAGACTCGCTACGAGTGAATGGCTAGTTCTTTCTCGACGGGATTTCCACCCGCTATATGTTACGACCTAGGCTCGGCCGCACGGACTGATCCCAAATTACCTTTAACGTAAGTCTAGCAGCAATGAAGTACACGATTGAAGGCCGGAAGCTTAAGAATTTGGGCAAGTAAACTGCCGCAGCCAAAACATGGAATCTCCTCAGGAATCTTCCGTATTTTTAAAAAGTGTTACTTTTTCTACAGCCTCTGCCTGTCCCCTTATCTCTTTAACTTGAATGTACAAGGGAATGATTTTTCGCTCTTTTCTTAAAATAAAAAATCATATTCATTAAGATTACAAGAACGAGCGAACATACAACAAGGCCCCATAAAGTAACCGCAATAGGGAACCGGTCAATGAATACACCTGCCACTTTAGGAAGAAACGAACCGCCCAGTCCACCTAGCGCAACTAGAATGCTTGTCGTGTTCTCCTCTAATCCTTGCGCTTCCTCATTCACAAGCAATAACCCGATGGAGAATATACCGCCCATTAACAATCCCGCGAAAAAGATTGAGATAAAACTCATGGTTGCTGATGTCGATAAGGTAAATCTGGTAATGCTGCCAAATTGACCAATACAGCAAATAATTAACAGATTTCTATAACCAATTTTATCAATAATAACTGCCATACTAAGACGCCCAATAGTCATCGCACCCCAAAACACCGTAAAACTTTTCGCTAGTGCAGATTCACCTAAATTTGTCGTTTTCCTTAGTATGGTAGGTAAATGAGTATCCCCATAGCTAAAGCTAGGGGTTTCGAAAGAATAGGCTAAAAAGCCCCATTGTCTTTTCGTGGGCTACCACAGTCCCGCTAATACATCAGGCCGAAGCCTTCAGCTTTGCTTTTTTCTTCCGTTTTGCTTTTTTCTTACTTTTCAAGATGATGATCTTCTTAGGAGATTGAAGGAATTGTTTTTTATCAAGTCCTTCAAAGGCACCACCAACATGTTTCCGAACAATATTGAACGCCCCATTGACATCAGCGTGTATTTGAATCTTTGACCCAGTGATTTTGTAAAAAGCTCTTTTCACTCTCTGTCCACTAAATGTTGTTTGGTGTTCTTCACCAATTGTAGGAATCGGGTCCTTTGTTAAAAAACAAGACTTGGATGTGTAGCTTTCTTCGCGGATAATGACCTGAATTCCTTTGCGTTCGGCTTTGTAGCGAATCATGTCAATCAATGTTGTGTAGGGGATTTGGATGAAGGTTTGTTTTGTTGATTTCCTCATGTTAACGTCTAATTTCCACCCCGAATTTTTCCCAATAATGATGGTGTCGATGTCTCTTTCTAGGGCAATAGTAACCACTTTAACACTTGCCTTGTGTAAGAAATCCATCACTCGATTGTTTCTTTTTCGGTCCAATGCAACCAAACGGTTCGTTGTAAATACGCCTTCCTTGGGACTCTTTCCGTTTCGAATGATACTCATGTAATTGGCTCGTAACTTATTATAGTATTGATTGACGGATTTTAACCACGTGCCCTTGATAAGCAGAGGTTTCAGCCCTAAGTTATCGACAATAGTTGCCAGGTTATCTACACCTAAATCAATACCCATTACTTTTTTCGGCTCGAAAATAAATTTATTGATTTGTTCTGCTGTTCTTACAATCACCTTTTCTTGCTGTTCAGCTTTAAAAACGAGTTCCATAACATATCGACCATAAGAAGGTACAATACGGACCTGTTGCAGCTTCCCTTCTGAAAGGGCTACCTTTCCTAATTTCAGTTGAAGGCTAGTTCCCGGTAACTTGAGAACATTTCCTTCCTTGATTTCTGTTATTTGATTCGTTAAATAACACGTTGTTCTTCCTGTTTTTGATTTATATTTAGGAATCTTTGGTTTACCCGAAAAGCAGCTTGGATTGATTTTGTACTTTTTTGACGCTTTGAAAAAACTTTTCCAATCATTAAATACCTTTTTCATTGTTTGTTGATTGGACTGAGACGGCATGGAAGTGTAATCAATCTGCTTCATGACTTTAAACAAGGCCTCAACAAAACTATACCCAATGACTGGTTGATCTTTGGTTGGCATTTTAAAGAGTTTAAGCTTCGGTTCGATTTCTTTGCCCTTTTTATCTACTTTCTTAGGTTTTACCAGTTCCTTTTCATAGTGTTTCTTTCGAATTTCATTCATTATCGGTAAATGTGTTTCGATATCCATCAGAACTTGTAGTTGATTTTCATTTTTCTTTTCTGCCTTTAGAGCTGTATATACCTGTCGAACGTAGTAATTCGTAATATTATACAAATTTTTCGCTTTGAAGCAGAGAGAATCACAATATTCAAATAGTTCATGATCGGAATGGATTTGTATTTTATAGGCGCAATACATTCTTTTCACCTCCTTTTATAAGAACCTATGTTCTTATTATATCAAATAGGTTGATAGAATACAAAGTATTTGCCCATTTCAAAAATAAAAAAACAGCTTATATCCCCATATCTGAAGTTAGGGGTTTTACGCTGCTTTCTGATAAGTTTCATTATCTACATATGTGTTAGCAGGCAATCCTTTTGGTTAAGGAAAAATGCCATCACTTTCTTACATTGAGGAATAGAAAATCCTAAAATTGGACCTAATCCAGGCAATGCCTTATTAAAAATTGAACTACGTTTTCTTTATACATTTAATCAGCCACTTTGATGTTAACTTCTTTCCTAGGAGGATTGGTGTATTTGACATCCTTTTTCGTCTTGCCTACTAAGCTCAGCCAAATACGCAGTTCGTTACGGGATCAGTTTTCTTTATTGACCAATCCACGAATTTTGATGGCTTTTTTCATTCCTGCACTTGGATTTGGTGCAACTTATGCCGTCTTTACTTACCTTGTTCCTATCTTGAAGGGAATGGGAGCACCAAATCAATCCATTAGTTTCATCTTATTTGGTTATGGAATTATCTTGATTTTCAGCAACATCCTCGCGGGTAAAATTGCCAGCCACAATGCAATTGGTCGCCTTAGGTTTGTTTTTCTTGTGCAGGCAGTTGTTCTGACAAGTTTATTTTGGACTACCAATCATACAATATTAGGATTTGCAAACATTGGCTTGATGTCGTTATTGGCCATCCTGTTAACAACATCTATTCAGCTTTATTTAATAGACCTTGCCGGAATTTATCAGCCAAAAGCAACAGGACTCACTGCATCACTTATGGCAGTAGCAAGCAACGTAGGGATCGCTTTTGGTTCTGCATTAGGCGGAATTGTATATCATCAAGGAAATTTAATGAATGTAACATGGGTCGGTGGGGTAGTTGCAGTTTGTGCAAGTCTGCTCACTTTCTTTAGTCATCTCTTAGACAAAAAACAAAAGAAAACAGCATAAGAGGGAAGCAACAAAGTCTTGTCATGTTTCCTATGGTTTCTCTAGAAGAACTGTAACGCACAAAAAAGAGCCCTTAGAGACTACCGAATTCTTCTAACATGGGAGTAATCGGAAGCTTATTTTGCTTATTCCAGAATAGGATTTTCAATTTTAATAAATTGATAGGAAATCCATCCCAAAATGCGAAAATCGCTGTCAAAATTCACTTTTGAACGCAAATATGACGCTTTTGGTATAAAAATCAGCCCCAAAAGTGAATTTTCCAAGTTCGATATGAACGGCAATATCCGATATCGTTTAGTTGCTGGACGGAAACTAAGCGATGAAGGGTGGCGCAGAATAATGAGTATAAAATCAGGCAACATTGAAGGATTTGAACAATATTCGCAATTTGAAACATTGAAAGAATTTAATCGTCATATGGAGTTGTGGTTATTGGAACACAAAACAGATTTTTCAAAAGGAGAACTAGTCGGATTAAAACGGCTGGTTCGTTTTGCTGCGAAAATCCCTGGTGTATGCAATGCCAAAATCGGCACTCTCTTAAAAACGATTCATGATGAATATCACGATAACGGGATTTCGCGTTCCACGTTTAAACGGATGATTAACAAAGCAAAAGCATTAGGGATCTTTATTGTCTATGAAACGGAAAGAAAAAATGGTTCGCAGTCAAGCAATCTCTATGTGTTCAATCGTTTTCCCGTTAGTGAACCACCTAAACAAGAAATATTGAACCACCCAAAAGAAACTATTAATCTTTTAAAAACTAAAAAAGATCAAAAGATAAAAAAACGTAATGAAGAACCGTCTGTATTGGATCACACCTATGTTAGCAACCGTGTTCCACAGCGTTTTGTCCAATTTGTTCAATACTTCTTCTCGGATGCAAAATTAATCGAAGAATATTGGCGGATGGCATACATACAGATTCACAGGTTAATTGATATGGACATAGACGATACTGTGGATATCGCGATTGATTCCTTTAGACAACTTATTAGGAAACTGAAATTTACAAAGGTCGTCAGAAATCCAATTGCCTATTACTATGGAATCATTAACAAAAAATTATTTCATTTTTTTCGGGATGGTTATTGGAATTCATGAGGCAAAGGATACATACAAACAAAAAAGGGGCAGTTTCAACCTCACATTGCTCTGTTTATTGTTTTAGTCTATATATCCGTATCCAATCAATTTAAATGACAGTGATAGCTTCAACTAGACTAGCAAAGACTATCGCAAACATAAATGATTCAAAAACTGTCATTCGGCATCGTCCCCTTCTGTTTGGGAGTGTACCGACAACCCTTGGGAAATCCCTATTCTATTGTACTTCCAGAATATCATGCCCTCTTCAAAAGAGGAACGTATATTCGTGACATATACTTTATATCCTTCTTCTTTAGAAAAAAAAGTTCAGTCCCCGGTATACTAAAGCTTTAATGCACGGGGGACTGACCATTTATTTCCTAATTGATTTTCTCAATACCAGTCTTTTTCTGATGCCTTTTATGTAAAATTTGATCCAAATACTGGGTAAATTCCGATTCGCCCGAGTACGAAAGGCACAGGTATTCCTTCGCTCTGGTCATTCCAATATAAAATAAGGAAACTTCTCTCTCCTTATCGTTTTCAAGCGGAAATGGCATGGAATCAACATTTACGATAAATACTGCCTGGAAATCTAGACCTTTACTGCTATCTATCGTACTAATTTTTATTTTGCCATCATCCTTTTTAAAGGATCGCTTGGAGACATCATTTTCCGTAATCCAATAAAACGGTAATCCTGACTCTTTTAACATCCGTTGAATAATATCCACAAACGGATATTTATGATTTTTTTTCACCCGATACAAAATGACCATTTCATCAAAAGGAATCTTCCGCTCTTCATGCAGCTTTTTCATTTGCCTGGCAACTAATCTCATTTCATCAAAGAAATTGGAAGCCTTTATGATCCCTGGCTCAGGCCCTTTTCGTTTTGTACTTTGCGGAGCAATGATTTCTCCTTCAAGGTCCCGATTCACAACCTTATTCTTAAACATTGAATGCTCGCGGTAAAAATCCCAGGCAAACTTTACAATTTGTTGCGTATTTCTATAGTTAATCGACAATACCTTTGATCTTCCTTGAAAGCTTAATCCTGTATCCTGCAAATACGAGCGCTTGCGTCGATAAATCGTCTGCGCTCGATCCTCCACCAATAAAAGCGACTGTGTATCGGTATTTATTAAGAGACTCACAAACCGCAGCCAATCAGCGTCAAAATCCTGCCCTTCATCAATCAATATAGCATCGTAGGATGGCAAAATGGTTTCCTTCTTTTCAATCTTATCAATGATCACAGAAAGGTTCTGCTCTCTAATTCTTAAATCATTCTTTAACCAAGCATGAAAATTCCGCACGATTATGTTTTGGCTTTGGACAGTCTTTACATTTGGATCAAAATCAAATAAGTCCTCTGGTTCATTCAACATATGATGGATCATCTGCCGAATTGCATTTGCCAAAGAAATATTATAGCAAAGGATGAGAATCTTCCAATCAGGATTCTGTTTCGCTAACATTTTCGCCCGGCTGGCCAATATGATTGTCTTTCCGCTACCGGCAACACCACGAATCAAGCGGTTCTTATCGCCAATCTGTTTCGCCAAATTCTCCTGATGCAAATCCATTGTCTTAATATCATGTAAGGATAAGAGTAGTTGATCTTGATACGGAACTGGGGCTTTAAATTCAGCGCTAATCCGAACTTCCGGGAACAAATGATACCTAATCGCATTAATATCCTCGATAGAAAGCGGTTCCTTTAATCGGTATGGTACAACAAACATATTCATGATTTTTTCCATCAAAATTTCTTCCGAAAATCCCTCATTTTCTGGATCGATTTCATCTCTCGCAAAGCATAAATTAGGTTCAATGACCGTATATAGCCCATCTTTAATAAAGTCCCTTGTATACAATCTCGAAAAAACAACGCCATAACCATACGGAAACTTTAATTTCAATTTATATTTTCCATCTGCGACTATCAGGTTTTTATCCTTTTTCAGGACATCAGCAATTTTAAACATGTAGTCCCTCGCCTGATTCATTGGGCTTGGAATTATTGTTTGATCCCCATTAGTTGCCACGATATGCCATTCATCATGATTAATTTGGAAAAGTGTATTTCTGGTATAATCCTTCACTTCCAATACAAGCATTCCAAGATCAGGTCCAATAATCACAAAATCAGGCTTTCTCCCTTGAATTTCCGGTTCGAAGTAGACAATATAATCATCTGGAAGAAAAGTTTTCAGAGTACGGAAAAACAGCCGCTCACCAGCAGTGGCAGTCGATCTAATTGTCTCAGGAATTGTAATTGCCATAATAACCGCCCCAAAAATTGCATTTTTCACCATTATACTACAATTAAGATAATTGACCTACAAAACACAGCTAATTTTTCCTTTATTTTAACAATTCTCTACTAAAATAAACAAAATACACCAAAAGTATTGTATTTTAGTCCAATTATTTTGATAATAGAATGGACGCAATAATCCTAAAATATTTAGAAATCAGTAGTACTCAGGAAAGTGAAGTGGAAATTTTGTTAAAAGGAATCCTTGATAAATTATTAAAAGGGAAAGAACCAACACCCCAACCGGCCGTCAAATCCATTAGCCAAGCTGAGGTAGAAGCATTAGTAGAGGCAAAAATTAGGGAGCATGCAGCAACACTTGAATATACAAAGAAGGATTCACCAGAGCAAAATCAGTCGGCAGATCAAGACGATTACACCTTAACCCCGAAACAAATTGAATATGCCCTTTCTTTAATCGACAAAATTAAGAATGAATTCGAATTGGCAATTGATCCGTCGGCCTTAACCATAAAAGATTTAAATAGATTGATTGCTTATAATCGTTATAAAAATAAAGGGACACTTGTTAATTTGGTGAAAAAAGGGGTATTGAGGAAAAGGTAAAAACTTACTAGACCAAGAAAGTAAAATTAATCATAATCGGTTCATTTCATATTCCATAAAATTGTTTCATTTTCACTTTTTTAGGTTATAATATAAGAAAGTATTGAATAAATTAAAAAAGACCGAACATGGCTGAAAACATGTCCGGTCCAACAATAGACGGTCCCTCAAAGGGGTCGGCTTTTTGGGCAGAATAATCCACCTGAGCCGCTAACTCAAGGGTGGATTATTTTTTTGATTTAAATGACAGTATAGCTAGGATAAGACTAGCAAAACCAATCGCAAACATTAATGATTCAAAAACTGTCATTCGGCAACACCCCCCTTCTGTTTAGGAGTGTACCGACCACCCTTGAGATATCCTATTCTATTGTATTTCTAGTTTATCATACTCTTTTCGAAGCAAGAACGTATATTCGTAATTTTTATCAACTTCGGCTTTTCCCCTACAATTTAAAATTTCAATATTCTACAAAGGCTTTATATCCTTCTACTTTCCCAAAATATGATATTCGATGCAACTTACTCCTGAACAGTTTTTATTACAAAATTATTATTAGATCCCACGATTTTTTGCTTTCCGTTCAAAGTGATAATGAAGGCGGTATTCACATATTTCCTTAGTCCAATAGAAAAGGATTTCTTCATCTTCTTTGGCAACATCAAAGTTTAACACAAACATATCATTTTCATATGAGATTAATCCCTTTGAGCTGCTACTCCATTTTGTCATTGGCATCGTAGCAATCAATTTGCTAACATCCTTTTCATCATAGACCCATAGTTTTTTAGCAGCCTTATCTGAAAAGTCAATCCTTTTCCGGTGCTCTTTTTCCATTAAGTATTGATGAAAGAATGGTGCAGCTTCTTTTGATGTAATTGGTTTATTCCAGATAGATTTCCCTCGATTTAACATTGCCAATAAAACAATCATCTTATAGCTTTTGGTCATTCCCGTTCTTTCAACCTCAACAAGCCAATTTTCATATCGATTATATATAGCTAATTCCTGCTCACTTAATTCCTCAGCCCACTTTAGAAACCCGAAAATGGAATGAAATTCCTGTTTATATTGCGGGGAGTCTGATGCTCCCTTCAAATGCAATTCCAAATAGGTAGGTCTCCTGCCAAGGTCCCGCTTTAAAGCCATGTAATCATTAAAAAGTTTTTCCCTCCTTGGCTGCCTTTTCCGGGACATTTCATGGAGGAGATTAATAACATTTACATCTAAGTCAATTTCACAAAATTCCGGTAGGGTTGGTTGAATATTTCTGACTTTCCCTTCGGTTGGCTGCGTATCAAATAAACTAAGCTTAATATCCGCATTCCGATAATTCCCGATTAAATCAATAATTACACATGTCTCTTTACTCGGGTGTAATCGGAGACCTCGTCCAATTTGCTGAGTAAAAACGGTTAATGATTCTGTCGGGCGGACAAACAATAATGTGTCGACTGCAGGAATATCAACGCCCTCGTTAAAAAGATCAACCGTAAAAATGATATCCAGTTCTCCTTTTGCTAATTGTGAAATCGCCTTTTTTCTATTAACCCCGGTCTGCTGCGAGTGTAAACTAATTGTATGATATCCATGCTTATTGAAAAAATGTGATAAAAAGTTGGCTTGTTTGATTGAAGAACAAAATCCTAATGTCCTTGTTTGTTTATTATTTTCCCATGCCGCAAGAACCTTAGAAGCTAAATCTTCTCTTAATTGAGCTTGGAGTAACTCCTCTTCATCATAGCGATTTCCTAACCAGGTAATCTGGCTATAATCCGTATCATCATAAACGCCATAATATTTAAATGGTGCTAACCATTTCCGATTAATAGCTTCTAAGAAATCAAGTCTAAAAGCAACGTTACCATCACAAATAGCATAAACATCCTTGTTATCATTGCGATCCGGTGTCGCCGTGATCCCAAGGAGGAAGCGCGGTTTGAAATACTCAAGTGCTCGTTGATATGAATCAGCTGCCGCATGATGAAATTCATCAATGATGATTAAATCAAATTCATCCGTTTGAAACTGCTCAAGGTGCTTCTTCATACTTAGTGTATAAATCGAAGCAAAGATTGCATCAGCATGGCTTTCTTTCGTTTTTCCATTGTATATACCATATTGCTTTTCAGGCATAATTCTCTTAAAAGAGTCTCTAGCCTGATTGAGAATTTCTTCACGATGGTCAATAAAGAGAATCCTTTTAAAGTTTTGGGCAAAGAACCCAGCCAAATAAGTCTTACCTAAACCAGTAGCCATTACAACAAGCGCCTTGTTATACTCTTCTTCAAGTGTTTTATTTAACTCCTCAAGCGCTTCTATCTGAGCAAATCTCGGCGTTATTTCCCCGTAAAATCCAGACGGTTCAAATATAATCTCAGGCTGGACTGGAATCGCTGTCTTCGACGGAAGCATTAAATCTAATTCTTCAAGCTCGGTCCATTTCTGAGTTAGATTGGGATATTTCCGTTGATATTTATTAAAACTATCTCTATATTCTTCTAAAGTTTCCTTATTTAATGGTACAGTTTGACCGTCATAAAATAAATTCAAAAATTCTGTTTGGGCTTCCTCAAAAACTTCTATTTCATCACTGACTGCCAGATTCCATTCAATTCCCTGATTTAGTGCTGACTTTGATAGATTAGATGATCCAACAAACAAATAGTCATGCTCACTTGATTGAAACATATAGGCCTTTGGATGAAAGGATACCCCATTACTTTTCCAAATCCTTGTTTTTATTCCTTCGTCAATGGAAAGCAGTTCATCAAGTGCTTCGGGCTGGGTAATATATAAATAATCTCCGGTACAAATCTTAATATCTGCACCATTTTCTGCAGCCCTTTTTAAACTCTCTTTTAAAAATTGGACTCCGGACTTCATAATAAATGAGGTTAAAATACAAATGGTTGAAGCTTCTTCTAACTTTTCAATTAAATGATTTCCTAGTTCCCCAGTTATCAGTTGAATCTTACTCATCTTCAACCTCAATTAAAAAGATTTTTTCTTTAAAGCCACCACGCTTTTCAGCCTTCTTTTGGCGAACCTCTTCAACGGTCTCAATTGTTGCACCATGACATTCAGCTAGTGCATGGATAATTTCTAACAAGTCTGCTAGCTCTTCAATCGCATCTTGATCATTTTCAGCTTGTACATACTCTTCTAATTCTTCGAAACTTTTATTTTTAAGTTGTTTTATATATTCTTTATTGCCTAGAATTCTTGTGCTAAACCTTTTACCAGTGCTTTCTATTACTTCGGGAATACGGTCGCGGACGAGTTTGTTGTAAATAGGCATTTTGTGGTACCTCCAATTTAGTTATATTTCTATTATAACCAATGGAAATATAGATTTGTAAACATAAGGGTTTCGGGAATATAGTAAATTTCTAGCCAAATAATGATTGATTTTGTTGTCTCGTTTTTTTCTGGATATCGAGAATCTAAATTTGTCTCTCCTTTATTTATTCCTCATGATTTTTTAAAATAAGCGCCAAGTCTCCATTGATTCCAAGAATTCTTTTTTTCGGCTCTTCCAGGAGCAACACAATAATCATTTATTTCAGTACTATCACCCTCGTATGTAATAGGAAGAGAATCTTTATTTAGGTATACATATTCGGCAATATACCTTCTAGCAGCAGTAATACCTATTAAATCATTTCTTAATAATTCTGTTATCCCGTTAAAAGCCATCTCCACTTTGTACGGTTTATGAGCTCTACTTCCTGTTATGATAAAATGAAGCTCATTCTTTCGATTTATGTTGCTAATAATCTCTTTTGGCATACCAGAAGAACGCCTTTTTGATTTAAATTTATTTTTAAGGTCAAAGAAATTTTGTAATAGATATTGGAGAACGAAATCATTCGTTTTAATGTTTGCGAGGCTTTCCATAACATTGTCCCAAGTAAGGCGTATAACCTGAGCATCTTCCTTATTTAATAATCTTTTATGAGCAGAAATTTGTCCTTCATCTAAAGTCCCTCTTATTTTAAATTCAAAAAGTAAATTGAAATTGCTTCCACAAATCCATGCATCTGGTATCGAACCAGAATTGTCTTCTAAATCTGAATGAGTTACCCCGCTTTTATACGGGGCAATGCCAAAAATATATTCGTAAGGTTTTGACTGTTGGGGACAATATTTTGTTCGAACATTAATTGATAGATTAGAAAATTGGAAATCATTAGCATAGTCAGCCATTAATCCCTTAATAAATTGGGGAAGAATTAATTGGTCTTTATAATCCAAAATACACATCAAGATATTTGTATAGTGGTCTTCCTCTTGTCCCTGATACTGAAATATGTTCATTTCATTCACCTCTTTTCCATTCATTTATTTTATATTCAATGTACCACAAAGCAACCCTTTTATTTTCCATATAGAAAGAGTTTTAAGTGTCTTTTTCCTTCCAAATGGAACCCCTATATTATTAAATAAAGTGCTTAATATCCAATTACCTAAGACTCTAAATCTCCCATGCTAACTTCACATTCGATGTAATGGCCCACTGATACTACTCTAGCATCATTTTTTCTAAGAAATCTAATCCTCGTTTTCTTATAACATAATGATTGTCAACACTTGCCTTCTGAATCATAAGATTGGTAACTTTTAAATCTATGTTAAGCAATCTATCAAATTGGTTCATGATATGGTTTTTAATGAATACACTGTCATAATCCATTCTTTTAGAAAGTTGAGTGAGAATTGTTGTTTTCGTATCTTCTGTAATCATAAGAAGTAGTGCTTTAATCGAATAAAATCTTATATCATGATTTTTATTATGAGACAAACTCAATACAAATTGCATTAACATAAATAAAAATCTTTTATCAATTTTATTGCAAATATCATTTTCAAATGTACTAATTACGGCTTTTAAAGCTTCAATTTTTTCAAATTCATCTAATTCCCCATAGCTACCCAAGATATCAAAAAGAAGATTAATATCCAAATCTTCGAAAACTAATTTCAGCATTACTAGATTAAACTGGAGAGACGTATTTGTTTTCTTGAAAAAAGGGTCTCTATATCCATCTATCACCAGTTCTTTATTATTTCTAATTTCCTTAATGTAGTAATTAAAATTAATATTTCCTACATCACAATTCTGTTTAACAAATATAATCATCTTAATCGCATCGATTTTATCTGAAATCAATTGTTTCCGACTGAGTACAGTTTCTAATGATGCTTCAAGAATGCTGTTTACTAATTCACCATGTAATTCTATATTATTTAACTTAATAATATTTTTTATAGTTTGGTACAGATTATTTGCGTAACCTGTATAACTACCATTTATTCCTTGAGTCCTATTACGTTCTTTTAATTCAAAAATATATTTTAATATTTGCTCTTCACTATCTTCCTGCGTATCCACCATGGTTTCTATTGTATATATCTCTAAATTGAAATTAGTCATGTGTTCTAGTACGTTTCGATGTAATACTGAAGTATATTCTTTTTTTGACTTTCTAATAGCAATAATTGCCTTTGCTAAGTTATTGCATTCCTCCCTGATACTTTTATCAACAATTAGTCTATTAATTTCATCGATTGTTTTTTTTGATAGCTCTTCATTAATATCTTTTAATCCAATATATGCTATTATTTCAAGTGCGTCATCATAGAATCGATATAGCTTTTTAATAATAATATCAAGACATAATTTAATAATTATATTTTTATCGAATCTGTGACTATTCTCCCTAAGTGCCTCAAATAAATAACTCCCAACCGCTACAATTCGGTAATCATCAGCAATCCAATTTTCAATTAGAATGATTAATTCGTTATGAACTACTTCATAATCACTGTCTGATAAATAGTATCCCAAATTTTTCAATGCTTCTAGTTTTGCAATATCTCGTTTATGATTTATTGGAATGGAATTACAAAATTTAAATATTTCCAAAGAATCAGATGAGTTCATTTTTCCAAATACATCATTGAATAATTTAATGTATCCTTTTATTTCTTCCTTTTTCCCATTTCTAATTGCTACCTTTAAAAGCAAAACACGAAATTGCCAGTCGCTATATTCATTACATAAATTAAATGCAACATATTTAAGACGATCCATAGTCATCAAAATGTGTGTCAATGAACCATTAAATACAGATATAACGTAGATTTTTGTTAATAAATCAGAATAAATATTTATATGATTACTCCAAGAAAAGGTATAAGGCGATTTGGTTGAAGATGATATTGTCTGCTTTGTAATTTCTTCTTGGAGTTCTTTATCATATCGGTCAATTAATGGATAGAACAGTGCTTTAGTTTCGTGATTTAATTCTTTTTGAGCATCACTTTCTATAATTATTTCGTTATTCTTATACCCACTAAGATTAACTGTATTTCTCAAATCAATTAATATATCCTGAATAATCCAATTTGGCAATGAAAACTCTTTTGCTTTACTTAAAGCTACTTCTAGGCATTCAATGCAATTTTCTAAATCGTCATTCCAATAATACTGTATTGCTTTCCAACGGTTTTTAACTACTTTATGTAAATTTTCACTCTGTTCTTTTTTCAGGACATCCATAAACATTGAAGTGTTAAATTCTCTTATACTTTTCCCACCGAATAATACTTGCAAAAAATCTTCACAGTATGCATCAAAGTCATTCGTTTCTATCATTTCATTGATAGCATTGCTATATATTTGACCACTAATAAAAAGTTTAGTCCTATTAGTCCCACTTAATATTCGCTTTTCTAAAGATTCGGATGCAATTGAATCCACTTCAATTTCGACTTCTTTATTTTCACCGAATTCTTGATCTACCAGTCTATTTTTACAGTAATTATTATATATTTTACATATATCATTAATTAAACTTTCATACCCTTTAATGATAAAATCATCGAAAGATTTTGTTATATAATATCTTGCTCCTTGGGCTCCTACAAGTTCTTTTTGTATCTGTGTGGGTTCCTTTTGTTTTTCATTGCAAAATAAATATAATGATTTTTTAGGATAGGCTTTAGCACGATTTATTTCTTTAAGTATTGCTGGTGTAACCCCATCTTCATTATCAATCAAAAAAATACAGACATCGCTATCATCCAAAGAATATAGGTAATCTTGAGCTGCTGTTTGAGTTGAAGCTAAACCATCCTCAAATAAATAGACCTCTGCAAGTCCTGTCTCCTCTATTAAATATTTTAGACGGCTCCTAACCCGGTCATATCTTTCCACCCCACAACGGGAACTTACAAACACTTTTATTTTATCCGATACAGCAATTTTATCTTTCATTGAATTCACCACACAAATTATTTAGTAGCAACCCGGTTCAGCTTATTATCCTTAAAAATAATTCTACAATAGTATTTTAATTTCTTTTTCAATATCCTAATCACATTCAAAACACTTACTCCAATAAAAAGGGTCAGTCTGTCCTGTGTGTACATAATTTACCTTACATGAGAATGATCCTTTTGGTTCTAACTTTTAACCATTCACCGCCGAATAAACCTCACTCATCTTATCGCCGATAATAAAGTTCTTAAATTCCTGGGAAATTAGGGTCCCCCGGTGCGTTAAAGCTATAGCTTGCCGGGGAACTGACCCCGAATTTTTGATTATTGAAAAATTGAATAAAGTGGTAAAAGGATATCATTTTTATACTCTTGGAAAATTATTAAAATCACAGTTTTATTAGTTCGTTTCCGACACATGTAAAAGAGAAACTCGATTAAGATACCCTCCTATAGGCTAGCTATTCGGAGTCTTGCACACTATTTTTTTGTCCAATTTTCCCAAAGCATTTTCCAAGCAAGATTCCTTTTAACATTAAAACCCAACAAAATTCTTTATAATTGTCTAACTATAACACCATTCAGCCCTATTAGTTTTAAAATAATTTCATCTCTTTTTCTTTTCTAGCTGTTGGGACAAGGGTTTTGTCCCTTGTCATTAACTTTTAGAAACTTCATCATACTATATTCCCACTTCAATAAATTCAAGATTTTTATCCTGTTCATTATAAACATATTTTATTAATCTTAAATTTGACCAGTACATTGTAACAGCTGGACGACGTCCTTTAACAAAAGTGCGTTTTCCGACTTCTTCTTTTAAACTTACTACCTCGTCTGGAAAATCTTGAGCAACTATAAATGCTTCAATCATCGAGTAATCACCATAGCTATATTCTTGATTTATCCAGTCAACGTACTTCATTAATTGGTTAATTACTTCTGTATCTGCAACATCTTTTTTAATTTCAATTGTTAGATATTTGGAAATAGTTGAGAATGAAGGGATGAATCGATAACCGAAAACATCCATTTTATCCATATAATCTACAGGTTTGAAGGGTGAAGCTACCACTTGGTGCGATAAATAATCCCATTTCCCAAAAACTCCATTAGGTGTATTTTTAATATAATCTACTACTCCAGCTTCAATAGCCATTTCATGTCTGATTTTATTACCGTCAGAAGCCAAGCTTAAAATATTTTTGGCGTTTACTGTGTATGTTTGATCTACTATCTTATTCATTCGAGTATGTACGCTATCTGAAGTAATAAAAATATTTTGTGGTTTAGCAATTTCATTTTCATTCGTTTTGAGAATAATGTCATATAATGCCTTATTTTCAACATCATCAATTTTAATAAATGACAATTTCCATAGTACACGTAACATTTTAAACGCTTCTGGATTCGAAGCGAGCACATCGTCCATATCAATCCCATTTGTAAAAAAGTGTGGTGCACTTTCTTATGTGCAAATAAATCGATTTCCAAGGTAAAATGTCGACTTATTCAGAATCATTTTGTCTTTTAGGTCTAAAAAATCTTCTGTAATTGGAATATCCGCACCAGGGAAATTTAAGTGCTTACATTCACCATTGATATTAATAAGTTTACCTACACCATATATTTTTCTCTTTATAAAAAAGTAAACATTATCTCCCTCAGTCATGGAAAGATAATCAGTAAAGGTACCTTCATGATGTGTTAACCATCTATTCGATTGAGGAATATTCAAATTTGTACTATAAACTTGGTTTAATATAATTTCATTTAATGAATTAATATTATCGAGTGTAAAAATATAGCCAGCCATCAACTAATCCCCTCGCAATTAGTTACTGAAGCAATATAATCCTTATCCAGCCAAAATGCTTGTTTTGCAATCATTTGTCCATCTGGTAAAAGGGTCTTGTCTTGTCCATTTTTCCCTTTGGGACGAATATGACAAAGTCCATTAGTCCCTGCGGAAGGTAAATTATTCTTTGCCACAGTTTTTTTCCCCTTCAGTACAATTTCAATTTGAACGCCAGAAACCAGTTGCTGTTGAAGACTATAATAGAAATTTTTTAATCGCTCTTGAATTACTGAAATAGGCATATTCCATAATTTTATGCCTTTAAAAAATAATTCACGGTCTTTATTTTCTTTTTCCGTTTCTCTAAACTCAAAAATAACAAAAAGAAATTTAGTTTGTTCAAAGTAATTCTTTAACCAACTATCTTCCCATTCTTCTATAACCCACTCCATAAAATTCAGATTTTTAAACGACATATGTTCACGTGGTATTCCATTCGGTTCTAGACGAATTGTTTTGAATTGAATATTTGCCTTTGAGAATTCTTCAATGTCATCAAGTTTTGTTCCTTTTATCCCTAACAACGCACTAACAAAATCAGGAACAAAACTTTTAGATTTATTTATCTTAATCCTATTCTCATTTGCAATTTGTGTAAGTGGTTTCCCTACATAGGGAAGGAATCTATCGTGAAGTATTTCTTCAAGAGTTTTACTTTTTAATTCTTGCCCATTTGTAATTGAAACCATATCTTTGTTTGTAAGTATTTTTCTTGCAACGCCAGTTATATAACTAGCTTTTAAGCTATATGCTCTTTGCATTGCGAGGATAGGGCTAAATGGTTGAGTTCTTAATGAATCTTTGTTCTTGCCCTTCGTACATGCAGCTAAATATATGGTATCGGCTTCAGAAAGTTCATGTGCTTTACCCATTTTGATTTTGTTTGTTATAAATTCCCAATCTTTCTTGATAATATGTAAATCTTCTTCACTAAAAGTTAATAGATGGCTTTTAAGCACTTGATACTCGGAACGGTGAACCTCAGGAATCCATTGATAAAACATCAGTAAAATCTTTTGATTCTTAGTCCAAAAACTCGAGGTTTCAAAAGAATTGAGAACTTCTTTATGATAGTTGATGATACTTAAGACCAATCTTTCTTTTGCAGAAATGGTTTTATTTTTATTCTGTTTAAGAGGCGTAACCTTTAATTCAATACCTAGTTCCGCAAAATCAGCCTCTGACTTGGAATTTACTTTATAACCAAAATAGCTCTCTTCGATTATTTGTCCGAGTTGTCCTTTGGATTTAGGATTTGAAATTCTTCCAGTTTGATCAATCTCACCAAAGGTTTTACCTTCTGCTTCTTTTGCTTTATATAGAAGTACTTCTTCCGTTTCATATACCATCGATGTGCCCCCTCAAGAAATCTCGTTAATTAACAATATTTTACCACGTAAAGAAAAAAGCTGGTACTCAAGGTATCAGCTTTGCAAAGACAATTCTAATTGAACGTCAGTTTGGATATTTATTTTTTCAATTTCTTCAATTCTTTTTCCCATGCGCTCAATTAATCCAACCACCAATGCATTACCCATGCAAAAATATCTCATACGGTCAGACATAATACTTGTCCAATTATCATCAAATCCATTAAGTCGTTCACATTCTAAAGGAGTCAAGAATCGTTTACGACCATTTACCTCAATAATATGAGTGCTTCGGTTTGTTGAACCTTCACTTGTTAACATTGTTCTACCCGGCTTGTCCAAATCATCAGTCGGAGACATCCCACCTTCAGAAAATTGATAGACATGTCCCTCTGCAGTCTTTCTTTCAATTTTCTTCGGTCCACGTAGATATGCAAACTTTTCAATAGTCGAGTCTGATAAATAGAATTTTTCATCTACTTCAGATTCATCCTGAAGGATATCACGTAATGTTGTTGGTTTTTCTTCTATTGGAATAACTTGAGTGGTGAATGCAGTTCCATCTTTCATATATCCAGCTGAATAGAAACCGAATGAGAAATGATCGGATATGGATACAATATCAGTTGGCAAGGAAATAGTAGCTACTCTACCATTGTAGGGTTCATTTTCAACTGGAAATGGTTTAGCAAAGAAACCTTCTTTAAAAACAATATCATTTTCAGAATAATTATTTTGTTTCTGTTCAAAAGCGATACCGTTTTTGTATGCAAAGATAAATATTCGCCTTCTTCTCTGAGCAAATCCATATTCAGCAGCATTTATTACTCGCCATTCTACAGTATAATCTAAATCTCTAAACGTCGCTAACATCACAGCAAAGTCTCTACCTCGCTGTGATGAAGGTGACTTTAAAAGTCGATCTACATTTTCTAAAAGCACATATTTAGGATGTGTATTCTCAATTACCCGTTTAATCTCCCAAAATAAAACTCCCTTTTTACCTTGGATACCTTTTTCTCCGGATAAAGTTCGTGCTACAGAATAGTCTTGGCACGGGAAACCACCAACGATTAAATTTGGTTCTAAATCAACAAAGGTTTCATCAGAAACTTTAGTTATATCTTCATTTGAATGCATACCAGTATCAAAATTATGTTTATAACATTCGAATGCGTCTTGTGCTTTACGAGAAGGCTCCCACTGATTTCCCCAAACCACTTCAAATAATTCGGGGTTCGCTTTTTCTAACCCTAAACGGAAGCCGCCAACACCTGCGAATAATTCGATAACTTTAATTTTAGAATTTTCCATATACGAACACCCTTTCCCTTTTCTCTATTATACAACATTTTACTGAAAAGATCAAGATCTAAATATCACATTTTAATATTTAGAAAAAAAAGAAAAAGTTGTCCCTAGATTATTAATTATTTCTCTCCAAACAACCCGAAATTCAATTATACCAAGTGGTTACGAGAAATGGACTCTTCATCTCAAAGATTACTATCCTAAAGATTGTAAAAAAATCCAAGTGTCGGTAATGTCATAAGTAACGTAGCCAAACATTTCTCGGGCACTTCTTTGGCTAGTTTAAATAAACTATCATTAAATATCAATAGGCGTATATAGGTAAATTTTGATGATAGCAATCTATCCATATCGCAAGCACTTTCGTATATCATTGAATTAAGAGTCCATTCACCACGTTAAAGCTATAATTCACTGGGGGACTGAGCACAAGAATTCGATATTATTTTAAATTATTAATTTTCTATTTCGAGAAGAGCTTCAATAGTTTAACGAATTTCTCAATATTATAATCACAACAATCTATAGTTCTTTTGCTGATGCCATTTTCTATTTTATTTCAAACTTCAGGGATATAGAGTCAGACCCACTGGCCTTGCATTGATTTAAAATAATTCCATATTTTCAAAATTAAGTATTTACAGAAAATAAAAAAACTCCTATTGTAGAAGTTGTTGACCTTGTTTTGTTCCCTAAACAAACAAGTCTTCTACAAAGGAGTTTAAACATGAATAAAAAAAGTATAGGCCGAGCAAAGCTAATTTGTCAATGCCTAAGGATTCTTCCAACTGAAGATTTTGAATGCCCCCTGATTGATTATGGGAAGAAATTAACTACAAAATCATTGCTAAAAACTTTTGTGGCTGCTCAGCTTGATCAATGGAGTTCTTACAGTGAAATGGAAGAAAAACTAAGAGCACATCCCGATTTAAAGAAAGAGCTAGATATTAAAGAGATCAGCGGTTCCCAGTTAAGCCGTCGAATCAACGATTTGCCTACAGAAATGGCCAAAAAAATGTTTGAAAAAGTAGTTAATAAAATCCACACTCTTACCCAAGGTTATAATGGGGTTTCAAAGGAAATCGGCAGGCTAAGTATAGTAGATTCTACTGAAATTCGATTGCCAGAAAACCTATGCGATTGGGCATTCATTTCAAAAGGACATAATGCAGTAAAAATGCATACACGACTAGTTGTGGTTTCTAAGGATGTTGCCTTTCCGGAAAAAATTGTCCCATCTACTGGCACTGTTAGCGATTTTGAAAGTTCCGATTTCCTCGTTGAGGAAAATGATTGCACCTATGTAATGGATAGAGGATACCCTTCCAAAAAGAATCTGACATCTTGGCTGGAAAAGGAAATTTCATTTGTGACCCGCATAACCAAGAACCTAGTTCTTTATTCATTGGAAGAGTACAAGCCAACTCACCCATCTATAAAACGAGATGCAAAGGTGAATTTTGGGGTTTCCTATGTACCGGTCCGATATGTTGAATTTGTAGATGAAAAGGACCGTACTTATCGAATCCTTACTACCAGATTTGATTTGACAGACCAACAGATATTAGAAATCTATAAAAACCGCTGGCTGATTGAGTTATTCTTCAAGTGGATCAAAGGTCATCTAAAGTTCACTAAAATCTGGAGCACAAAGCCGCAAGGCATTTGGAATCAAATGTTCTTGGCGCTTATCGCGTTCGGGGTTTCTCTCATTATAAAACTCCAAACAGAGTCCCAAAAAACACCTTGGATATTTTTCCGGATATTACGAACTTATTTATATTTGCCAGGCAAAGAAATATTGAAGGAACTAAACAGGAAAACGAAAAAATCAAATGGGAGACAAAAGGTTCCTATCCCAATAGAAAAGAAAAAACCGTCGTTTGGAACTGTTGCCTTGGTGAAGGAGAAAGTTAAGAAGGAAAAAAGAAAAAGTGAAAGAAAACTAGGAAATTATTAATAAGGAAAAAAAGGGAACAAGGTCTATTCGATACCCTATTCTCCTTTTTTCCATTGATAACAAAAGGTGGATGTAAAATTTTTGGTTTTATTCAATTTACTTACTTTTATGCAAGGCCAGTGGGTCAGCGTATAATGGCAATTAGGTCAAGAGTAAATATTTTATAAAAAAGACCGAACTTAAGTAGAACTTCCTATATCCATTTTTTTGAAGTTC